>NZ_CP101462.1:2010833-2340000 GCF_024362205.1 Exiguobacterium aurantiacum | reverse complement strand
TAGCGGTGAAATGCCAATCGAACCTGGAGATAGCTGGTTCTCCCCGAAATAGCTTTAGGGCTAGCCTCGAGGTGAAGAGTTCCGGAGGTAGAGCACTGATTGGACTAGGGGCCCCCACAGGGTTACCGAATTCAGTCAAACTCCGAATGCCGGCAACTTGTACTCGGGAGTCAGACTGCGAGTGATAAGATCCGTAGTCGAAAGGGAAACAGCCCAGACCATCAGCTAAGGTCCCCAAGTGTATGTTAAGTGGAAAAGGATGTGGCGTTGCACAGACAACTAGGATGTTGGCTTAGAAGCAGCCACCATTCAAAGAGTGCGTAATAGCTCACTAGTCGAGTGACGCCGCGCCGAAAATGTAACGGGGCTAAACATACCACCGAAGCTATGGATCCCGTAAGGGATGGTAGGGGAGCGTTCCAAGCAGCAGTGAAGCGGTATCGTGAGGAGCCGTGGAGCGCTTGGAAGTGAGAATGCCGGTGTGAGTAGCGAAAAGAGGGGTGAGAATCCCCTCCGTCGAAAGCCCAAGGTTTCCTGAGGAAGGCTCGTCCGCTCAGGGTTAGTCTGGACCTAAGCCGAGGCCGAAAGGCGTAGGCGATGGACAACAGGTTGATATTCCTGTACCGCCGTACCACCGTTTGAACGATGGGGGGACGCAGAAGGATAAGGTAACCGTGCGACTGGAAGTGCACGGACAAGCAGCGAGGCCGTCGGGTTGGCAAATCCGCCCGACACACAAGGCTGAGCTGTGATGTGGAGCCCGTAGGGCGAAGTACCGGATTTCACGCTGCCAAGAAAAGCCTCTAGTAAGGAGGTCGGCGCCAGTACCGTAAACCGACACAGGTAGGCGAGATGAGAATTCTAAGACGCGCGGGATAACTCTCGTTAAGGAACTCGGCAAAATGGTCCCGTAACTTCGGGAGAAGGGACGCTTATGGCAACATAAGCCGCAGTGAATAGGCCCAAACGACTGTTTAGCAAAAACACAGGTCTCTGCTAAATCGCAAGATGAAGTATAGGGGCTGACGCCTGCCCGGTGCTGGAAGGTTAAGGGGATGTGTCATCGCAAGAGAAGCACTGAACCGAAGCCCCAGTAAACGGCGGCCGTAACTATAACGGTCCTAAGGTAGCGAAATTCCTTGTCGGGTAAGTTCCGACCCGCACGAAAGGCGTAACGATTTGGGCACTGTCTCAACGAGAGACCCGGTGAAATCATAGTACCTGTGAAGATGCAGGTTACCCGCGACAGGACGGAAAGACCCCATGGAGCTTTACTACAGCCTGATATTGAGGCTTTGTACGCGATGTACAGGATAGGTGGGAGTTTGTGAAGCCGGAGCGCCAGCTTCGGTGGAGACACCCTTGGGATACCACCCTTTGCGTATAGAGTCTCTAACTCGCAGCCGTGATCCGGCTGGAGGACCGTGTCAGGTGGGTAGTTTGACTGGGGCGGTCGCCTCCTAAACAGTAACGGAGGCGCCCAAAGGTTCCCTCAGAATGGTTGGAAATCATTCGAAGAGTGCAAAGGCAGAAGGGAGCTTGACTGCGAGACCTACAAGTCGAGCAGGGACGAAAGTCGGGCTTAGTGATCCGGTGGTTCCGCATGGAAGGGCCATCGCTCAACGGATAAAAGCTACCCTGGGGATAACAGGCTGATCTCCCCCAAGAGTCCACATCGACGGGGAGGTTTGGCACCTCGATGTCGGCTCATCGCATCCTGGGGCTGGAGTAGGTCCCAAGGGTTGGGCTGTTCGCCCATTAAAGCGGTACGCGAGCTGGGTTCAGAACGTCGTGAGACAGTTCGGTCCCTATCCGTCGTGGGCGCAGGAAATTTGAGGAGAGCTGTCCTTAGTACGAGAGGACCGGGATGGACGCACCGCTGGTGTACCAGTTGTTCCGCCAGGAGCATCGCTGGGTAGCTACGTGCGGACGGGATAAGTGCTGAAAGCATCTAAGCATGAAGCCCCCTCCGAGATGAGATTTCCCTTTGAGCAATCAAGAAAGACCCCTCAGAGACGATGAGGTAGATAGGTCATGGGTGGAAGCACGGCGACGTGTGGAGCTGAATGATACTAATCGGTCGAGGCTTTGATCTAGTCTAACGGTTTGTATGAATTGATGAGTCTTCAGTTTTGAGAGAACAATCTCTTAAAAAATATTGACGTTATGACTAAATAATGTTAATATAATACTTGTCTGGTGGCGATAGCGAAGCGGCCACACCCGTTCCCATGCCGAACACGGAAGTTAAGCGCTTCAGCGCCGAAAGTAGTTGGGGGTCTCCCCCTGTGAGGATAGGACGCTGCCAGGCAAGATCGTTCCGCAATAGCTCAGTGGTAGAGCAACCGGCTGTTAACCGGTAGGTCGTAGGTTCAAATCCTACTTGCGGAGCCACTTTTCTCTTTTTGGAGAGCTGTCCGAGTGGCCGAAGGAGCACGATTGGAATTCGTGTAGGCGGCAAAACCGTCTCAAGGGTTCGAATCCCTTGCTCTCCGCCAGTTTTTCAATCAATAGTATGGCCCGTTGGTCAAGCGGTTAAGACACCGCCCTTTCACGGCGGTAACACGGGTTCGAATCCCGTACGGGTCACCATTTAAATTTTATATCGTCGCGGGGTGGAGCAGTCTGGTAGCTCGTCGGGCTCATAACCCGAAGGTCGTTGGTTCAAATCCAGCCCCCGCAATTAGTGTGGTCCTGTGGTGTAGTGGTTAACATGCCTGCCTGTCACGCAGGAGATCGCGGGTTCGACCCCCGTCAGGACCGCCATTTTAATTAAATTACTACATACATGGCTTTGTAGCTCAGTTGGTAGAGCAAAGGACTGAAAATCCTTGTGTCGGCGGTTCGATTCCGTCCAAAGCCACCATGTGGGGGGGTAGCGAAGTGGCTAAACGCGGCGGACTGTAAATCCGCTCCCTCGGGTTCGGCGGTTCGAATCCGCCCCCCACCACTTAGGGGCATAGTTTAGCGGTAGAACTACGGTCTCCAAAACCGTCAGCGCGGGTTCGATTCCTGCTGCCCCTGCTTCTTAATATAATTATGGCGATTGTGGCGAAGTGGTTAACGCACCGGATTGTGATTCCGGCATTCGAGGGTTCAATTCCCTTCAGTCGCCCCATTTTATTGGGCTGTAGCCAAGTGGTAAGGCATCGGATTTTGATTCCGACATGCGTAGGTTCGATCCCTTCCAGCCCAGCCATTATGCGGAAGTAGTTCAGTGGTAGAATACGACCTTGCCAAGGTCGGGGTCGCGGGTTCGAATCCCGTCTTCCGCTCCATTAAATTTGGCGCCATAGCCAAGTGGTAAGGCAGAGGACTGCAACTCCTCTATCGTCGGTTCGATTCCGACTGGCGCCTCCAACATAATATGCCGGTGTGGCGGAATTGGTAGACGCGCACGACTCAAAATCGTGTTCCTCTGGAGTGTCGGTTCGACTCCGACCACCGGTATCAAGTTTTAGGCTCTGACTTATGTCAGGGCCTTTTTTGTGTTTTCTTTTACACGACTGTTTTTACAAAGAATCGTATTCATTGAATCGTGTTCATTGCTAAAGGGAGTGTAAGCATGCGCAGAAAAAGAGAACTATCCAAAGAAGAATTGAGAATTATTCATACAAGAGTGAGTGATGAAGAGGCAATCGATGAGTTCTTTAAGCACTGTTACTTAAAAAATCTTAGACAAGCAACGATTGACTACTATCGGAACGAGTTCATGGCAACGAAGCGCATCTTGAACAAAGAGTTGGTAGATCTGGAGACTTCGGACATTGAACATCTCATTATGATCAGTAAAGAGAGAATCAAGATCACAACTATCAACACAAGACTGAGAGCTTTAAGAGCGTTCTACAACTTCATATACAGAAAACGTCTCATCTCAACAAATCCGATGGAAGATATAAAACTTCTTAAAGATCGTCACAAGATGATAGACGCTCTAGAGAACAGTGAAATCGAAAAGTTGTTAAAAGTCATGCGAGACGAAAAGACATTTGTCGGTTTTCGAGATGAAGTGATCTTTCTTGTATTCTTAGACACTGGAATCAGGCTATCAGAACTTGTCGGTATTGAGATTGGTGACATCAGGGGAGACGAACTCCTTGTTAGAAAGACAAAGAATAATTTCGAGCGAACTGTTTATTTGTCAGAGTTCACGCAGCAGCAATTGAAGCGCTACTTAGTCATTCGAGGACAATTGGATACAGATGCTCTATTTATCAATAGAGACAATGGTCCTTTAAAGAGTCACAGCATTCAAGGGCGCTTTACTCGCTATGGACAGTTGGCAGGTATCGAGAAGAGAGTGAGTCCTCATACATTTCGTCATACGATGGCCAAGCGAATGGTGATGGAGGGAATCGATGCGTTCTCTCTGATGCACCTATTGGGTCACACGGACATCACCGTCACAAAAAGATATGTAAACCTATGGGGCAAGGATTTAAAGCGCAAACATGGCAAATATGGAGCTCTAAAGGGGCTTCGGTTGTAGTTGTGTACGAACGTTTGTTCGTATTATAAAATAAAAAAATAGAGCCGTGAGATGGCATTCTCACAGACTCCGGGGTAATCAGAGGTTCCGTTAAGGTCGTTATAATAACAACAACAATACGAAACACAACACTAATGTTGTTATTATAACGGCTCTCTCTGAAAAATTCAAATCCAGGGTAGGGGAGAGTTTGAGATGAGTCATTACTTTACGAGAGACGATCGAGATCAACTCATCTACTATCAAGTACCGAAAGTGTTGATAGTGGGAGAAGCATATCGAGATATGAAGCCGAATACAAAATTAGTCTATATTCTATTGTTGGATCAAGTGAAGTTATCGATGCAGAACGATTGGCAGGATGACGGAAAATACTATGTACGTCTTGGCGCTGAAAAGGCGGAAGAATTATTAGGTATGTCCTCATCTACTTTTAAGCGTTGTAAGAAAGAATTGGCCGACTATGGTTTGTTGGAAGAAGAGCGAGATGGACTTACACGAGCGAATAAACTATTCCCGTTGAAACTGGCATATACAGATGATGATTTGATTAAAGTAAACTCGGACACTGAAACTGCAATCAAAGAAGACATGGATCATGCTGCCCAAGTTAACGACAATAATATGCAATTAGATAAGGCCCCAAGCCTGAAGTGTCAAAATGATCTTTCAGGCGATGAGGTCACTTTGAACTCTCCTGAAGGGTCAAATTGGTCAGAGCAAAGGGTCAAAATGACCCATCAAGAAGGGTCAAAAAGAACCACTAATAAGAATAACTATATTAATAATAACTTAAGTAATAATGATGATAACAAATCTGTTAACAAGCTTGTTAACAAAGAAACGGTTATCAGTGACATTAGAAACGATGAAGATGAGGTAACAATTCACAAACTCACAAACGAATATCGCCTCAAGGGTCTCAATAAAGATATTGTGCTTAGAGTCGTTAAAGAGGTAATGAACAATCGAAGTGAAATTAAAAACTTGGGCGGATATTTGCGCTCTTGTTTGGAGACGACTTTATACAGAACAAGAGCGAAGAAAGGCGAAGTAACGTATGAGGAGAAACAAGAATATATTAATAGAGTCTTTGGGATGGGCTGAGGGGCTCATAAATGGCTCGTATTAGACTTCGGCTCTTTGAGAAATATGAATACTCATCAACTTGGTGATTGAGCAATGAACAAGCTCTACGGGAATAAAGGATCACTCTCATAGAAATTAATCTTAGGCTATTTTCAATTGTGATGTCGATTTAGTCTGAAGGAAATGAAAGATGATATCTGCTAGCTCACTTCAGAGCGCAGCGTTTACGTTTTCAATGGCACAGATATAATAAATAATTCTCTAATTAATTTTAGATATTCGTTTACGTAATCATTTATCTAGATATAAATGTATTACAACCGAATAACATTGGAGACATTAAAGTGCCGAGAGTTCACTCCTATATCAAATAACTCCGAGGTCCGTAGATGCCGTTGCAAAATCAAAACTCTGCTGATGGATATGGATTCATTCGATATTGACCAACCTTATCAATATCTTGCAATGATGAATTCATTATTATCCGTTATTAGGGTTTTTAATATTTGAACCTAACAGAATTGACTGTTGAATCAATATTGGGTGGAGCGTTTCTTCATGACACGGTAAGAAGCTGTGCATGTCGCGACATTAAGTTGTAACGAATTACCGAGGCTCAAGTGAGGTAATTACCTTTTAAAAGTTATTATTTTTAAAAGTGTTCTTAATGTTTTTGAGTTGTATACAATGGGAAATTTTAAAGTTTTTTAGTTAGTCATTAGTCAATTGATTAGTGTTTAGTCGTTGATCAATAAAAAAAATAAAAAAATGCCTGCCGAATCAAAAGTCTTTAAAAAAACATAAAAAGTGAGGATTCGAAGAAGCCGAAACTTTTTATTTTTTTAAAGTTTTGATTCGATCGTGCTTCGGATGAAACAGCTTGCTGTTGAAGTAGAAGTGCGATTATACAGTCTTGATACTATTTCTTTTAAAAGAGAAAAGTATGAATCAGCTAAATAAAAAAAGAATTACCATCTAGCGAAAAAAGATGAAGTGAGGTCGAGATTCGAAGAATCCGAACGAACGAATACTTTTTTCGATATGGCGACGACCCAGCGAAGCGGTCGTTAGCCACTAGAATAGGTTATAAACAGTCCATAAAGTTACATAAATGTTGTAATTCATAAGCCCTTAATTCTTCTAGCACGAAATACTGTGTAATAAGTATTAGAAAAGTGTTGGTATACATAGCTTCGTGAGCTCCTTCTCTTAAAAGAAAAAAAGTTATTAAGAAAAAATAAATAAATAAAAAACTCGTTACCTAGCGGAAAAAGTGAAGTGAGATCGAGATTCGAAGAATCCGGTCGAACGAACTCTTTTCCGATACAGCGTCGACATGGTTGCGGAGCGACAAGCGGAGCAGTCGATGCAAAAAAAAGAGTTCAATTATATAAATAGCAATTTACGTTTGAATTTTAACTGATATAAAACAAGTGTTAAATCAAATATCAGGAGTGAAATTCAAATGGAAAAAGTAAAAGTAATTGATGCAATCTGTGGTGCAGGAAAGACAAGTTATGCAATTCAAATGATGAATGAGAACACTTTCGGCAAAAAGTTTATCTTTGTAACTCCGTTCTTATCAGAAATTAAGCGAGTCATTAGTGCAACAAATTTAAATATGACTACTCCAATTGCAGCAAGAGGAAAAGGAAAAAAACTGGATCACTTAAAGAAGCTACTGGCTGATGGAAGATCAATCGCAATCACACATCAACTTTTTAAGATGATGGATCATGAAGCACATGAATTAATTCAACAGAATGACTATACATTAATTATGGATGAAGTGGCCGAGGTTATTGAGGTATTTCCAATAGCAAGTCAAGATATTGACGTTTTAATTAACGGAGGGCACATTCGAATTGAAGATGATTCTAGTGTAACTTGGCTCTCAGATTACAACGCTGAGGAAAAATATGCGTTATTTGCTAATGTGAAAAATGCTGCTAACTTAGGAATTCTGATGGCTTTTGGAGAAGATAAGTTGCAGATGGTATCGTTATTACCTGTAAGCGCGTTTAATAGTTTTCAGGAAGTCTATATTTTAACTTATCTGTTCGATGGACAATTGCAGAAATACTATTATGATTTTTTTAATCTTCAGTACAATAAGTACTCAGTAATTAAGTCTGAAGAAAAATATATGATTGTAAACTATAACAATAGATATGATCAACGAGAGAAGCTCAAAGAATTAATAACAATCTACGAAGACTACTCAACTAAGGGAAGACCGAGTACTTTGAATACAAATTACTATAGTCGAATCACTAAAGCTCATAAATATCTCTTATCACACTCTTGGTATGAAAATGCGCATTCAGAAAAACACAAGCAATTGCAAAAGAATTTAATTTCATTTTTTAGGACCCAAGCGAAAACGACTAATAATAAATTGTTCTGGACAACTTACAAGTCAAAAGCAAAACGCTTGTCTAACGCAAAGTGCAAGTTTAATAAGTATGATGATCGAGAAAAAGATAATTTTGTGCCGTGTACGATTCGAGCTACAAATGATTATGCGCACTGTACAGCAATGGCGTACATGGTCAATCGCTTCTTAAACCCAGTAGAAAAGCAGTTCTTCTTAAGTCATGATATTCACGTGGACGAGGATTTACTGGCGCTTTCAGAATTAATTCAATTTATGTTCCGAGGATCTATCCGAAATGGCGAAAAAATGGCATGTTATATACCGTCGGAACGTCAGAGAGACTTACTAAAAAAATATTTAGATTATTTGCTATAAATTTCTCAAAAAGCTGATACAAACCCCTTAGTTGTGTACATATATAGTAGAGAGGCATATCTCCATTTATATGTACTCGATTTGAGAGGTTTGTAATGAATCTGTCTTCCTTCTTTCATTTACTCTGTCAACGATATTCGTTGATGGAGTATTTTTTTTAGCTACACTTACTGCTTTCAATAGCAACGAATATAACACGGAAAGGGAAATGAAATTTGAGCTTATTTAACTATCAAAAAAATAAAAAATCTACGCAAGGTGATTATTTTGCGCGAACAATCTTAACTGGGACTCGTCCGGTAAAAGTCCGAGAGGAAGATGTGTTGAAGATTCCAACTGTTTATGCGGCCGTAGAGCTGATCACATCATCGATCTCGCAATTACCAATCTATTTGTATCAAGAACAGTCAAATCATTCAGTAGATCGAGTACAAGACGAGAGAGTCGATTATCTCAATCACGATGCAAATGAAGTAGAGACTGGTCAAACATTAAAGAAAAAAATTGTACAAGATTTCTTACTTCGTGGAAGGGCATATCTTTATAAAAAGAACGGATCTCTTCACCATTTATCGGCCAAGTCAATGAGTGAGGAATTGTACACAGAAGACAATATTACAGTTGCGCATAAGCGCTATCAGTACAGTGGTTTATCAAGTAACGTTGAAATTCCTTCAGAGCAGTTAATTGTTATTGATTCAGGAACAGACGGATTGCTAGTTAATTCAGATAAATTATTTAATACAGCACTTAGTCAACTTAAATATGAAGAGAACTTACTTTCGAATGGGGCATTGCCTACAGGTGTTCTTAAAGCAGGAACAAGACTCACAGAGCAAGCGATTAATCGCTTAAGAAAAGGATTCGATGCTTTATATTCAGGCACAGAAAATACAGGCAAGACAATGATTCTTGAAGACGGATTAGAATTTTCGAAATTTTCGTTTTCTCCAGATGAATTAAGTCTTCATCAAAGTAAAAGCACAATCACTTCAGAAATTGCACGAGTCTTTAACGTTCCAGAGAGTATGCTCAACAGTACGGCTAACAAGTATGCTTCTCTTGAGCATAACAATCTACAATTCTTGCAGAACTGTATCGGCCCTATCATTACAGCAATCGAATCAGCACTTGATAAGAATTATTTACAGTCAGGCGAGAAATTGCTTGGCTATTTCTTTAGGTTTGATACTTCAGAACTACTCAGAACAACAGAGGCTGAGAAAGTAAAAACAGTGAGTCAGGCATTAGAAAAAGGGTTGATCTCATTTAACGAGGCACGTCATCGTCTTGATTTACAAGGGATTGAAGAAGACTACTTCGTTCTTGGGCTTGGTCAGGTCTTAAAGAAAGTTTCAGATGATAGCATGCTTGTCTTAAATATCGGAGAACAAATCGAGACAAAGGAGAAACATAATGGAGAACACAGTGGAATTACGATTTAAGAATTTACAACTAAGATCAACTGATGCGAATCAATTAGTAGTAAGAGGATACGTGAACAAGACGAATCAATTAAGTGAAGTCATGGGAACGGCAAAGAAGTTTGTTGAGAAAATTGAACGAGGTGCGTTCACAAAAGCACTTCAAGTAAAAAAGCAGGACGTTGATTTTCTTGCAGAACATGATCAAGAACGTATTTTAGCTTCGACAAGTAATAATTCACTTGAACTAAAAGAAGATGAGGTCGGTCTATTTATGGAAGCGAGAATTGCACCGACTTCATGGGGGCGAGACTACTATGAATTGATTACTGCAGGTCTGTTTAAAAATATGTCATTCGGCTTCAGAGTATTGAAAGATGAATGGAAGTATCTTGGCAAACAACTTCACGAAAGAACAATCAAAGAGTTAGAACTATTTGAAGTAAGTGTTGTAAAGAATCCTGCATATTCACAATCAAATATTTCAGCGAGACAGTTTACGTTAATTGAAGAAGTTGAAGTTCCATCAATCGAACAAACAGAGAAAACTAAAGGGGAAACTAGAAAAATGAGAAAAATTGAGACACGAAAAAACGAACTAGAAGAAATCTTAAAAGGCGAGAGTCGTTCACTTCAAAAAACTGCAGACGGACACACTTTAGTTCCACAATCAGTACATCAAGACATTGTGCATTTGATGGAAGAGAAGTCTCCAATCTTTGCGCTAGCAAAAAGATACGATTCAGTCAGTGGTAATTTGAAAATCGCACGAGAAGACGATTCTATTGAAGCAGGATTTGTAGGTGAAGGCGATGATATTATTGAGAGTTCATTCGGCTTTGAATACGCAGAGCTAAAGCAAAAACGCGTTGGCGCAGCAGTGACGCTTACGAATCAGTTAATCAATGACAGTGGAATTAATATTGAAGACTACGTTAAATCATTGTTGGCTAGACGAGTTGTTAAGGTCGTTGAGCGTTCTATGTTAGTAGGACAAGAACCTGAGGAGTTAAATGGTATCGTGCATGATGAAAATGTAAAGGCAATTTCGATGGATGGTGTTGTAACGGTAGATACACTTGTTGATCTATATACATCAATTCATCCTGAGTATCTTGATGATGCGGCATTCATTATGGAGAAAGGATTCTTTGACCAAATTGCAAAATTAAAGGATTCAAATGGTCATTTCTATATGCAAAATGGTATGGTCAACGGTCAATTGATTCGAACGCTTTTCGGAGCTCCAATTCATGTAACTGATTCTTTACCGACTACAACACCTGTTATCTTCGGGAATTATCAAGAAGGCGTATCAATGATGATCAAACAGCAATCAGGACTTCAAGAAATTGTTGATTCAAAGCAAGCACTTCGAGGTTCGAAATTATTAGTGTTTGATATGTATATGGATTCGATCGTGACAAATCCACAAGCACTTGTTAAGTTGCAACAAGTATAAGTAACTATGCGGAATCGTTAACTCGGTTCCGCACTTTTTTTATTTGAATAGGAGAGAGAACCAATGACAAAGAAAATGAGTGGTATGAAAGTTAAGTTATATATTTATCGACAAGGCACTGGCCGAGTATTGGCAGGTCAACGAAATGCTTCACTTGGTCGTTCGGCAGAATCAATTGATGCTACATCGAAAGACACAGAAGGATTCTGGAATGAATCATTACCGGGCTTCAAGTCTTACACGATTGATGCTGACGGCGCATATGTCGAATCAGATGCAGCATACGAAGAACTCGAGACAGCATTCTTAAATTCTGAGAATGTAGATGTCTATCTTGAAATGCCATCAGGCAAGCGATACGAAGGGAACTGTACAATCACAGACTTCTCACTTGATCTTCCATACGATGATCTCGTAACGTACTCAATCTCACTTCAAGGTAATGGTTCATTGAAGATTATTCTGGAGAGTAATCAGACTGAAGCCATCACTTCAAATGAGGTAGAAGTCTAATGGAACCATCAACTAACACACTAAACATAATCACTAAGTTACAATCCTTAACTGCGCTTCGTCATGACCTGGGTGAAGAGTTATATAGACGATCAGTTGCAGGGTTATACACAAAACATATTGTCAGTAAGGTGAGAGAGCGAGAGATGGACATTGATCGGAGTGATCTACTCTCGCGTATCAACCTAATGATGGTGAGCTTCCAATGTGAAGAAGTATCATATGGCTTTCTTCGTCAGTACATCTGACTGATGAAGATACGCCCTACATAAATTGAAAAAAACATAGTAATGCTCATAATAACTTAGGGGGGAGTGGAAACACACCAGGTCCCAAAACTCCTATTTGATGTTGAAAATACTCCTTTTTACTAGAAATCTTGTTACATAAATAGGAAAATGTAATCATAAGGAAGCTTGAAATTTAATCATATGATACATTAATGAATATTAATGGCAACTAGAGGAGATGCATTTAAGTGGCAATATTAGATTGGACGGAAATAAGGGACCGAGCTATAAAGTTTTCTGCTGAATGGAAAGATGAAACGAATGAAAATGCAGAAGCAAAATCATTTTGGAACGACTTTTTTAACATCTTTGGAATATCAAGACGCCGTGTAGCTACATTTGAAGAACGGGTTAGCAAGTTAGAAGGAACAGGGTTCATTGATTTACTTTGGAAAGGAGTTCTTCTGATAGAACATAAATCTCGAGGAAAGGACTTGAATAAAGCTTACAATCAAGCAATCGATTACTTCCCGGGACTAAAAGAATCAGAACTACCTAAGTATATTCTTGTATCTGACTTTGAACGATTTGCTTTGCACGATTTAGAAACTGGAGCGAAGCGAGAATTCGAACTAAAAAACTTACATAAGAACATTGAATTGTTCGGTTTTATAGCAGGCTATCAGAAACAAGAATTTAAAGAGCAAGATCCTGTAAACATTAAAGCTGCAGAGAAGATGGCTAAATTACACGATGGGCTTAAAGACGCTGGATATGTTGGGCATGAATTAGAAGTCTACTTAGTGCGCTTATTATTCTGCCTATTTGCAGATGATACAGGTATATTTGAAAAGAACATCTTTAGAGATTACATTGAGCAACATACTAAAGAGGACGGTTCTGATTTAGCAATGCACCTTCATCAAATCTTTGCTATTTTGGACACTCCTCGCGAGAAGCGAATGACGACATTGAGCGAAGCTTTAAATCAGTTCCCTTATGTTAACGGAAAATTGTTTGAAGAGACATTGCCACCTGCAGCATTTAATAAGGATATGAGAGAGCTTTTCCTAGAGTGCTGTATTTTAGACTGGGGTAAAATTTCTCCAGCGATATTCGGCTCAATGTTTCAAGGGGTAATGAAGCCTGATGAGCGTAGAAGTTTAGGTGCTCACTATACAAGCGAAAAGAATATTCTTAAAGTCATTGAACCATTATTTATGAATGATTTAAGAAAAGAATTCGAATCTTGTAAAGGAAACATCCGTAAATTAGAAGAGTTTCATGAAAAACTATCAACATTAACGTTTTTAGATCCTGCCTGCGGGTGTGGGAATTTCTTGATTATCGCTTATAGAGAACTGCGATTATTAGAAATTGAAGTACTTCGAGAAATTACAACTGGACAAATGGCAATTGATCTAGGATTTTTACTTAAAGTTAACGTTGATCAGTTCTATGGAATTGAAATTGATGAATTTCCGGCGCAAATTGCACAAGTAGCTTTATGGTTAATGGATCATCAAATGAACATGATGGCTGGCCAAGAGTTCGGTATGTATTACACACGTTTACCGTTAACTAAAAAAGCGAATATTCAACATGCAAATGCATTAGAAATAGACTGGGAATCGGTCATTTCGAGTAAAAGGTTGAGCTACATTTTAGGTAACCCTCCGTTTGTCGGTTCTTCGATGATGAGCAAGGAACAAAAAGAGGCAATGAAACCTATCACTAAAGAATTGAAAAGTGCAGGAGGATTAGACTTCGTTTGTGCATGGTACATTAAAGCTGCTCAGTATGTGCAATATTCAAATACACTTGTTGGACTTGTCTCCACAAATTCAGTTGTTCAAGGTGAGCAGGCAATCGTTTTGTGGAAGTATCTTTTTAAAGAAAAACGTATGACGATTCATTTTGCGCATCAAACATTTAAATGGACAAATGAGGCTAGAGGGAATGCAGCAGTATTCTGTATCATAGTAGGTTTTAGTGCTCACAGAGACCTTCCGAAACATTTGTACTCATATCCAGATATTTCTGCAGAACCAACTTTGAAAAAAGTAAAAAATATTAATCAATACCTATTAGAGTCACCAACAATTTTCATTGAGAAGAGAAGAAAACCAATTTCTGAAGTTCCTGAAATGCTTTACGGCACTAAACCTGTCGATGGTGGAAACTATCTCTTTACGAAAGAGGAAATGGAATCCTTCTTGCTTCAAGAGCCACAAGCGCAACCTTATTTTAAAACATGGATTGGGGCTCAAGAGTTAACGAATTCTACTGAACGATATTGCTTATATTTAAAAGATTGTCCGCCTGGACAGTTAAAAAAGATGCCACTTGTATTGGAAAGAGTAAATAATGTAAGAGCAATACGGTTGGAAAGTGATAAAAAATCTACAAAAGAATGGGCTAATTATCCTACACACTTCACTGAAGATCGATATTCAGATTCAAATATTTTAATCGTTCCTCGGGTAACATCAGAAAAACGTCCTTATGTCCCGATTGGATTTTATCAAAAAGGTACTATTTGCAGTGATGCGGCTTTTCAAGTTTCAAATGCCACTCCTTATCTGTTTGGATTACTAAACTCTTCAATGCATATGGCATGGTTAAAAACTGTAGGTGGCAGATTAAAGAGTGATTTCCGATATTCTAACACTCTAGTCTATAACAATTTTGTTTTCCCCAATGCTTCTGAACAGATTGTCGATAAAGTTGAGAAAGTAGCAAATGAAATTTTAGAACTTAGAAAGAATTACATTAGTTACAACAATACTCTAGCTGACTTATATTCTCCTTTAACGATGCCTCAGGATCTACGAAAAGCTCACAACAAATTAGATGCAATTGTTGATAAAGCTTATGGCCGTAAATTTAAAACTGAAGAAGAACGTGTTGTACATTTACTTTCGTTGTACACAGAGCTAACTTCAAAATAGGAGGTGATTTTTGAATTGAATCAAACTGTTGCTCAATTAGAAAAATTTAAAGATTCAATGATCGAGGCAGTAAAGTATTATTGGCATTTAGAAGATGCAGATGAATATGAACCGTATGCATTAAATAAGATTCTTAGCGCAGAAGAGTATAAAACTAATAGACACATGCTATTACTTTTCTATATGAAATATAATCAAAGAATTCCCGATTTGTTTGACAAAAATCGAGAGCTAATTGATTTACTAAACTATTTGTTTGACGAGATACAACTTGAGTCCGAAGCAATAAAAGAAATTAAAGAAGAGCTTTATCCTGTCATGGACGCATTAGAAATCAAGAATATGAAACTTGAAGTGATTTATGTTCAACCTGAATTACCTGAAATTCTGACGCATTCACACATCTTAACTGAAGTTAGAAAAGGTGAGCAGCGAATCGATCAAGGTGACTATGCTGGTGCAATTACCTCTTCTAAAACATTAGTGGAATCTGTTATCAAAGAACTCTTGATAAAGTTCGAACCTGAAAATAAAGAGAAAATTGATAACTATGATTTACTCAAGTTATATAAGAATCTTAGAAAGCACTTGAACATGGAGAAAGTTGATACTAAGAGTGGTGTTGAAAATGAAGAAAGTCTGGCAGCGAAAAAGTTCGAAGAGAGTCTTAATCGAATTCTCAGTGGGTTTAACAATGTTATACAGGGGCTGGCCGAGATAAGAAATTTATCTGGAGATTCACACCTTCCAACGGTAAAAGCATCAAGGCATCATGCGGTAATGGCGGTAAACTCTTCTATTACTATTTGTAACTTTTTGTTTCACACCTATAAGTATCAACAAGAAGCGAAACAAAAAGTTAGATAATGAATTTATTCTCACTCTCCTGAAAAAAAGGAGAGTTTTTTTTGTGTTTTAATTTACAAAATACAAACGTTCGATATAACTGGGGGGAAGTTGATAAAAAATGAAAGAGGTATTAGACAATGAATAATCAATTTGAATCAAAAAGCGCGCAATTTATAACCAATATTTGTCTAGAGTTAGCATCAGAAGGAACTGCTACATTTCTCTATCCAGTAACCTGCATCATTAATCCTAAGGATATTAAGGGGGTAAAATTAGGGTCATTGAATGAATATCAGATTGAAGATTTGGAAAGCTTAGCTGAAGTGGAGAAAAAGTCTCCGGATTATAAGAAGCCGAGTGGATTCGACTTTGTATTTCTTGAAGATGTTGATGGGCTTCATCACTTAGACGGTGAAGAAAACTACAAAGGAGTTATTTATAAGTATCTACAGCAAATTGGAGAAGTAGAAGATATGGAGGCGATTGTTATTAAGCCAGTCAATCAAGAGTCAGTTCAAAAAGAGCTAGAACGTGGATTGCTAGAGTTTCAGCCTTTAGTTATGACTGAAGAAGTTATGATGGCTGCTGGACAGTGCGCAAATATGAAATGGCTGAGAGCTCTGCCAAAAACATAATCATAAAATGCAAATTTTATTTCCTCTATATATAGAGGTCCAACTGAATATGTTATTTAAGAAGTTATTTAATTTTCTATTTAAGAAATTAGATAACTTCTTATTTAATTGAAGAAATGATTGAAAGTATTAAATAAGAAAATCAATAAATCGAATAGAAAGGTGTAAATATTGTGTTTCCAAGTAAAGAAAGTCTCGAACAATACCTTAAAGAAAAAATGACAAATGAGGACATCGCAAAAATATATGGATTGTCGTTTCAGAAAGTAATTGGTTTAATAAAGAAGTATCAACTTGATCCCAATGAGCTACGACAAACAGATCAATACATTGTTTATCTTCACCGAGAGAATGGAGAAGTCGTTTATGTTGGTAGTGGTGTTTGGTATCGAATGAGAAGATATACGAATCGTCGGAATGTTGAGCATCGAAATATGATGCAGTCTGGTAACTTAGAGTATGAGATCGTGGCAGAGTATGCAGAACGAAGAGATGCGTTAATTCATGAGCAACGATTGATTCATTACTATAAAAGTAAGAATCTCGCTCGATTTAATAAGTACATTGCGTAAGAGGTTGACGAAACAGCAGCCTTAGAAGTATGTTGGTAGTAGTCGTGTTGAACGAATTTTAACGAAAATGCAGAAGCGTTGATATACAACATAAGTAAGAGATTTAAATTTGATTCGGGACTCAAAATCGTGTTCCTCTGGAGTGTCGGTTCGACTCCGACCACCGGTATCCGTAGATCCTAGCTGAGGCTAGGGTCTTTTTTGTTTATATGTAACTAATTAATAATAATCTTCGCTTATTATTCGGCAGAGTCTATTACTGCAACGTTGAAGGATATTGATATGTTCTGGAATGAGTCGCTTCCTGGCTTGGAAGCTAATACGATTGATGCTGATGGTGCTTATATAGAATCATATAAAGCATATGAGGAACTTGAGACAGCGTTTATTAATTCTGAGAATGGTTGATGTCTATCTTTAGATGCCTTCGGGTAAATGTTATGAAGGGAACTGTACAATCACAAACTTCTTGCTCAATTTTCCATGTGATGATCTCGTAACGTACTCAATCTCGCTTCGAGGTAACGGTCCATTGAAGGTTATTCTAGAGAGTAATCAGACTGAAGCAATCACTTCAAACGAGGTAGAAATGTAAATGGGAACATCAACTAACACAATGAACATCATCATGAAGTTGCTGTCATTGACTGCACTTCGTCATGATCTAGGTGAAGAGTTATTTTAGAGGATCAGTTGCAAGTCTGTACATAAAACATATAGTCAGTAAGGTGAGAGAACGAGAGATGGACATCAATCGGAGTGATCTACTCTCACGGATCAACTTAATGAAGGTGACCTTCCAATGTGAAGAAGTATCATATGGCTCTCTTCGTCAGTACATCTGACTGATGAAGATACGCCCTACATAATTTGAAAAGAACCGAGTAAGGTTGATAATAACGTGTGAAGGAGATGAATTTTCATCGGTACCTAAACTCCTATTTGATGTTGAAACATACATTTAACTAGAAATCTAACATGGTTGGCGAACGCTTTGGCCGTCCAGGCCTGTCGCCAATTCCACAAGGTAAAGTATATCCGGCTGCCTGAACTATTGGACGAGCTCGCGGTGGCGAAATACGAGGCGGACGGCAGCTTCAGGAAGCTAATCCACAAGTATCGGACGATCGACCTCCTGATCCTTGACGAATGGCTCCTCACCGAGCACCCACAGGAGCATGTGATGCATCTGTTGGAAATCGTTGAGGCACGGTTGAAGCGTTCCTCGACCATCTTCTGTTCCCAATTCGCACCCGAGGGATGGCATTCGAAGCTAGGACAGGCCCAAATCGCGGACGCAATTCTCGACAGGATCGTACACGACTCCTATAAAATCCTGGTCGATGGCGAAACCTCAATGAGGGAACGCCATGGGCTAGGAATAAGCTAAAATCTTGGCCATCGATGAGTCGATGGCCTTTTTCTTCATATTGACTGGCTCAGTATCCGCATTTGGTGGCTCAGTTGTCCGCATTCGATGGCTCACAAGTCCGCACTAGTGGCTCTCTGTATCCGCAATACTCAATTGGAGTAATCAAATAAGAAATTAACAAATTGAATATAAGGACCGCCATTAATTTTAAAACTAAAGAAATTATCAGATAAAATTGAAAAAAACGAAGAATATTCCGATATAATGATAAATAGTTACAGAAGTTAGAAGGTGTGTTAGAACGGTACGAAGGTAGATGTATTTTGCAATACAAATGTGCACAATAATGCAACGAAAAGTACAGAACTTTGCCAGCTGGGTTTTAGTGTTTCGACAACGCATGCGTGACACGATAACTGTCACCTGTGAAATTTAATATGTGAGCGTGATGGATGACGCGATCGACGAGTGCCGCCGTTAGGCGCGCGTCGCCAAAGATGCGATTCCACTGGCTGAACTCAAGGTTGGACGTGATGATCAAGCTCTTTCGCTCATACCAGTCAGTGATGAGATGGAACAGGAGTTCCGCAGATTCTTTTGTGAGAGGGATGTATCCCATCTCGTCCAAAATGATCAGGTCTGCCGATTCGAGACGTGAATGGAAGCTGCTCAGCTTCCCATCCCTCCAGGCCTTGTTAAGTTGCTCTACGAGCTCGGAGACCCGGAAGAACCTCACCTCATAACCTTTGTGACAAGCTTCTCTCCCGAGTCCGATGGCCAAATGGGTCTTTCCCGTCCCCGGGGACCCTGTCAGAACGACGTTCTGTGAATGCTCGACGAAATTCAATGAGGTCAGTTCGTCCTTATCCAAATGCTTCGGGAAATAGATGTGATTGCCCCAGTGATAATCGTCGAGTGACTTGTTGTTGATGAATTTAGCCTTTTTGATTAACCGTTGCGCTTTCGCTTCCTCGCGGAGGCGCATTTCCATTGAGAAAAGCTCCGTGAGAAACTTTTCAGGGGATTCAGTTGGAATCGATTCATAGATTTCAGCGACATAGGCAAGGCGGAGCGATTTGCACATTTCTTTTAGGCTCATACTGCACCACCTTCTCCCCAAGGCCGATTCAGGCTATCGTACTTGCTCCAATCCACATCATAAGGATGGTCCTCAACCACGGCTGGATCGTCGTCCTCGCTCAGTAGCTCGTATAGGCGTTCATTGATCTCGAGGATTGGATAGAGTGCGAGCTTGGCTCGGATCCAGGCCAGTCTTTCCTGCCGAACGAGTAAGTTGGGTACGCCCAGGTACTCTTTGATTCTACCCGGCAGATATTCGGAATAACGGGAGTGCCCGAAGCTTCTCGGCTTCTTGTGCCAAGTGCTGATGATGTTTTCCCATGGGAGCGCACGCTTTGTCATCATGTAGGGACGTTTTTCTTCGTAAAGGATTTCTCCGTGAAGTGAGAGAATCTTCATCGAATCCCACCTTAAGATGGCGCGTACTTGCCCATGACGAGCCCCTGAAGGGATCAAGACTTTCGTCTTATCGATCGTTATTTCGCCGTACTTGTTCACCTTGAACAGTTCTTCCTTGAAGACGGGGAAGTCTTCTTGAGGTAATCGCAATAGATGTCTCTGCTCTTTTTCGAACAGCTCACGGATCAGCACATGCTTTTCGTAATGGACTCGCTCCATGTCGTCCCGTAGGGAAACTGCGAGCTGTCGGTTCATCGAATCGTAATCATGCATGACAGGGGCCGGGACAAGAAAGTTGTATCGAACGTATCCGACCTTGTTCTCGACACTTCCTTTCTCGTTCCCGCTGTAAGGATTACAGCTTTGGACTTGGAATCCATAATGAGCCATGAACTGCATGAAAGCATCGGTATAGATCGCCTCTTCCCTCGTCGTTCGCGGTTGGATGACTGCCGCGGGGAGATTATCAATTCGGAGTTGTTGCGGCACACCGCCGATTTCTTCAAAAAGCATTTTGAGTCCCGT
This sequence comes from Exiguobacterium aurantiacum, assembly GCF_024362205.1. Classification (GTDB taxonomy): domain Bacteria; phylum Bacillota; class Bacilli; order Exiguobacteriales; family Exiguobacteriaceae; genus Exiguobacterium; species Exiguobacterium aurantiacum_B. Next base: position 2,319,655 of record NZ_CP101462.1, on the reverse strand, counting down.
CAGGAAGCACTCTTGGTTTTCTGCGGGGAGGGCGACGGCTGCCGTACGGTTGCTGAAGGGCAGACTCATGACGAGGCACTTCACATCGACCGCATGACTATCTTTGACGACTTCCATCGTCCCGAAATCCACCTGCGCCTCACCCGGAGGGTGCTGCAGTCGTTCATGCCTTGTGTCGTTTTCCTCTTCGCTTGTCATATGCCAGTTCTTGATGAAATTGCACACCGTTCGATAAGAGCCCTCGAATCCGTTCGCCACCAGCGTTTCATAAATCTTTTTATTCGTTCGTCTCAACTTTTTCTGAAGCATCTGATCCTCTGTCAACCAATCTTCGACCATCTCGCCCCATTTCGTTCCGTACATCATGCCCCTCTTGGGGCGAATGGTTTCGCTTGGCAATTGAGCTGAATCCGCGTATTTTTTTACCGTCCTCCAATTGAGGTCTAGATTTTTAGCGATTCGATTGATTGAATGAGATTTGTGGTTTCTAAGAAATTTGATACAATTGATATCGGACATTGCTAGCATTCCTTCCATCTCCTAACGTTCTTGTTTCGCAACTTAAACGTTAGGGTGAGATTATGGTTGCTGGCAAGTCCTTTTTCTTTTCTAAAATAGGAGTGCAGAGTTGTGTACGTTTCCGTTGCACACTTCTGCACTCCTATTTTGCACTACACAGTAGAAGGTGTGTTAGAACGGTACGGTGGAATTGAATATTACTATTAATGCTCACTATAAAAAAGAATTAATTCAATAAGTAAATCTTTAAAAGAGGAAATACTAGGATACTTAGGAATAAATTCAAAGGAAGAGTATGAAGCGGCATAATACGAGTTTATTATAGTTCAAAGAGAAAATGATGATGTAAATGAGTCTTATTACTATGGAGAGAAAAGAACCCTTGGTGAAGGCTCGAAAGGATTAAAAAGATTTGAAAGGTATGTCCTGAAATAATATAGAGATTTATGTTCCTATTATAGGTTGAAGGGGAGAAGAGTAATGACAGAAGAAGAAAAAAAAGCAAAAATTAAGAAACTTGAAAATGAAATCGTAGAATTAAATTTTAAGAAATTTAAGTTGCAAATGGGGCATCCATTATTAAATAGCCTCCAAAGTTCTTTAGAAATAAGAAAAAAAGTTAGCCCACTAAAGAAAATGAATCGCATAATGATTTTCCTGCCAATTCTAATTTTGCTCTTACCAATACTCGTTTATCAATTATCACCAAATCCTGACTGGAATTTTTCAGAAGTGTTTGCGCCTTACGCTATTTTTATCGCAGTTTTTATGCCGATTTATCAAAATTTTGCCCTTAAGGTAAATCAAGAAAACGAGCATGAGAAGACTGAGAAGTTTTTAGAAGCAATACTATATCAACTATACACAAAAGATACAAATATTGACGTTTTCAAAGATGCGAGATATTTAATTAATGGTATTGATACTAAACTATCTTATGATGAAAAAATTGAAATTATGGTAAATGAAATTGAGCAAGAAATCAAAAATACTGAGTTTGAAATTTCGAAATTAAAAGAATAGACATGAATTGATTAGACTTTATACTTCTTTGACTAAAGGTCATTAAATGCAAAATAAAAGAATAAAGATATAATCAACTGGAGTGTCGGTTCGACTCCGACCACCGGTATCCGTAGATCCTAGCTGAGGCTAGGGTCTTTTTTTTGTTCTATGTAAAATGTAAAAATTTGAGTCGAAATGAAAAATGTTGATTTTCCAAAGTAAAAGAAAAAAACCATCACGGAGATGATTCTTCATATGACGTGTACGTCGTTTCGTCCAATGTGTTCAAGTATTCAGGACCGAAGTTGTTTAAGATAAAGAGTTCTTCTTCGTTCTTGGTAGCTAATCCGTTCGAGAAACCTTTACTCGCTTGGAGGAAGTGCAGCAAACGATCTTGTTCCGTGTCGGCTTTAGAGAAGTCACCTTGCGACCAGTGATCGAGCATCGCTTTCAATTCCGAGTACATACTGTCTCCGATTTTGAATTTAGTTTTTAGGAGCTCCAAATAGTCAGCCGATTGTTGTATATTGTCTGGGGTCATCGGAATCGCTCCCCATTTAGATCGGGCCGATATTTTTTGATGTGTCATCAAGTGCATGCTTTTAATCAGTTCGGTCCGGCTCGGTTTCTCTTCATTGAAGGAGACCTCTAATTCAACACGAGTTTTGGCAGTGGAGTTGCCTCTCCGGTCTAATGGGTCTTCTTTAGACACTTCGATTTGTAACTCTTTGACTCGCTTTGCGTATTTGTCATCAAGATTCTCATTCTCGACGCCTTGACTCAAATTTTTATAAAACGTATAGCTGACAAAGAAGACTGGGATAAGCAAGATGAAGACGCTCGTCATGATGATCAATCGCTTAGGTGTGAATAACTTTTTCAATTTCTGGAACAATGCTATTTCCTCCTATCTCTACATAGTTGGATTCTAACACACTTTATATATTATTAATTCCATATAAAGAATATTAATGGTAATTATTGCGATGGAAATAATAATTGCTTCAAATACTAATCTGAATGAACGATTTATTCTATATGATGTGATATAATTACCTGGTAATAATATTTTTATGACAAATTGATTCTTATGGCGACGGATGCTGTCGTCAATCTCATAGTGTAGTTGGTTTCATATTTCATTTTGTAGTCGTCAGCGCTGTATGTAATTGAGGAGGAAGTTGTACATGAGTAAAGAAAAAATCGCCCAGCTCCGGAAACACGTCTCACCGTTTGAAAAGGCCGACGTGAAGAAAAGCGTCCGGCAGATGATCAACACGATCTTGCCGTTTCTTGCCGCTTGGATCCTTGCCTATCAAGCGCTTCAAATTTCGGTCTTTTTGACCATCCCGCTCGCAATCGTCGCAGCTGGATTCGTCGTCCGGATGTTCATCATTTTCCACGACTGTACGCACGGTTCATTTTTCAAAAATAAGAAAGCGAACGCCATCGTCGGAACCATCATGGGTATCTTGACGTTATTCCCGTATGAGAAGTGGAAACGAGAGCATTCGATTCACCACGCCTCGAGTGGAAATTTAGATAAACGGGGAGTCGGTGACATTTGGGTCATGACAATCGAAGAGTACGTCGAAGCTTCGAAATGGACACGTCTCCAATATCGTCTATATCGTAATCCGCTCGTCATGTTCGGTCTCGGTCCGTTGTTCTTGATTCTCATCACGAGCCGTTTCAACCGGAAAGACGCCCGCAAAAAAGAACGAAACAACACGTATCTCATCAACCTGTCGCTCGTCGTACTCTATGCGCTCGTCATCGCACTCGTCGGATGGAAAGCGTTCTTGATTGTTCAAGGAACGACGATGTTCACAGCAGGCGTTCTCGGGATTTGGTTGTTCTACGTCCAACATACGTTCGAAGACTCATATTTTGAGGACGAGAGCGAGTGGGACTATGTGAAAGCGGCAATTGAAGGAAGCTCGTATTACGAGTTGCCAAAAGTATTGCAGTGGGTGACCGGGAATATTGGCTTCCACCACGTGCATCACTTGAGCCCACGCGTACCGAACTATAATCTGGAACAAGCCCATACGTCGACACCGCCGTTACAAAAGGCAACGACGATCGGTCTGTTCTCTAGTTTGAAGTCGCTGCGTTATAAGCTGTATGACGCGAAAAACAAGACGTTCGTCACGTTCCGCGATATTAAGCACTTGCTTCGGGAACCGAAGACGTCCTCGTTATAACAAAGATTCCTGCTGACCTGGTCGGCAGGAATTTTATTATCTTTCGAGATATGGCTTTTTCTCTTATATTGAAATAAGATTCAAAAGATAAGAATAAGGGAATCAATAGTTACACTTCTCAAAAACTCTTTGTTAAATAAGCTCTTGAAGAAATTTATTTAAAAGTATTGACTTCCTAAAGGTATAGATGTATATTGATTGTAGTCGCTTTTACAGCCGACTCATTTGAACCATGCGGGTGTAGTTTAATGGTAAAACCTCAGCCTTCCAAGCTGATGACGAGAGTTCGATTCTCTTCACCCGCTTCATCATCTCTCTGCCGACTGGCGGGGAGATTTTTTGTATGCGAAAATAGACACGAAAGAGGTGATTCGATGAACGGGATGGATCCGGAAACACTTAAACAGAAGATTGTGGCATATGCGACAACGATCGGGATCGACGAGTTGAAAGTGACGACCGCCGACCCGTTCATCGTCATGAAGCAACGTCTCGTGAAGCAACAAGAGAAAGGATTCGCTTCGGGCTTTGAGGAGCCCGACTTGGACAAACGGACGACACCGACGCTGTTGCTCGACGAGGCACAGTCAATCATCGCCATCGCGATCGCCTATCCAAGTAAATTGAAGGATGCCCCGCGAAGTGTCGCGGATGAGCGGCGTGGCTTGTTCGCCCGGGCGTCATGGGGGCTCGATTACCATCGTGTCGTCGGCTCAAGGCTCGAGCAATTACAAGCGTATATTGAGCAGCTCGTTCCGGGAGTCCGGACGCGCTCGATGGTCGATACGGGTGAACTCGTCGACCGGGCCGTGGCCGAACGGGCTGGGATCGGCTTCAGCGGCAAAAACTGCTCGATCATCTCGCCGGAGAAAGGGTCGTACCTTTATTTAGGGGAGATGATCCTCGACACGTATTTACCACCGGATGAGATGATTGAAGACGGATGTGGCGAGTGCACGAAATGTATGACAGCTTGTCCGACGACAGCGCTCGTCGAACCAGGTGTGCTCGATGCCAAACGTTGCATCGCCTATTTGACGCAAATGAAGACGCTCATGCCGCGCGAGTTTCGTTCGAAGCTCGGCGGACGACTTTATGGTTGCGACACGTGCCAACAAGTCTGCCCGTACAATCGGAAGAAAGACTGGCGCCATCATGAGGAACTGCTCCCTGAAGCCGAAATCGTCAAACCGTTGCTCGTACCGTTATTGGACTTGAGCAATCGGGAGTTCAAAGCGAAATATGGGCATCTGTCTGGGTCGTGGCGCGGTAAAAAGCCGATTCAACGGAATGCGATTTTGGCGTTGGCGCACTACCGGGAACCATCGGCCGTACCAGTTCTCGAAGACTTTATCCGAAAAGATGAGCGAGAAGACATGCGAGCGACGGCCGTCTGGGCAATCGGCGCAATTCTCGGACCTGAGGCCGAGACGATTTATCAACAGGTCGAAGCGATCGAGACATCGGAAATGGTACATGAAGAGATTCGCTTATTTCGAGAGGAGTGGGACCATGAAGACCGTGTCATCTAAATGGGGAACGTTAGCGTATGAACTGAACGCACAAGGGAAATTATGTGCGTTAGACTTTGCGGAGATGGAAGCAGGTGATGGTTCGGCACCGACATGGCTGACTGACTTGATTGAACGCGTGGAGCAAAACGGACTTCAACCGTCTGACCGCGAGTGGATCGAGATGAACGGAACCGTCTTTCAGCAAGAAGTGTGGGATGCGCTCTTGACAATCCCGTTCGGTGAGACGCGGACGTACAAACAAATCGCCGAACAAATCGGGCGACCGAAAGCGGTTCGGGCGGTCGGCCAGGCACTGAACCGCAATCCGCTACCTGTCATCTTCCCATGCCATCGAGTTGTCGGCAGCGGGGGACAACTGACCGGGTTTGGCGGTGGCCTTCATCAAAAACAACGATTACTTGATCTCGAACAAGTGAAGTGAGGAGTGTACTATGGCAATCCATGTAGTGATGTTTCAACCAGAAATTCCGGCAAATACGGGTAACGTCTCGCGCACATGTGCGGCGACGAATTCGGTGCTCCATTTGATTCGTCCGTTAGGTTTCTCGACGGACGACAAAATGCTCAAACGGGCCGGGCTCGACTATTGGCAATTCGTCGACGTCCGTTATCACGATTCGCTCGATGAGCTGTGGGCCGAGCACCCGGATGGAGAGTTCTTCTATATTACGAAATATGGGGAACAATATCCGAGCGACCTCGACGTGTCGGTGGTCGACAAAGACTATTTCTTCGTCTTCGGACGCGAGACGAAAGGGTTGCCGATGGAAGTGATTGAGAATAACCTCGACCGTTGCATCCGCTTGCCGCAATCGAACCTCGTGCGGTCGCTCAACGTCTCAAACACGGCGGCGATTATCGTCTATGAAGCGCTCCGTCAACAAGGATATGCAGGACTGAAATAAAAAAAAGAGCCGGATTCGTGAGAATCTCGGCTCTTATTGATTACCTTCAGGTTTTCTGTTGTATCCAGCTGTAAAGATAGCTGCGAGGAAGACGACGCTGATTCCGACCATTAGTAACAAACCCATCTAAAAATCCCCCTTTTGTTCTCCGTGACTACGAATATTATAATATACTTGATAATAGATTTGCACTGAATATGAGAAATTCTTGTGAAATTGGAGCCGATATGAAAACAAACGTGTACTTGTTAAGCTATGCCCCGTTGATTGGGATCATTCTATTCTCGATGTCGCTCGCCATCGCCACGAGCGAGTATGTGATTCAATGGCTGACGCGTGTCGGCGTGTACAGCGAGATTATCGCACTGCTGTCCGTCCAAGAGTCGAAAGTGCTCGTGCTCGTCGTGTTCTTTACCATCTATTTCATGCTGTTCAGCGCCTTCAAACTTGTCGCGGATACGTTCAACCAGCTCGGGTTTGCTTTCTTTGCGCGTGAAACGAATGGCAGCTCGTTGCATCGGTTGAAGCCAGGGGCGACGATTTTCCTCGTTGGCTCAGGGATTAGCTTCTTATTTTTAAATTCGCTGCTCGCGGTCATCGCGGTGCTGCTCGGCACGTTCGTTCTTTATTTGTTCTATTACATATGGCAAGTCAGCCAGTTGATGTCGACATTTCGGGCCATCGGTCTACTGTTGATTCAAGCGATGATGTGGGCGATTCTTTTGAGTGGGTTAGCATGGGCGATGCTTCGCTTGTTTAACTCGGTCGGGGACATCATCCTATGACGGCAAGTAAAACGATTTCACTTAGCCCGACCGAAGAAGTCGTCCAGGTTTGGGTGGCGTCGATGGTGCCATCGATGGACTTGTTTATGGCGGACGAGCGCCTCGTGACGCAATTAGGTACACAGGCGTCAGTCTTGATCATCCCTCGCGCGGAATTTGACGCACACCCGTCTTACCGGGATGTCCGAGTCGCCAACGCTTATACGTATTGGACGATTGACCGGGAAGTGCCGTACGTCCTGCATGCCCCGCCTCGTTGGATGGAGACGTTGACGCCGGAAATGAGACGAGATGTGCTCACGTATCAAGTCCAAGTCGGTCGCGGTCTCGTCTTTCCCGTGAGTGACGACATGTTCATTGATCAATCGTCTTCAGTCGTGATGTGGGACGATACGCCTCATCTCGTTTTGCATCGATCCGTCTGGCAAACGATGACGGATGCCACCCGCCGTCGACTCACGATGACATACGCAGGTGCGTGGGAAGAGTGGACGACGAGTCCAATCCCGCCAACTTGTCCGGACCACGTGAAGCGCCTTGCCAACACCTTCCCGGTCAACTCGGGCAGCAACTGTTTGGCAGCCACACTGTTCGCTGTGACGGGAGAGGACTGGATCGCCTCGCAATGGGTTCATCCAGGTACGTTCCTCCAGACGCTCGGTCAAGCGGATTATGCGCAAGTCGAGACAGAGATAAGGGAATCGGGGGACGTGCTCACGTTCGTCGATGAAGCCGGACGGATCCAACACGCGACGTATTGCATCGGGAACGGGCTCTTCTTCAACAAGAACGGACAGACGTTGTTCAATCCGTGGAAGCTGATTCAAGAAAGAGACCTGTTCGAGGCGTGGGGAAGTTACACGTGTCACTCATATCGACGATTATAAAAGCCAGGGACAATGATGTCCCTGGCTTTTTAGCGATGTGCCTCCGTCCAGACGATGGCAGGATAGGCCCGGTTGGCGAGTTCCGGGAATGGACGCGGAGTGTCGGCGCCGAGCCAGATGGCCGTGATTGTCTCGTCGGTCAAGCCGACGTACCACATGTCCTTATGCGAGTTCGTCGTGCCGGTCTTGCCGCCGACGTAAGGACGTTTGATTTGATTGGCATAACGTCCGGTCCCGTACGTCGTGACGGCCGACAACGCCTCACGCATCGTCGCGACGGTCGCTTTCGACCAGACGGCCTCCTTCGTCACGCTTGGTGTGAGCGTCGGCGCACCCGACTCGAAGCGGATTTGCTTGATTGTCTGACCTGACACGTACACACCTTGGTTCAAGAACGGCGTATAGGCGGCGGCAAGCTCTTTCGGGGATACACCTTGCGTCAAACCGCCGAGCGCGCTGGCCAAGCTGTTATCTGTTTTGGCATCCCATTGGCTGAACATCATGTCGGCCGTAGCGAAAGCTGTTTCTTGGTCGATCGCGGTGAACGCGGCGAGCGCCGGCGTATTGTACGAATAGGCGACCGTATCGCGGAATGACACATCTCCGAGGACGCGATTGCCGCTGTTCGTCGGACAATACGTTCCGTAACAGACCGAGCGGCCGTCGAGGACGGTGTCGAGTTTCGCACCGGTCTCTTCGATGTATGGGGCGAAGACGAGGACCGGTTTGATGGCGGACCCGGGTTGGCGGAACGCTTGCGTGGCCCGGTTGAATTCGCCGCTTTGGGTCATCTCTGAATCAACGAGGGCGACGATTCGGCCTTTTGGCGTCATTTCGGCATAGCCGCCGTTTAAACCGGTCGGAAGCTTCGTCATGACTTGTTTTGCTTGTTGTTGCCGGGCGACGGACAGATACGTGTCGATTGTCGCTTGATTGGTCGCCAAATAGTCTTTCGCAGCCTCTTCATCGAGGTCATAGCGTGAACGGACGAGCCGGATCGCTTCTTTCATGACCGTATCCATATAATCGGGATAACGGACGACGTGTTGGCGATAGCTCGCCTTCAACTTCACGCCATGGTGTGTCTCGTAAGCCTGCTTTGATAAGACACCGGCATCCCGCAACTGGATGAGAATGCGGTCTTTGCGCTCGTAAAACCTGGCCGATGGGTCGAGCGGGTCATATAAAGACGGATTGTTCGGCACGGTCAACAGGAAAGCGATTTGGTTCCAGTTCAAATCTTCGAGCGGACGGGCGAAATACGTCTCGGCCGCTGCTTGAATCCCATAAACGTTATGGCCAAAGAAGATAACGTTACTGTAGGCGGTCATAATTTCTTTTTTACTATATTGTTTTTCAAGCGCCCGAGCGAGCAATAATTCTTTCACTTTTCGCTCATACGTCCGCTCGTGCGTCAAATAAACGTTTCGGGCCAGTTGTTGCGTGATCGTGCTCCCGCCTTGTAATGACGATTCATTGGCGTTATGTATGAACGCTCGGGCAATCCCGCCAAGGTCGTACCCGGGGTGGGCGTTGAACTTACGATCTTCGATGACCATGATCGCTTCGCGGAGATGGGCCGGCAAACGGGCGACGGAGACGTCATCACGGCGACCGCTCAAATAGAGCCGTTCCGCCCCCCCTTTATACGTCAACGTGACGGCATGCTTCGAAGCGAGCGGGGCCGCGTCGACCGTTTTTTCACCCCACGACAAAATCTGTTTCGTCTGTTCAATCTCTTCTTTTAACGCCCCACTGATCGTCAGACCGGTGGCTAGCAAACCAGCAAAAAATAGTGTCCCAATCCATGCCCTCATCGTCTCACCCCTCTCTTTATTCATTATATCGTCAAACTTTCAATAAAATTCAAAATGTAAACGTTATCATATAATAATTTGAGCAGGAATACATTAGGAAATAGAGAAAGAGGGTAATAGATGTTTATATTATGAATTTAGGAGGCTGTACTATGAAGCAAGAAATGGTTGCGATGCTCCTCGCAGGAGGAGAAGGAAAACGACTCGGGCCTCTCACACGGAAGACAGCGAAGCCTGCTGTCAACTTTGGAGGAAAGTACCGAATCATCGATTTTCCATTATCGAACTGTACCAATTCGGGAATCACGACGGTGGGCGTGTTAACACAATATGAACCGCTTGAGTTGAACCGTTACCTAGGCATCGGGTCGGCCTGGGACTTGGATCGCCGCAATGGAGGTTTGGCCATCTTACCGCCTTACCAAGCACAGTCGGGGAAAAACTGGTACGAAGGTACGGCCAATGCGATTTATCGGAACTTGAGCTATATCGACGACTATGATCCGGAGTACGTGTTGATCCTATCGGGGGACCACATTTACAAGATGGATTACGAGAAGATGCTCGACTTCCATAAAGAGAAGCAAGCGGACGTCACGATCTCGGTTATGGAAGTCCCTTGGGATGAAGCACCGCGTTTTGGGATCTTGAACACGGGCGACGACCTTCGCATTAAAGAATTCGAAGAGAAACCTGAGAAACCGAAGAGCAATTTGGCCTCGATGGGGATTTATATCTTTAACTGGAAAGTGCTACGGGAGCACCTGATCCAAGATGCGGAAGACGAGACATCAAGCTTCGACTTTGGGAAAAACATCATTCCGAACACGCTCCTCGATGGTTTAGACGTGTTCGCGTATAAATTCAAAGGTTACTGGAAAGACGTGGGGACGATTCAATCACTTTGGGAAGCCAACATGGACTTACTCGAAGAAGATCCGCCGTTCGATCTCTATGATCCGGAATTTAAAATCTACTCGGTCAACCCGAACCAGACACCTCAGTTCATCGGCAAAGATGCCTGCGTCGAACAGTCGGTCATCAATGAAGGTTGTCGGATCGAGGGCGAAGTCCAACATTCAGTCTTGTTCTATGACGTACGCGTCGGTGAAGGGTCGCTTGTCAAGGACTCGGTCATTATGCCGGGAGCACGGATTGGAAAAGATGTAACGATTCACAGAGCCATCGTCGCGAGCTGTGCCGTCATTGAAGACGGGGCGACTGTCGGCGAGCCGGGTGGTGAGATCGTTGTCATTGAACCACACGAAAATATCGAGAGCGGCACAGTCTTCAAACAACGTGCTTGATTTAAAAAAAGACCGACGCAAGGAGGCGTTACTGTTGACGAATGATTTGTTAGGGGTCATCAACTTAGGAACCGAAGAGGGCTTGTTTCCAGAATTTACGGGGCATCGCAATTTAGCGGCTGTCCCGTTCTCTGGACGTTATCGCCTGATTGATTTTACATTGACGAACATGATCACCCAAGGCATCAACCAAGTTGGTATTTTCACGTTAGATAAATATCGCTCGCTCATGGACCACTTGGGTTCAGGGAAAGAGTGGGATTTGGACCGTTCGCAAGGCGGTTTGCACATCTTCCCACCGGCGCTCAAGCCTGACGGGGAAGCATACCTCGGCGACTTGGCCAACTTCTCGATGCACCGCGAACACTTCGTGCGCAGCAAACAACCGTACGTCGTGATCACGGGGTCGAACGTCTTGACGACGATCGACTTCCAAGACATGCTCGAACATCATAAATCGATGGGGGCTGACATCACACTCGGTTACGCCGCTCACGAACAGAAATGCGGTTATTGTCGACCAATCCGTCTCGGTGAAAACGACCGTGTCGTCGGCATCGGCGAGCGCGGATACAGCCCGGACGACGAGTACACGTACACGGAGACGATTATCATGTCGAAAAACTTGTTCCTTCGTCTCGTCGACGAAGCGACATCAAAAGGTGAGTACGATTTGCTCGACGGCGTCATCCGTCCGCAGCTCCACCGTCTGCACGTGCACGGCTATCACTATACTGGCAAAATGCAGGTGATTCATTCTGTACTTTCATACTATAATGAAAGTATGCGCTTACTTCGTCAGGAAGGGATCATCTACGATTTCCCACATATCTATACGAAGATTAAACATGAGCCGCCAACCCGTTATTTGAAAGGGTCGAAAGTGAATGAAGCGCTCGTCGCAAACGGATGTAAAATCAGCGGTGAAGTTCAAAACAGCATTCTCTTCCGCGGTGTCGTCGTCAGTGAGCACGCCCGCGTTAAAAACTCAATCATTTTATCCAAATCGATCATCGAAGAAGGCGCTGTCGTCGAGAACGCCATTTTAGATAAAGAAGTGGTCGTCAAACGAGGACAAGTCATTCGAGGTACGGTCGACGAACCGATCGTCATCGGAAAACGGACAACGGTTTAAAGGGGGATATTATGAAAATATGGTATGTCGCTTCAGAAGCGGCACCGTTCATGAAAACGGGGGGGCTTGCCGATGTCATCGGCTCGCTCCCTCAAGCGGTGTCTGGACTCGGTGAAGATGTTAGTGTAATCATGCCGAAATATGGCACGATCGCTCAGGAATATGTAGATGACATGGAGTATCTTTTCGACTTGATCGTCCCGGTCGGATGGCGCAAACAGTTTGGTGCCGTCTTGAAACTTGTGCGCGATGGCGTCACGTTCTACTTTATCGACAACGAATATTATTTCAAACGAGAAGGCGTGCTCTACGGCCATTACGATGATGCCGAGCGGTTCGCATTCTTCTCTCGGGCCGTCCTTGAGATGATCGGGAAGCTCGAGGCAGAGGACGTGCCGGATGTGCTCCATTGCCACGACTGGCAGACAGGGGTCGTCCCGGCCTTCTTACGGATTCATTACCAACATCTCGAAGCGTATCAACGCATTCGTACGGTTTTCACTATCCATAACCTGCAATATCAGGGTATCTTCCCGGAAGCGGTCCTCGGCGAGCTATTACAGTTCGGTCCCGAGCACTTCACGGCGGAAGGGATTCAACATAACGGTCTCGTCAACTATATGAAGGCCGGCATCGTCCACTCCGACCAAATCACGACGGTCAGCCCGTCGTATCGTGACGAGATCATGGAACCGTATTACGGGGAAGGGCTCGACGCGGCGCTACGCTATCGGTCTGTGGATGTCCGTGGCATCTTGAACGGACTCGATTTGGCGACAAATGATCCAAGTACGGACAAGCGCATCGCCCAGACGTACAACCTCGATACGGTCAAAGAAGGGAAACTCGCCAACAAACGGGTCCTCCAAGAACGATTCGGTCTCGAAGTACGTGACGACGTCATGCTAATCGGTTTTGTCAGTCGACTCGTCGAACAAAAAGGGCTCGATTTGATTGAAGCGGTGAGTGAGGAGCTTGGGAACTTGGATTGTCAATTCGTGTTCCTCGGCTCGGGTCAACCGGAATATGAAGGCATCGTTCATGAGATGACGGCGACGCATCCAGGTAAGGTCGGGTCATATATCGGTTTCGATATCGAGCTCGCCCACTTGATTTATGCCGGATCGGACGCATTCCTGATGCCGTCACGTTTTGAGCCGTGCGGTCTCAGCCAGCTCATCTCGATGCGTTACGGGACGCTCCCGATCGTTCGAGAGACAGGTGGACTTCGTGACACGGTCAAACCGTATAACGAGTACACCCAAGAAGGCACGGGCTTTGGCTTCTTGAACTATAACGCCCATGAGATGCTCGCGACGATTGAGAAATCGATTCGTGTCTTCTACGACGACAACACTTGGAACGCCCTCGTCCATCAAGCGATGACCGCGGACTTCAGCTGGAAACAATCCGCGAAACAGTACCGTGAATTGTATCACCTATTTGCATGACCGGAAGGAGTTTTACACACATATGTTTACAGACAAACAGAGCTTCGTCACTTCATTTCAAGAGAGATTTGTCGCTTTAAACGGGAAGTCGTTCGATGAAGGGACCGAGCAGGAAGTGTATCAAACGTTGGCAACGATGGTGCGCGAACAGGCGATCCCGAAATGGATCAACACCCGCGACAAGCACGAAGAAAAGCAGAGCAAGCAAGTCATTTATTTCTCACTTGAATTTTTGCTCGGACGTTTTCTGTACAACAACTTGCTCAGCATGGATGTCCTGGAAGTCGTGCAAGAGGGGTTAGAGGAACTTGGTTTCAACTTCACGGATATCACGGAATATGAACCGGAACCGGGGCTTGGGAACGGGGGGCTCGGTCGTTTGGCGGCGTGCTTCCTCGATTCACTCGCCGCGCTCAGCTTGCCAGGACACGGGAACGGGATTCGTTACCGCTACGGCTTGTTCAAACAAAAGATTGTCGACGGCTATCAAGTCGAATTGCCGGACAATTGGCTCCGTGACGGCAACATGTGGGAGACACGCCGGGCCGACCGGGCCATCGACGTCAATTTCGGCGGTTGGATCGAGATGCGACAAATCGGGGACCGGCTTCGCGTCGTCCATCATCCAGATGAAGTCGTTCGAGCCGTACCTTACGATATGCCGATCATCGGTTACAAAAACGACGTCGTCAACACGCTCCGGCTCTGGAACGCCGAGTCGCCGTTTGATGACGAGGAGTATATGGAACGGACGAAAGGCTCGTATAAAGATTTGCTGAAATACAAGCAATCGATTGCGACCATCTCTGAGTTCCTTTACCCGGATGATACGACGTACGAAGGAAAGGTATTGCGCTTGAAGCAACAATACTTCTTCGTTTCGGCGGGCGTCCAGTCGATGATCGCGTCTTACTTACGTCATAATAAATCGTTGAAGCACTTGGGCGACCATTATGCGGTCCATATCAATGACACGCACCCGGTCGTTGCCATCCCTGAACTCATGCGGATCTTAATGGACGACCACGGCTACGGTTGGGAGGAGGCGTGGCGCGTGACGAAGAGCGTCATGTCGTTCACGAACCATACGCTCCTCGCCGAGGCGCTCGAGAAGTGGCCGGTCGAGATGTATGAACGGCTGTTGCCACGCATCTATCAAATCATCACGGAGATCAACCGTCGCTTCTGTAAAGATGTGCTCGTCAACTACCCGCATCTTGAACCACATATGGGCGAGATCGCGATCGTGTCGAACCAACATATCAATATGGCGAACCTTGCTGTCGTCGGCTCGCACTCGACGAACGGCGTCGCCCGAATCCATACCGATATTTTGAAGCAGCGTGAGATGCGTCACTTATATGAGATGTTCCCGTTGCGCTTCAACAACAAGACGAACGGGATCACGCATCGTCGCTGGCTCCTCAAGTCAAACCCGCGACTCTCGAACTTGATCACCGATGCGATCGGTCCGTCATGGATTGAACATCCGAATGATCTTGAGAAGTTGATGGGCGTGTCGAAAGACGCGAGCTTCCAAGAGCAGGTCATGAACGTGAAACAACAAAACAAACTTGACCTCGCCGGCTACATTCAAGCAGAGACGGGTATCGCCGTCGACCCGGAGTCGATTTTTGACGTTCAAGTCAAGCGACTCCACGCCTATAAACGTCAACTAATGGATGCGATGCACATTCATGCGCTCTATCAGAAGATTCAAGCAGACCCGACGTTCACGATGGTGCCACGGACGTTCATCTTCGGTGCGAAGGCAGCTCCGGGCTACTATTATGCCAAAGAAGTCATTCGTTATATCAACGCGCTCGCGGCCATGATCAACAATGATAAGCGGGCGAGCCGCTTCATCAAGGTCGTCTTCCTCGAGAACTACCGCGTCTCGATGGCGGAGCGCATCTTCCCAGGTTCGGATTTGAGTGAACAAATCTCGACGGCGAGCTACGAGGCGTCAGGTACCGGCAACATGAAGTTCATGATGAACGGTGCGCTCACAATCGGGACGCTCGACGGGGCCAATATTGAGATTCGCGATGCAGTCGGGGACGACCATATCTTCATCTTCGGATTGACACCGCAAGAAGTCATGAACTACAAGAAATTCGGCGGCTATCATGCGGCCGACATCTACCATGCGAATACAGAAGTGCGTAACGTCGTCGACGCCCTCGTCAACGGCACGTTTGACAAGGTCGGAGAATACCAATTCCAAGCGATCTTCGACTCGCTTCTCGTCTATAATGACGATTTCCTCGTCTTGAAAGATTTCGCGTCATACATGCAGGCACAGCGTCGTGTCGACGAGGTGTTCGCAGACAAGGCGCGCTGGGCCGAGAGCTCAATCGTCAATACGGCCAAGTCAGGTATCTTCTCGAGTGACCGAACGATTACCGAATATGCGAACGCCGTTTGGAACATCAAGCCGACGAGCGTGAAATGAAAAAATCCACCCGTTACGGGTGGACCTTGTTTTCTGGATAACTGATCCAGTCCGAGTATGAGCCCGGGTATAGACGGACATCGTCTTTACCGAGGGCGTGTAACGCCAAGATGTTGACGCAGGCGGTGACCCCGCTCCCGCAGTAGAAGATCGGGTTCGGGACATCGAGAACGTCGGCGTACAGTTCTTTCAAATCATGAAAATCTTGAAGCATACCGAGGTCGGTGATGGCTTCCGTGTATGGACAGAGGACGGCGTTCGGGATATGCCCCGGTTTTTGATCAATCGGTTCATAACTGCCATCGTACCGATCGGGTGTCCTTGAATCATATAGTCCGCCGGTTTTAGTGGCGGCGCGGACATCTTCAAGTGTCGCGATCATCTCGTCCTGGAACGCTGGGACATAATTTGATGCGGGATAGGACGGAACGTCCGTCGTCGTCTCTCCGCAGTAAGTGATCCCGGATTGGATGCCGCCCTCGAGCACGATGACGCGCTCATGGCCGGCCCACTTGAATAACCACCATGCGCGGGCGGCGTACGGGAACCCGTCGTCGTAGATGACGACTAAATCATCTGGTTGAATCCCGATGCGGCGGAGCGTCTCGGTCCATGCTTCTTTTGACGGCAACGGATGACGGCCTCCGTGCTCGGACACGGGTCCAGATAGGTCTTCCATCAAATCGAGGAAGACAGCGTTCGGGAGATGCCCTTGTCGATACACAAACTTTCCGTATGAGGCGTCGTTTAAAGAATAACGACAATCAATAAAGCGAATCGAGTCCGTATGGACGATGTGTTTCAATTCTTGGGCACGCATAGTTGGAAACATAGTATCACCTCGAAGTTTCGTTACTCCCATCGTATACAAGATGGAACAAATTGGCGAGTACTTCGATTGAATTTTTGAACGTCGAAAGGGGAACTGACCATGACATGGCAACAGACATATGACCGATGGAAACAACACGAGGCGCTCGAACCGCACTTGCGCGCCGAGCTTGAGGAAATGGAGCAAGACGAGACGTCGCTCGAGGACGCCTTTTATAAGACGCTCGAATTCGGGACGGGCGGTATGCGTGGGGAGATCGGTCCAGGGGCGAACCGGATGAACATGTACACGATCCGCAAAGCGTCGCAAGGCTTTGCTGACTTTATCGCTGCATCAGGGGAAGAAGCGAAACGTCACGGCGTCGTCATCGCCCACGACTCACGTCACTTCTCGCCGGAGTTCGCGCTCGAGGCGGCCCGTACACTCGCTTCGAACGGGATTAAGACGTACTTGTTCCCAAGTCTACGGGCCACACCGGAGCTGTCATTCGCCGTCCGTCATTTGAACGCCTTCGGCGGCATCGTCATCACGGCGAGCCACAACCCACCAGAATATAACGGCTTTAAAGTGTACGGTGCTGACGGTGGACAATTGCCGCCGGCCGAGGCCGATGAGCTCGTCTCATACGTCAACGCGATCGAAGATGAATTGAAGATTGAAGTCACCGACGAAGCGCCACTCCGCGCAGACGGAACGCTCGTCACGGTCGATGCGTCGGTCGATTCGGCTTATATGGAAGCACTCCAATCGATTCGCATCCATACAGACGTCCAAGGCGACCCGCTTAAAATCGTCTACTCACCACTCCATGGGACAGGACGCCGTCCGGTCATGGAAGGGTTGAAAGCGTATGGGTTTGAGCATGTGACAATCGTCGAGGAGCAGGCAGAGCCGGACGGGGCGTTCCCGACGGTCAGTTATCCGAACCCGGAAGAACGGGCCGCCTTTGAGCTCGCGATGCAATACGGCGATCGTGTCGGGGCAGATTTGCTCATGGCGACGGACCCGGACGCTGACCGTGTCGGCTTTACGGTTCGTGACCGCAACGGCGAATGGTTCGTCTTGACGGGCAACCAGACGGGTGCACTCCTGATGGACTACATCTTGTCTCAGAAAGTGGAGACGGGGACGCTTCCGGCGAACGGTTTCGTCGCGAAGACGATTGTCACGTCTGAACTTGGAGCGGCCATCGCCAAGGCGTATGGGGTTCATCTCGAGAACACGCTCACCGGCTTCAAGTTCATTGGTGAGAAGATCAAACAATATGAAGAATCTGGTGACTACCAGTTCTTATTCGGCTACGAAGAAAGTTACGGTTATTTGATTGGGGACTTCTGCCGTGACAAGGATGCCGTTCAGGCGTGCTTGCTCGGCGCTGAGATGGCGGCCTTCCATAAACAGCACGGACGCACGTTATACGATGCGCTCCAAGCCGTCTATGAGAAATACGGCTTCTACGAGGAGTCGCTCCAATCGATGACATTGAAAGGGAAGGCCGGCCTCGAACAAATCGGCCGGATGATGGAGGCGTTCCGCGCCAATCCGCCGCAAGAAGTCGGAGGTTACGAAGTCGTGCGCTTTGAAGACTATAAGCAACAAGTCGCGACGAACTTGCGTCAAGGGGAGACGGAAACGATCGAGTTGCCGTCGTCGAACGTGCTCAAGTTCATCTTCGAGGATGGCTCATGGTTCTGCCTGCGTCCGTCTGGAACGGAGCCGAAAATCAAGTTCTATTTCAGCGTCCATGCCGATAGCGCCGAGAAGACGACGGCGAAACGAGAGGCGATTGAACAGGATGTCATGAAACAAGCGAAAGCAATCGATTAAGTGAGGACCACTGCCCTGACGAGGGCAGTGGTTTTTGTTTGACATTGAATGCCCCCGTCAGTATGATGAGGTTATTGTTCAAAACCATGTAATCATATAAGGATTATCAGGAAGGCGGAATTCATATGAAAAAATCGTTAACAGCAGTACTCGCTATCGGCGCATCGTTCGGGGTGCTCGCGGCTTGTGGCACAGAGACAGACAGCGGTTCAGAAGAAGCGGTCATCACGGTCGGTACAGAAGCGACATACCCGCCGTTCACGTATAAAGACAAAGGTGAGATCACAGGGTATGATATCGACGTCTTGAATGAAGCAGCCGAGCGTGCCGGCTACACGGTCGAATATGAGCCGATGGACTTCAAAGGACTCGTTCCGGCCCTCGACGCGGAACGCATCGACATGATCGCCAACCAGATGAGCATCACGCCAGAACGTGAAGAGAAATATGCGTTCTCAGACCCATACGCCGTCTCAGGCGCACAAGTCATCGTCGCATCAGACAATGAGGACATCCAAGGCATCGACGACCTCGACGGCAAAGTCGTTGGCTCGACACAAGGATCGGTCTACGCCAAGCTCGCTGAAGAAGCTGGAGCTGAAGTCAAGTTCTAC
Organism: Exiguobacterium aurantiacum; assembly: GCF_024362205.1. Classification (GTDB taxonomy): domain Bacteria; phylum Bacillota; class Bacilli; order Exiguobacteriales; family Exiguobacteriaceae; genus Exiguobacterium; species Exiguobacterium aurantiacum_B. The sequence goes on along the minus strand of NZ_CP101462.1, from coordinate 2,300,374 downwards.
AAAGGCGCGAACCAAGTGTTGCAAGATCTTCAAGTCGGACGTCTCGATGCGGCACTCAACGACCGTCTCTTCATTTTGACGGAGCTTGAGAAGACAGGTTACGACGTGAAAGCGGTCGGTGACGTCTTCAATAAGAGTGAAGCGGGCTACATGACGCGTCAAGACTCAGACGTGCTCGAAGGCTTGAACGAGGCGCTCGCTGAGATGCAAGAAGACGGAACGATGGCTGAAATCGGTGAGAAGTACTTCGGTGAGGACATCAGTCAATGAGTGAACTGATCACGACCGTCATCGAGAACCGTTCGGCCTATTTAGAAGCCGTACAATTGACGTTGATCGCCAGTATCCTGTCGATTCTCCTCGCCTTGGTGCTCGGTCTGATCATCGCTGTCTTGCACAGCAGTCCTGTCAAGGTCGTCCGTTTGTTCACCCGTACGTATATCTCGTTCTTCCGTGGGACACCGCTCCTGTTGCAACTTCTCATCCTGTACGTCGGTCTGACCGGTTTCGTCCAGTTGAGCGGGATGCAGGCACTCATCTTCGGGCTTGGCCTTCACTTTGCGGCCTATATCTCGGAAGCGTTCCGCGCGGCCATCAATTCGGTCGACCGCGGACAAGTCGAGGCGAGTGTCGCCCTCGGGATTCCGCGTGCGAAGCGCTTCAAGGATATCATCTTCCCACAGGCGTTATCGCGTGCGATTCCACCGGTGTCCAACTCGGTCATCGATATCATCAAATCAACGTCACTCGGTTCGGTCATCGCCGTCCAAGAGTTGACGTACGTGTCCGATCAAATCGCAGCGACGACGTATCTCGTCATGCCGCTCCTCTTGTTCTCGGCATCGATCTACTGGATCTTGTCGACGCTCATCCAAGCGGGTCAACATCGTCTCGAACGTCGGTATGCGATTCGCTAATACAAAGAAATCCCTTCGATTCTAAAATCGAAGGGATTTTTGTATTAACGGATGACTTGTTCTGTCTCAGTATCGAAGAAGTGAGCTTTCGTCATGTCGAGTGCGAGTGTGACGTCGTCACCCATATGGATGTTCGAACGTCCATCGATGCGAGCCGTGAACTGGTGACCACCGAGTTCGGCGTACAAGTACGACTCTGCGCCCATGAGCTCGGCGACGTCGATGTGCGTGCGGAACGTGTGCGTCGTTGGCGAGTCGATGTAGATTGGCTCATCGTGAATTGATTCCGGACGGATTCCGAGCACAAGCTCTTTACCGATGTATCCGCGGTCACGAAGACCTTTCATTTTACCTTCAGGGACGTTGATTTCTTCACCGTCGACGAGGAACTTCCCATCAGCCAATTTTCCACGGAAGAAGTTCATCGAAGGTGATCCGATGAAACCGGCTACGAAGATGTTGTCCGGGTTTTCGTATACTTCTTTCGGCGAACCGACTTGTTGGATGATTCCGTCTTTCATGATAACGATGCGAGTCGCGAGTGTCATCGCTTCCGTTTGGTCATGGGTAACGTAAATCGTCGTCGTGTCGAGACGGTTGTGCAATTGAATGATTTCTTTACGCATTTGAACGCGAAGCTTGGCATCCAAGTTTGAGAGCGGCTCATCCATCAAGAACACTTTGGCATCACGAACGATGGCACGGCCGATGGCGACACGTTGACGCTGACCACCTGAGAGTGCTTTCGGCTTACGTTGAAGGTATTCTTCAAGTCCGAGGATGCGGGCCGCATCTTGGACGCGACGATCGATTTCATCTTTCGGGAACTTGCGAAGTTTCAATCCGAACGCCATGTTGTCATACACACTCATGTGCGGGTAAAGGGCATAGTTTTGGAAGACCATCGCGATGTCGCGGTCTTTCGGTGCGACGTCGTTCATGCGCTTGCCATCGATGATGAAGTCCCCGCTCGAGATTTCTTCGAGTCCGGCGATCATACGGAGTGTCGTCGATTTACCACAACCTGAAGGTCCGACGAAGACGATGAACTCGCGGTCCTTGATGTGCAAGTTAAAATCGCTGACTGCCTTTGAGTCGCCACCTTCGTATATTTTATCAATGTGGTTCAATTGAATTTCTGCCATGTCGTTAGCCTCCTGAGAATCTGTTCTTGTATAATAGCGCTTACAAGATTGATTATACGGTGAAACCGCTTGCATTGGATATGTACACGTTGCACAAAAACGATTACTCAGATTTGTGCAACGTGACAATGAGTTGAAGCAAACTCGCATCATAGAATTGGCGGGCATCGTATCCCGTCAGTTCATACAGCCGATCGAGCCGATAGTTGAGCGTATTTCGATGCATGAACAGTGCTTTAGCCGTATGGGATACGTTTAAAGAGTAGGCGAATAATGCCTCTAACAGCTCGATGTTCGTTTTGTCGAGCGTCGTATATACGGTCTCGATCAATTGGAGACGTTCGGCAAAAGTCTCATGGTCTTCTAGCAAGTAATGGTATAATAGTTGACTAGCAGGGTAAGCTTTAGTAGAGAGTCTCGCGAACGGGCGCAGCGTTTGATGTTGTTGGTACAGTGTCCCTAACACACCGAGCGGTCGCTCGCTATAGATGACATGGGCCTCAACGTAGCAATCGCTCGCCACGGCTCGTAACACGTCCTCGAACTCGGACAAATCGACGAGTTGATTCATCTCGATGATTTCCACGTGATGTCGCGTCATGACGACGATTTCCGCTTCAGGCATGAAATCGTTCAATATCTCTAAAAATTGCTCGAGCGATTCCGGCTCTTGATAATGGAGCGACAGCGACAACAACCGAAATGGCTGGGCAATCCGATACGAATCTGTGAGCAAGCGGTCTTGCCATTTCTCTTGACGCGGATCACGCGTCGTCACAAACGGTGTCGCCGACCATTCAAGGAGCTGTCGTTCACGCTCGCTCAATTCCATTTTGGGTAGTCCAAACACGGTCCCATCGTGTGCTTGGTACCAGATGTAGTCTCCGGATGCATCTTCCGACCGATGGACAACGGTCGGGAAAATCGATTTAATACGATCATACGTAGTCAATACAATCACCTCTTCAAACAATGTATCATATTTCAGAACGGAGGCAGGCAGTTTGGACAGTCTACTAAAAATATTCATCATGATCGCCATCGGGGCGACAATCGGGGGAGTCACGAACTTTCTCGCTATCAAAATGTTGTTTCGGCCCCATCATCCTAAATACATCGGGAAGATGCGCGTGCCGTTCACCCCGGGGTTGATCCCGAAACGTCGCGACGAATTGGCAACGAGCCTCGGGAAGACGGTCGTCAAGCACTTGTTGACGCCTGAAGGGATGCGTAAGCGCCTGCTCGATGAACAAGTCGGCGGGCACATCACGCACTTCGTTCAAGGCGAGGTACGGACGATGCTCCGTTCGGACAAGACGATCCGGTCGCTCATCGAGCCGCTCTACCCGGATGCCGAGACACGGGTGCTGGCAGAGGCGGATAAGAAACTCCGACAAGAGCTCCGACTCGTCCTCACAGATGTGAAGTCGCGCAAACTATATGAGCTTCTCGGTGAAGACGGGATGGACCGTGTCCGGGGGCTCATCCCCGAAATCGTGGACGCCTTGCTCGTCAAGTCAGAGGAGTATTTTTATTCGGCCGAAGGGGAAGCACAGCTTCGGCACATGGTCGACTCGTTCGTCCAACGTCGGCTCGGCTTCATCGCCGGGTTCGTCCAGAACTTGAATTTTGTCGAGATGATACGCCCCGAGATCATCAATATCCTCCGCGGCGGCTCGACACGGTCTGGGATGGCTGAGATGATTACGCGTGAATTCGAGCGATTCAGTGAGCGCTCGGTCGAGACGTTGCTCGATGAGCGTTTAGAGGAACGGTTGATTGACGGTGTGACGACGGAAGTCGTGTCGCGCCTACCGGTCGGGGACTTGCTCGATCGGACCGTCCATTCGTATACGCGGGACGTCGAGGAACGTGTCGTTGAAGAGCTCGTCCCGAACGGGGTCCGACTCGTCATCACTCGCTTCACGGATCAAATGGAGACGGTCATGGACCGGCTCAAGATTGATCAAATCGTGCAAGAGCAAGTGAGCTCGCTCGATACATCGTACCTTGAAGAGATCGTCCTCTCGATCTCGAAACGAGAGTTTCGGGCAATAACATGGCTTGGAGCCTTATTAGGTGGTATGATTGGGTTGATTCAAGGGTTGATTGCCATCATTTGATTGGCACGCCCTAATAGTATTTAGGAGGACGTCACATGTCACAATCAAACTTGTACGATCATGCTTACCAATTGGAAAAAGCACTTCGCGATTCTGAGGAGTTCACAAATCTCTCTTCACTATACGACCGTGTCAATGCGGATGCAGAAGCGAACCAGTTATTCGCTGACTTCCGTGATATCCAAATGACGCTTCAACAGAAGCAAATGCAAGGCGAAGAGATCTCTGAACAAGAGATGATGGACGCGCAGACGAAAATGATGGGCGTTCAACAAAACGAATTGATCATGGAGCTCATGCAAGAAGAGCAACGCATGCATCAACTGGTCACAGAAGTGACGAAAATTATCATGAAGCCGCTTGAAGAGCTTTACGCTCCGATGGTGAATGATAACGAAGTTCAATAATGGTGAAGCAAGCGGATGGCAATCGAGCCATCCGTTTTTTTGTTGACCAGATTGTCACCCAACAAATGATAACGCTTACATAAAGCGTGGTATACTCTACTTGTAGGTCATTTCACAAGGAAAGGGTGGACGTCATGGTCACCTTGGTGATTTTAGCCGCCATGATCATCGGTTTTATCGGAGGTTGGCTCCGAGCCGACTTGGTCGCGCTGATTGGTCTCCTCTTGCTCGTTTTGACAAATCAACTGACGCCGGTCGAAGCGATGGCCGGTTTTTCGAATTCAGTCGTGCTGATGATTGCCGGACTGTTCATCGTCGGCGCCGGTTTGTTCCACACTGGCCTCGCCGAACGATTAGGGGCCGCGCTCATCCCATACGCGAAAGGGAGTGAAGTGCGTCTCTTTCTCGTGCTGATGGTCACCGTGACGTTTCTGTCGAGCATCATGTCGAACACGGGTACGGTCGCTTTATTGATTCCCGTCGTCCTCGCCATGTCGAGGCAGATGGGGACGAGCCCGGCGAAACTGCTCATGCCGCTCGCCTTCTTCTCGAGCATCGGTGGGACGATGACTCTCATCGGGACGCCGCCGAACCTTGTCGCTGCTGAGACACTTCGAAGTGCGGGTGTGAGTTCACTCGGATTTTTCGCACTTTTGCCGATCGGGCTCGTCGTGGCCGTAGTTGGGTTTGTGTATTTCTATGGCGTCGGCAACCGTCTGCTCGGGACGGGGGACGTCCATTCATCCGCGGCTCATCCGTTGACGTTGCCGCGAGTGTCCGTCTATGCGCTTGCGATCACGAAAGGACACCGCCTCATCGGTCAGACGCTTGGTGACGTCAAGTGGTCACGAGACGGACTGATCGTCGTCGGAGAACACCGAAAAGGAGTGGTCCATCGGTTCACCACGGCCCGAGCGGACACGGTGCTTACGGAAGGTCGGGTTCTCGTCAGCGGCGATGAGACGGACGTCCACCGCATCGCACGACAAGAAGGATTGGTCGTCGAACCGGTTAACGTCAAAGATGTATACGGCAAAGCGTCTGGCGTCGCCGTCTTCACGATTCCGACCGACAGTCCACTCGTCGGCCGTTGTTTGTCCGAGAGCCGATTACGCAATGAATATCGATTGAACGTGCTTCAAGTCGTGCGCCCGAACGAGGAAATCGCCATCACCCGATTGAAAGATGTCCCGCTCGAACGGGGGGACATGCTCGTCGCGCAAGGCGAGTGGGAAGATTTAGAGCGGGTCGGAAACGAGACGCACCTTCTGCTTGCCAATGAGCATGTGACCGATGTGGCCAACCGGGCCGTGTCCGAACGTCATCAACTAGCAGCGGGGTTGATCATGCTCGGGATGGTGATGCTCCTCGTGTTCGAGTGGGTCGACCCGACGGTGGCGGTGTGGCTCGCTGCATTGGCGATGGTGCTCACAGGGGCCGTCCGCCAAATGGACGTCGCGTATCAATCGATTCAATGGTCCTCGCTTCTTTTAATCGCAGCGATGATCCCGGTCGGTCAAGCGCTCGACAATGCAGGAATCATGCCGTGGCTCGTCACGTGGATCAGTGAGTCGTTCGGGCAGGCCGGTCCAATCTGGGTGCTCGTCGCCCTTTTCGTCGCGACGATGGTGCTCAGCCAAATCATCTCAAACACGGCGACAGCCGTTTTGTTCGCACCGCTCGCACTATCACTCGCCTCGGCACTCCAAGTGAGTCCCGTCCCGCTCGTCGTCGCCGTCGCCATCGCAGCGTCGCTCGCGTTCATGACCCCGTTCGGGTCACCGACGAATGCCATGGTGTTCGGCATCGGCGGCTACCGTTTCTTCGATTTTGTCAAAGTCGGCTTGCCGCTGCAGGTTGTGACGGCGGTCATCGCCATCTTCACGATTCTGCTCATCTTCCCGTTTTAAAGGACATGTTCATCTATCTGCTGAATACGTAAAAAAATGCTAAACGATGAGGTGGAGAGACGATGTGGAAACGAATCGGGATGATTTTGGCTGTGTTCTTGCTTGCCGCCTGCTCGAATGAGAGCGAGCAGCCGACACCGACGCTTGGGGCGGACGCCAAAGTGGCCAAGGCGTATTTAGAAGAGCAAGGCTATGAGATCGTCACTTATGAAGGGAATCGAACGTCGGGCTTTGAGAAGGCAGATCTGCTTGAGTTACCAACGCGAAGTACGTGGGAAGTGCAGGCGAAGCCTCCGGATGCCTATATCGGGCACGACATTCGGCAAGAGCGTTTTATCGTCCGAAACCATCCGCTCGGTCAGGCGAATGTCATTGTGATGATGGTGGACGGCGAAATCATCGGCGGGACGTCGTATCCGGATTCGGCCGAGCCACTTACCGGAGCGAGCTATTCACTCGATGGGAAGACGGCGGAAGAGCTGCATCCCGATTACATGGAGTGGCGCAACGAGTGGGAAGCCAAATATAGCGAATGAACAAGCGCCTCGGGAGACCCGAGGCGCTTCTGTTATGAGGCCGTGCCTTTTAGTTTGCCTGACAGTTTACAGCGCTCGAAGTAGATGAGCTGGCCGCGGCGTGCGATGCGGGCCCCTTTATGGAGGTGCCCGGCTTCCTCGAGCATCGCGAGGCCTTTCTTTTTCGCTTCATCATCGTTTGCCGCGGTAAATGAATCGTTCAAGACGGTCGTGCCGTCGTTTTCGAACGCCGTGATCGTATACTGTTCCATCCGTTCGCCCCCTTTGCTTCCATTGTACTGAATGACCATTCATTCTTCAAGCGAAGGTTTCGTCAGCTCCTCGAATGTGAGCTGACGGGCCGTTTCGGTACGCGGAATCAACTCCGAGACCGTCATCCCAATCAAGCGGACCGGTTCGGTGATCGCCATCTCGTCGAACAGACGGCGGGCGAGTCGTTTAATCTCGTCATGGTCATGCGTCGGATGGTTCAATTTGATTTGATGGCTCCGGGCCTGGAACTCACTCGTCTTGATTTTGATTGTCACCGTCTGACAGCTGAGTTCACGGCGGTCGAGCTGGAGTAGCACGTCTTCGATTTCCGGGATGACGCGTTCATACACTTCTTCCGGATCATCGAGGTCGAACGCGAACGTCGTTTCCGAACCGATTGATTTTCGTTCCCGGGTCGGCACGACGGGGCGGCTGTCCCGTCCGTGGGCAAGCTCATATAACTGATTTCCCCGGTCGTGGCCGAAGATGGCCTTCAACTGTTCGGGGCGGGTGCCTTGCAAATCGGCGATCGTATGGTAGTCGTGCTTGAACAACGTCTGGGCGGTCACTTTGCCGACCCCGTGCATCGTCGTGATCGGAAGCGGGGCGAGGAATGCCTCGACAGCATCCGCCTCGACGACCGTCAGCCCGTTCGGTTTGTTGAACCCGGAGGCGATTTTGGCGACGAACTTCGACGGGGCGACCCCAGCCGAGGCGGTCAGTCCCGTCCGACGCTTGATTTCTCCGAGGATGTAACGCGCGATATACGGGCCGGACGTGCTCATAAGCGTATTTTCGGTCACGTCCAAATACGCCTCGTCGAGCGAGAGCGGTTCAACAAGCGGCGTGATGGACTTGAAGATTGCCATCACTTGTTGGCTGACGTGCCGATAGACGTGAAACCGCGGTTTGACGAACGTCGCCTGCGGACAGAGCGCGAATGCGCGCCGTGACGACATGGCGCTGTGCACCCCGTATTTTCTTGCTTCATACGAACAGGTGGCGACCACGCCACGGCTGTGGGGGGCGCCACCGACGATGACCGGCTTATCACGTAAATCAGGACGGTCCCGTTGTTCGACCGAGGCGTAAAATGCGTCCATATCAACGTGGATAATCAATCGTTCCATGTACATCACCTTTCTGTCTCATCTACTCCTTTCAGTATACCGAACTTTTGTTCGTTTTTTCACTTTTTTTAGTTATGCATCTTTCGCCGTTGTTTCTCTAATTTTGCATTCCCACGAATTTGATTTGGGAATTGCAAGAGCGAACCAATCCAATTTTTTCGTTTTAGCCAGAAATAGATGAGGATGGTAAACCCGACAATCATGAGCCAAGCGAACAGATAGCCGAGCGGCCAGTCAAGTTCAGGCATTTGTTTGAAGTTCATACCCCAAACGGCCCCGAATGCGACGACCGGTGTCGTCAACGCTGTGAAGACGGTCAATGCCTTCATGATTTCGTTGCCTCGGAAGTTTGACAGTGTAGCGGCAAGGTCGGTCATAGCGATGACATCTCCTTGGTAATGTTCAATCAATGTCAGGAGGCGATCGACTCGATAGGTGGCGAGACGATACGAGTTCAAGTCATCTAGCTTGAGATCGAGAAACGCTTCTCGTCCGGCCATGAGCAATTCACGATACGGGACGACCGTATCGGACCAGCGCTCGACTTCACTGCGAAGGCCGAAAATTTCATTCATGAACTGGGCCGGGACTTGGCCGCTCATCTCTCGTTGTGCGACCATCAACCGTTCTTCGTATTCATCAATACCGTGGAAATAGTAATCCATTTTTTCAGCGAGCAAATCATAAAATGCCTCGATCGGGGTGGCATACTGTTTCGATGCGACCGTCTCGCAATAAATGTCATCGAACCCAATTGTCCATAAGAAATCTCGAGTCACGAAATAGTGCCCGATTTTTTGTGGTTCGCGTTCTAGCTGTTCATAGTCGAGCGTGAGCGAACCGTACATATAATCTTGTTCGACGATGATCTTCGTGACTTTCGCCGTCGTCAATTGCTCGAGCCAATACGTGTACGCCTCTTCATAATGATTGTCGACATGTACGATTTCTTCTGGTCGTGTGTACCATTCCCAATTCATCTCTCATTCCCCCAATATGCTTCTCTCTCAAGTATTCCCGCTTTCCACAGAAAGTTGGCATCTGGCCTGAACTTTCGTTAAGATGTAAGTACTGACAAGAAGAGAGGTGCTTTTTTTGACGACTACTAAAATCGGGCAGCTCAAAGTGGGCGAAACGTTGAACCAATATGCCATGATTAAGCAATCGTATCGCGGAATCGCCGGGAACGGCAAACCCTATTTGACACTCATCTTATGCGACGAGAGTGGGGAGATTGAGACGAAAGTATGGGACAGTGCCGATACGGACAAATATGCGACGAAAAAAATCGTTCATGCTTCCGGGGAAGTGATGGACTACCGTGGGCGGACCCAGTTGAAGCTCAAACAAATCTCCATCATCGAAGGGGAGACGGACATCGCACCATACGTGCGCTCGGCCCCGGTGCAAAAGTCAGAACTCGAGACCGAGATTCGCGGCTACATCGAGGCAATCGAGCATGCAGGGATGAGACAACTCGTGACGGCGCTCGTCGACCGAAACGAAGAGGCGTATTTCACGTATCCGGCCGCCGTGCGCCATCACCATGCGGTCTATTCAGGACTCGCGTTCCACGTGCTGTCGATGTTGCAGCTGGCTGACAAAATGTGTGACCTCTATCCGCAACTGAATCGGGACTTGCTCGTCGCAGGCGTCGTGCTCCACGACTTGGCGAAAGTCATCGAGTTGTCGGACGCGATCACACCAGAATATACACTCGAAGGTAAGTTGCTCGGTCATTTGTCGCTCATGGCGTCTGAAATCGAAGTCATGGCCCGAGAACTCGGAACCGACCGCGAAGTCGTGACGTTGCTCCAACATCTCGTCCTCAGCCATCATGGGAAACCGGAGTGGGGGTCGGCGAACACGCCGCAGCTCCCAGAAGCTGAGATGTTATTCTTTATCGACAACATCGATGCCCGGATGAACATGTTCGAGAAAGCGTTCGAAGGGATAGAACCCGGAGCGTTCACAGAGCGGGTCACGGCGCTCGACAACCGGGCGTTTTATAAACCGAAGTTATGAAGGCATACAAAAAGACGTCCCGCGGGACGTCTTTTGCTTATTGCTCGGTCGATTCTTCGGCCGGTGCTTCTTCTGATCCTTCTTCAGACGCTTTGATGGCGTCTTTCACAGCGTCGAACTGAGTCGATGCTTTCGCATCTTTCACGTCGACGTTATATTTCTCGATCAACTCGGCGTAGATTTTGTTCGCGTCGACAGAGGCAGCTTTTTCAGTTGCCAATTCTTCACGAATGCGATCCTTCTCGTCTTCGAGTTTGAGGTCTTTTTCTTTACGATCCATGACTTTGATGACGTGGAAACCAAATTGTGATTGGACCGGCTCAGAAACTTTGCCGACTACGTCTTCTTGGAACGCATATTCTTCAAATTCAGGGACCATGGCGCCGGCTGAGAAGTAACCGAGGTCGCCACCTTTTTCACCAGAACCTGTGTCTGTCGATTTTTCTTTCGCAACGTCTGCGAAGTCTGCGCCATCGTTCAATTCTTTAATGATTGCTTGGGCTTCTTCTTCTGTCTCGACGAGGATATGGCTCGCCTTGACTTCGACGTTCTCTTTCGCGAATTGTGCCTCGATGTCTTCGTCCGTCACTTCGACGAGTTCGGATTTCGCCGCATCGACGAGCATTTGCCCGCGGAGCGCTTCTTTGAATTCGTCCGTGTCGGTCATGCCGGCTTGTTGAATCGCTTGCTCGAACTCTTCTTTCGAGTTGAACTGCTCTTCCGTCTTGCTGAACTCTTCATCGACTTTGTCTTGCTCGACTTTATCGCCATATTCTTTTTCAAGCAATTCGTTCATCGTTTCTTGGAAAGCTAGTTGTGGGACCATACGATCGTAGCTCATGTCCGCGATCTCGCCGCGTGTCACTTCGCCGCCTTCAAAAGAAACAACCGTTGAGTTGTCAGAAGACCCGCCGCTTGTCGCCGCATACGTGCCGCCGACACCGATGAGAAGTGCAATCGCTGATGCGCCGACGAGGGCGCCTGTTGAAAACTTCTTGTTTTGTTTGTTCGGTTCATTCGTCATTCCGTTTGACATATATTCCACCCCTAAAAATCTATAAGTTTCTAAATCCGACTATACCACATTTTGTTAATGATAACAGCTGTTCTCTTGCCTGTGTAGTATCATAGCACACAAACGTATCGTATAATGATGAAAGAGAATGTGAAATGATGGGGTGGAGAACGTGTCGTTAGAAGAGAAAATCAATCAATTATCGTTCCAGATGGAACTGTTGCTAGGCGCTGTCGATTGGTCGAATCGTCCGTTCGAGCATGAGGTGCTTAAGGCCAACCTGACGAGACAAGATGTCGTGGCATTTTTTGCGCTCCTCGACGATATTCGGGAACGACAAAACGAGCAAGTGCGCTACGGTCTGTCGTCCGTGGAGCCTTTGCTCGTTCATTTCGTCGGGATGCTTCACCCGAATTTAGAAGCCGAAACGATTCTCGCGGCATGTGTACGCCAAGGGATGGCGACGGACGTCACGGAACCGTTGTATCGGCAAGTCAAGCTTCTTTGCTGACCTCGTCGTCTTCAGGACGACGGCCGGCTTCTTCCGTGATCATCTTCGACGTTTCCGCGAAGATGTCCATAAAGTTATCCCCGTAAAGACGACGGACGATGGCCGTGATGTCCGTCAAATCAGGAAATTTTCCGTACAACTCTTGAAGCGGGAGCGAAGCGCGGAAGACACCGTTCTCTTCCGGGTCGAAGGCGTGAATCGTCTCGAGCAAGAGCGCCTCACCTTCAGGCGTCAATTGGACGTAAGTATTTCGTTTGTCCGTCTCTTTTTTCGAGAACGTGAGCAAACCGCGGTCTTCGAGCTTCTTCGAGAAGTTGAAAGCCGTCGACACGTGCATGACCCCGTATTTGGCGATCTCCGAAATCGAGGCGCCGCCGAGGGCGTGAGCAATCCATAAAATATGGTGTTCGTTAATGTTCAAATCGAACGGCTTAATCCAATTCTGCCAGTCTTTCTCGACCGTCTTCCACAATGCCTTACTAAGCTGAATGATTTTATGACTATAGAGCATGGCCTCAGGGCCAGTGAATTCTTTTTCGTGTTCCATGTCGATCCATCCTTTCCGATACAATGTGACTAAAATGACGGGCGATGACGACAGATAAGTCAGTCGGTCTTTCCTGTTTTCGCTTCGGTCATATCTGACTGTACGTTCGAAAGCTCGTCTAGGTTTCCTTGGATCCGCTCGATTGAAGGCTGAATGTCTTGTTGATAGCGTTCGACTTCGGCTTTCACTTGATCCGTCAATTCTTTCCCTTGCAATTTACCGGCCGCCGCTACTTGCGCCGCGTCTTTGGCAACTTTTTGGAATTGTTCTTTCAACGTAGTGATTGTGGACGCCCGGTGTTGATTGGCCGCGGCGTCATTTGCCGTTCCACGGGCAATTTTTTTAACGGTCGCAACTCCTAAAAACGCTACGACAAAGCCAAAAGCAACCCACTCTCGACGATTGTGACTCGACAATACATTCCCCTCCTCAAGCACACTAATGCTACAATACATTCTTTTCATATTATTTTACCAAAAAAGAGTGATTAAAAACCTATATCTTAAATAAAATTTTTCAGAACATTCAATTTTGACCGAAAAATCATTTTATTTTAAACTATGGGTAAAGGAAGGTGACCTCCAGTGAATATGCAAAAGCGTTGGGTTGATGACATGCTAGACCTGTATAACGCGGCCAAACGACTGGGAGATGACCCTTGGGCACAGACAATAATGGAAGCACTCGAGGCGGGATATGAAGCGTCGGAACAGAATGAACAGACGCGGAAACAAACTTTGCTTGAAAAGCGACTCGTTGAAATAGACGCCCGTCTAAATTTGTTAAGAAAAGAATTCGAACAAGCGGAATCTGTCAAATCGCGGCAACAGTTATATGAGCAAGCGATTAAACTACAAGTCGAACGGGCCCAAATCGAAGAAGAGCGGAAACGCCATCTCGATTCAATCAACTCTTCATAAGGCGCGAGATATAAATGGACCGGTCGCACGTTGGGCGATCGGTCCATTTGTTTGTTATAGGTTTGCTTTGATACCGGCAGCGATGGCTTGCATGTCTTCTGTGGAGTAATCGTCTTGGTGCGTCTCCCATTTCGCGTCAAATCCGTCCGTCTCGCCATAGCGTGGCAACAGATGCATGTGGAAATGGTAGACCGTCTGTCCGGCGATGGCTTCGGCGTTCGATAAGATGTTCATGCCGATCGCGCCCGTCTCGCGCTGAATGGCGTTAGCGATGTCTGGAACGGCTTGGAAGACGTCACGGGCGACGTCGGCTGGCAGTTCATAAATGTTTCGGGCATGATGCTTCGGGATGACGAGCGTATGCCCTTTCGTGACTTGGGAGATATCAAGGAACGCGACGACCGCGTCGTCTTCGTACACTTTATACGAAGGGATCTCGTTTTGGACGATCTTACAAAAAATACAGTTAGCTTCGGTGTGCATGTGGACTCCTCCATTCGTAATGACTGTTCCACCTCATCATAACACGGAAATTCGGGCGGAAGAATGATTGTCCGGGTAGCTGATTCGTCTTACACTAGAAGCAATAGTGAGTAGAGAGAGGAAGAAAACGGATGGCGTATGTACGATCGAAGAAACCGTCACGACGAAGAAATATCTATCTCGGGCTCCTTGTGATGCTCGGTGTCGGCCTCGCGGTAGGTGCGTTCTATCGATGGGGATATCAACCGGCGGCCGCCAACGACAAGATTCATGTCCGGTTCAAAGAGGCGCTCTTGAACGAGGACGTCAGCTTTTTCCAGGAGAACGTCGAGTATGAATCGGAACCGCTGACGCGAGCCGAGGCGCTCCGCTTCATGGGCTGGTTGAATGGAGAGAAGACGATTCGCGGCGAGGCCATTTCGGAAGTGGCGCGGGACCGTAGTGACCGGATGCAAGGCATGGAGACGGACGGATTGTTCCGACTCGTCGATACGGGGGCAGGGCGGTTCGGGTTCTCCGACTATCGGATTGAATTGTTGCCGAAGACGCTCGTTGTGACGTCGGACGTGCCATTGACGAACGTCTGGGTCGACGGTGCCCGAGTTGGACGGATTGATGAGGCGGGCGGTGACGTGACGTTCGAGCGCATGCCGGGCCGCTATGACGTGAAAGGCGTCGCCGTCATCGATGGGTCGACGGTGACCGAGAGTGAGGCCGTGACGCTGGTTGAAGACGAGGACTTGGCATTCGGGTTGGTGCCGGAACAAGATGAGACGGTCGCCGGACAGTTCGATCTGGAACGGGCCGAGTTGATTGAAATCGAGGTCGAGGCACAGACCGGGCACTCAATCGAGACGATCGAGGCGCTGATGAACGAACGGGAACAAACTGTCATCGCCGAGATTGGTGAACCGTTGGAACGGGGCGACGTCTGGCGTTATGACGGAATGGAGATCCGGTTTGTCGACGGTCGGGTCGATCGCATCGATATCGATTTACAGAAGCGCCCCGACGACCTCGTCGCACTCTTGGGTGAACCGAATGAGAAAGTCGAGACCGACCTCGGCGTCGAATGGCGCTACGATCGGACGTTGCTCGAGTCGATTTTCACATTTTTGCGCTTGGAGAGCGAAAAACGTTTTATCGAGCGGGAAGAAGCCATCTTTTTAATCCTGACATGACAAACAAACGGGACCCTCAGCGAGGGTCCCGTTTGTTTAGCACTGGATTAGCGCTTTTTGTTCATTGATTTCATAACGAACGATACGATCAAGATCAAGATAATCGCACCGAGAAGTGCTGGGATAATCGCGATGCCGCCAACTGCAGGACCGAAGTCTCCGAAGATGAGGCCACCGAGCCATGCACCGATGATACCAGCGATGATGTTCCCGATAACGCCGCCTGGTACATCCTTACCTAAGATAAGACCTGCTAACCAACCGATGATACCCCCGACGATTAAAGTGATAATCCAACCCATAAAACATTCTCCTTTCTGTTTTGTCCATTGTTCTCACTAACAATTTTATGGAACAATGGAAGTAATGAATAAGTTTTAAAATGCCTTACAGTTCAGATTATTCCCATGTGACAGCTTTTAAAACATATATCACAAAAAAAAGTTGAAAATGAGGGGTGGAGTTTTCATGTTGCACGTCGACCAGTTGAACGGCGGTTATATAGGTAAACAAGTGTTGCACGACATTTCGTTCGAAGTGAAAAAAGGTGAGCTCGTTGGGCTGATAGGGCTAAACGGCGCTGGGAAATCGACAACGATTAAACATATTTTAGGATTGCTTGATCCGATTTCGGGATCGGTCGAAGTCGATAGCGAGACACTCACCTCATCCGAAAAAAATTATCGCAAAAAAATAAGTTATATACCCGAGACCCCTATTTTATACGACACGCTCACGTTGCGGGAACACTTGACGTTGATCGGCAAAGCGTATGACATCGACGCTTCCGACATGGAGACCCGGACCGAACGATTGGCCCGGGATATGCGGATGGAGAAACAATTGGACTGGTTCCCGTCCGTCTTTTCAAAAGGGATGCGGCAAAAGGCGATGATCCTCTGTGCGCTCGTGACGAAGACGCCGCTCCTAATTGTCGACGAGCCGTTCGTTGGGCTCGATCCGCTCGCGATTCGCCAATTGTTGCGATTGTTTGACGAATATAAGGAAGACTGCGCTATTTTGATGTCGACGCATATCTTGGAGACGGCCGAACGTCACTGTGACCGCTTCGTCTTCTTGCACCAAGGGTCGGTCATCGCGACCGGGACGGCCGCGCAGTTGCGCGAGACATACGGTCTTCGTACGGACGCCACGCTCGATGACATTTATGTCGAGGCGATCGAGGCCGAGGAGCGGAAACGATGAACGTATTCAAACAACGATTTGGCGTCTGGATGGAAGACGTCGTGAAATACAGCCGCTACGTCGCGAACGGCGGGCTGCTATTCACACTTTACTTCACGCTCATCTATGGGGCGTTCGTGTATAACCAGTTTTTGCTGGATTTGGACCCGGCTTTTCCGAGTGAATGGATTTTGGCGCTCCTCTGGTTGCTCTTGCCGCTCGGGCACCGTCCCCGGACGTTGATCCAAGAAGCGGACCAAGTCTTCTTATTACCGCGCCTCGGTGAGATGCAGGCGTATATGACCGGCGTTCGCCTGTTCAACGTCGTCTTCGCCGCCGTGCGTGCGATTCTCGCCATGCTCGTCGTGTTGCCGCTGCTCGTCCGCACGCAGGCGCTCACCTCGATCGAAGTCGGGGCCATCCTCGCGACGAGTGTCCTGATTGCGGTGGCGGGGCGCCTCGCCAAGCTGGAGGGAATCAAATACGTCGTATTGCCGAGTGCGCTTGCGAGTGGCTTTCTCATCCTGTTCGGTGTGCCGCTGTTGACACCGGTGCCAGCACTCATCCCGTTCATCCTGCTCCACGTGCGACGCAACCGTCGCATCCCGTTACTCGACTGGCTGTTGCTCGAAGAGAAGAGTAAAGCCCAGTTCAATCGGGTCGTCAGCTGGTTCGTCGATGTCCCGGCGATGCGGGAAGACGTGCGGGAACGGTCGTTCATCGTCAGCCTGCTCGAACGATCGGTCTTGAAACGGGCCGATGCCGCCCGTTACGTCTATGGTCTCCGGGTCATGCGTTCGAACGATTCACTCGACCTCGTGTTGCGGCTTTCTGCCGTCGCGCTCGTCGTCATGTGGCTCTCGGGCGGGTGGTACGTCGGGTTGGTCGTCCCGCTTTTCGTCGGGTTGACGGCACTGCAACTCGTTCCGTTGTTCAAGCGGCTCGATACGGTGTCGATGGCGTCGTGGTTGCCGATCACACGTTCCGAGCGACTCACGGCGTACAAATGGTGGGCGACGCGGTTGTTGTTCGCGCAAATGCTCGCTCTCGGTGTTGCCTCGCTCTTGTTCGGAGCGACGTGGGATGCGCTCGTCGGTCTCGGCCTCGCTTACCTGGTCGTTCGTTACTATTTGAACCGATTGACATGAAACAGGGACACCCGGATTGGGTGTCCCTGACTGTTGTCGTTACTTCTTAGGTGACATGACCGATACGCTCGACCCGAGAATTTTCGGGAGGCGCGCCGGTGTCTCTGGTTCTGTCTCGATTTCACCGTACGCGGATACACCGTGCTCGGCGATGTCGAGGCCGATGTCTTCTTGTTCTTCCGTGACACGAAGGCCGATCGTGACGTCGAGCAGTTTCAAGAAGGCATAGCTACCGCCACCGGCAATGACCATCGCGATCAAGACGCCGAGCGCTTGAACGCCGAGTTGGCCCAATCCGCCGCCGTAGAAGAGGCCGGCCGAACCGATGCCCGTGATTTCGACCAAGCGAGGCGAGGCGAAGAATCCGAGCGCGAGCGTTCCGATGATTCCGGCGACACCGTGTACCGAGAAAGCACAGAGCGGATCATCGACATATTTCGCCATAAGGATGCTCGTACCGTACGTGGCAATCGAAGCGACGGCACCGATGACGACGGCGGCCCAAGGTTCGACGAAGGCACAGGCAGCGGTGATGGCGACGAGTGCCCCGAGCACACCGTTGACGATTGTCGGGATGTCCGCCGTCTTCTTATGCATCATGACGATGGCAAGAGCACCGAGGGCGCCAGCAGCCGTGGCGAGCATCGTCGTAAGAGCGACGTAACCGAAGAATCCGTCCGCGACCGACATCGTCGATCCGGCATTGAAACCGAACCAGCAGAGCCAGAGTACGAGTCCGCCGACGACCGTCAAGACGTGGTTGTGACCGGCGAGCGATTCTGTCTTACGACGTGGTTTCAAGATGATCGTGGCCATGAGGGCGGCCATTCCGCCTTGGAGGTGGACGACGGCCGAACCGGCGAAGTCTTGCATGCCCATCGATCCGAGAAGTCCGCCGGCCCATACCGAGCGGGCGACGATTGGATAAAGGATGGCGACGAAGAAAATACCGAACAAGACGTAAGCGGAAAGTTTGGCCCGTTCTGCGAAACCGCCCCAAGCAATGGCGAGTGCGACGGCGACGAATGACAACTGGAACAAGAATTTGATGTCGATCGAGACGTTGGCCCAGTCAAGGCTCGTGAACGATCCGTTCATGAAGAATCCTTCCGTCCCGAACCAGCGTGTCCCGTCCCCGAAGGAGAGGCCGAAGCCGACGGCCCAAAAGGCGAGTGCCGCCACAGAGAGGCTGATGATTTGTTTGACTGCGACGTGCCCGGCGTTTTTCGCTCGGAGCGTCCCTGTCTCGAGTAAGCCAAATCCTAGTTGCATCGTCAAGACGAGCAGTGCAGCGATGAGTACGAACAGCGTGTCCATATAATATAAGATGTCTTCCATGTTGCTATTCCTCCTTTTTTTGCGATTGATGATTCAAAAGTTGTTTTCAGTTTATGACGAATGATTCGACTTGGATTGCAATTTGTCAGATTATCTGACATAGTTTTTTTATGAAGGAGGAGGACGGGCGATGGACTATAAGTCGAAGAAAGTGATAGGGATGGGTGTCATCACTGAACTGACGGGACTTTCAGAGCGACAAGTCCGCTATTATGAGTCAAAAGGGCTCGTCTTTCCAGAACGGACAAAGGGCGGTTCACGTAAATATTCTTTCCATGATGTGGAACGATTGATTGATGTGGCCTCGAAACTCGAAGACGGTTGGCGGATTCAAGACATCAAAGAGCGTGAGAAACGTCTGTCGTCGAAACAGCGTGACGATTTGATTCGTGGTCAGCTCAATTCGGCCTTCCGCACGTATCCGACAAAGAAATGACACAAAGAAAACACAATGAAAATGCTTCACATTAGCATTATTCTAATTAATTTCTGTATAATGTTTTTGAGTTCACATACCTATAGAAGAAGAGTGTAGGAGAATTATAGAGGGGAATGACGCGACGTATGAACGATACTATTTTGAAGGCGTTTAAAGGAGAGGCGACAGACTATGTGCCCGTCTGGTACATGCGCCAAGCCGGGCGCTACCAACCAGAATATCGTGAGATCAAAAAAACGAGAACACTATTCGAAATCACCCATGATGCCGAATTGTGTGCCTACGTGACAGAGCTCCCGGTGAAACAACTAGGAGTCGACGCGGCCATTCTGTATAAAGACATTATGACGCCACTCCCGTCGATGGGCGTCGATGTGGAAATCAAGAGCGGCATCGGTCCGGTCATTGATAACCCGTATCGGACGATGGAAGACGTGGAGCGCTTGAAGCCGCTCAACCCGGACGACATCTCGTACGTGTTCGAGACAATCCGCTTGCTTCGGGAACGCCTTGAAGTCCCGCTCATCGGGTTCTCGGGTGCACCGTTCACACTCGCGAGTTATATGATTGAAGGCGGCCCATCGAAGAGCTACCACCGGACGAAAGCACTCATGTATGCCGAGCCGGACGTTTGGAACGCACTCATGGAGAAGCTTGGCGATATGGTCATCACGTATGCGACGGCACAAGCCGAGGCCGGCATTCAGGCGTTCCAATTGTTCGATTCATGGGTCGGGACGCTCAGCCGCAAGGATTATGTCCGTTATATCAAGCCGACGACAGAGCGGATCTTCACCGAGTTGCGTAAGCTCGACATTCCGCTCATCATGCACGGTGTCGGAGCGAGCCATCTCGTCGAAGAGTGGCAAGATCAGCCGCTCGACGTTGTCGGACTCGACTGGCGACTATCGATTCAAGAGGCACGCGACCGCGGCATCACGAAAGCGGTCCAAGGCAATCTTGATCCATCATTCTTATTGGCCCCGTGGCCGGTCATCGAAGCAAAAGTGAAAGAAATCCTCGACGAGGGGATGAAACAACCTGGATACGTCTTTAACTTGGGACATGGGGTGTTCCCGGAAGTCGATCCGTCCGTTCTCGTCAAATTGACAGCATTTATCCATGACTACTCACGTGAAAAAATGGGAGGCAAATCATTATGAAAACCGTCGGATTACTCGTAATGGCTTATGGGACACCATACAAACCTGAAGATATCGAGCGTTACTACACACACATCCGTTATGGCCGCAAACCTTCACCGGAAGCACTCCAAGACTTGACGGAGCGCTATGAGGCCATCGGTGGCGTGTCGCCGCTCGCAAAGATCACAATCGACCAAGCGGAGACGCTCCGTGACATCTTGAACGAGCGCCACGTGGGTGAGATCGAGTTCAAGCTCTATATCGGGCTCAAGCATATCGAACCGTTCGTAGAAGATGCGGTCGCGCAAATGGCGAACGACGGCATCAAAGAAGCGGTGTCGGTCGTATTGGCCCCGCATTACTCGTCATATAGCGTCAAGTCGTACAACGGCCGGGCGCATGAAGAAGCTGCGAAGTTCGGCATCGAGATTCGTTCGGTTGAATCATGGTACGATGAGCCGAAATTCATCAACTGGTGGGCGGA
Organism: Exiguobacterium aurantiacum; assembly: GCF_024362205.1. Taxonomy (GTDB): domain Bacteria; phylum Bacillota; class Bacilli; order Exiguobacteriales; family Exiguobacteriaceae; genus Exiguobacterium; species Exiguobacterium aurantiacum_B. The sequence continues at coordinate 2,279,533 of NZ_CP101462.1, read as the reverse complement.
AGCCATCAAAGCGACGTTCGCGAACTTGCCGGTACCGGCTGAGAAAGCTTGCTTGATCGTCTCGGCGCACAGTCTCCCAGAGAAAATTTTGGCAGGCGGCGACCCGTATCCGGATCAATTGAAAGAGACGGCGGACAAAATCGCCCAAGCGGCGGGTGTACCGAACTATGAGGTTGGTTGGCAGTCGGAAGGCAATACGCCTGACCCGTGGATCGGACCGGACGTCCAAGATTTGACGGCTGAACTTTATGAAAAGCATGGTTATGAAGCGTTCGTTTACACGCCGGTCGGATTCGTCGCGGATCACCTCGAGGTGCTCTTCGATAACGACGTGGAATGTAAAGTCGTCTGTGACCGCCTCGGCGTTCACTACGCGCGCCCTAACATGCCAAACGCGGAGCGGAGCTTCATTGAAGCCATCGCCGATCGCATGGAAAGCGTGATTGTACATCATGCGTAATGTAACGATTGTCGGTGGTGGGATCACAGGTCTCACCGCCGCTTTTTATGCCGAACGCTATTTGCCAGAAGACGTCACAATCAAGCTCGTCGAGACGAGCGGCCGCTTAGGCGGGAAAATCGACACGTTCGAGACTGGGGAATTTGCAGTCGAACGGGGTCCGGACTCGTATGTGTTCCGCAAGACGGCGATGACGGACTTGATTCATGACGTCGGTCTCGGCGATGAGATCGTCCGGAACGGTGTCGGTCAAGCGTATGTGCTCCATCATGACGGGCTGCATCCGATTCCGAAGCAGACGGTCATGGGCATCCCGCTCGACGTCGATGCGTTCAAGGACACGACGCTCCTATCGGAGGAAGAGCATGCCGCGCTTCGGACGATGTTATTGTCCCCCCCGGACGTCGAAGCCCCGAAGACGGACGTCTCGCTTGGACTGTACTTGCGGGAACGGGTCGGTGACCCGATCGTCGATCGGCTGATCGAACCGCTTCTCTCCGGGATTTATGCGGGAGACATCGACAAGATGAGCGCTTTGTCGACGTTTCCCCAATTTATCGAAGGCGAGAAGAAGTACGGGAACTTGTATGAAGGGATGCGTCACTTGCGCCCCGAACAGCGGGTTGCGGAAGTCGGCGCCAAGAAAGTCGGACAGTTCGCCTCGCTCAAACGAGGGTTGAAATCGCTCACCGATCGCCTTGCCGAACGGCTAGAGCGCACTGAAATCGTCTTGAACTGTTCGGTCGAGCAAGTTGAGGAGATTGAGGGCGGCTATCGCCTGCTCACGAACCGTGGCGATATCGAGTCCGATCATCTCATCTTGACGGTTCCGCCTCGGCTCATTCGTCAGTTCTTGCCGAAAGTCGACAGCGATTTTCTCGCGGATATGAAACCGCACGCGACAGCGACGTGTTCGCTCGTGTTTAAACAAGGCGATATCAAGCTGCCGTTCGTCGGGACGGGCTTTGTCACGAGCCAAGAGGCGGGCGTGACGATTACGGCGTGCACGTTCATCGACCAAAAATGGCCGCACGCCGTGCCGGAAGGGTATCACGTGCTACGCGTCTTTCTCGGACGGCCGGGCGCCGACGACATCGTCGATGCGTCCGATGAGGAGATTGTCGCGACGGCGCTACGTGACCTTGGCGGGTTGATGACGATTAAAGCATCGCCAATCGAGACGGTCGTCAGCCGGCTCCGGGACGGGTTACCACCCTACGCCGTCTTCCATTCCGACCGGGTCCGCGCACTCCGCGCCGAGATGGGCCGCGTCTATCCGGGCATCCTGCTCGCGGGCATCGCCTATGACGGGATTGGCATGCCGGACTGCATCAAGAGCGTCCATGAACAGATCAAAGCGCTCGCGAAAGAAGGTTAAAGATTCGTGAAGGGAGGTGTCGGATTATTCCGATGGCCTCTCTTTTTGTTATAGTTATAAGCGAAACAGAAAAAGAGGAGTGGATGTTGATGACAACGTATAAATTGTTCGTATCTGATATGGACGGCACGATCTTGCACAACCACACGAAAATCGCACCCGAGACGGCAGAAGTCGTCCGTGCGGCAGAAGCGCAAGGGATTCGCTTTGCGATTGCGACGGGACGCAATTACTTCAATGCGAAAGAAATCCTTGATGAGGTCGGCCTCACGTGCCCGATCGTCTCTTCGAACGGCGGACGAGTGTTGACGGAAACCGGCGACGTGCTGCATGAAATCGATTTGACGATGGAAGAAGCGCTCGAGGTCGTATCGGTGTTGCATCAAGACCATAAATACTCGGACGTCTTCTATGAGATGTACTCAGAGGCGGGACTCGTCGCGAGTCGACTCGACTTGATTGACGCGACGATGGAGAACTTGAAACAGAACGGGGACGATCGGTCGCTCGAGATGTATGAGTTTTTCCGCAAACGATATTACGTCAACGAGGACGTTCGTCTCGTCGAAGACATCGAGGACTTTATCAAGAACGAGGCCGGACGCGTCTATAAATTCATCGCTTTCTCGAGCCATTTCGAGAAGATGTCATCGCTTTGGACTGAAATCGATGAGCGCGTGGAAGGCGTGTACGTCACGTCTTCGGGCAACGATAACATCGAGGTCATGGCGAACGGGGCTGATAAAGGGCACGGCATCAAAAAATTGGCCGAGCATTTCGGTGTCGATTTATCAGAAGTCGTCGTCATCGGGGACAACTTGAACGATATCCCGATGTTTGAAGTCGCCGGCAAAGCCATCGCGATGGGCAATAGTCACGAAGACTTGATCGCCATCAGCCATCACGTCACCGAGCGTCACGACGAATATGGCGTCGCGAACGCATTGAAGCGCGTCATGACAGGGGAATGGAAGTAAACGAGTTGTAGCGCCGGACCGATGTCTCGTATAATACAACTAACGAACATCCTTAGGAGGAACTTACTGTGAAATTTATTTTCAACCCGGATATCCGGGACCCGAAACTCAACTTGGCGGTCGAGGAGTATATCCTCAAGCATTTGAACGTTGAGCACGAGGACTATTTCTTGTTCTATATTAACGGCCCGTCGATCATTATCGGGAAGAACCAGAACACGTCAGAAGAAGTCAATTTGAAATATATCGAAGAGAACGGAATCGACGTCGTTCGTCGTCTCTCAGGCGGCGGTGCCGTCTACCACGATGAAGGGAACTTGAACTTCAGCTTCATCACAAAAGATGACGGCAATTCATTCAATAACTATAAGAAGTTCACGCAACCGATCGTCGACGCCTTGAAACAGCTCGGTGTCGAGGCAGAATTGACGGGACGTAACGATATTCAAGTCGGCGAACGGAAGATCAGCGGAAACGCCCAGTTCACGACGCGCGGCCGCATGTTCAGCCATGGGACGCTCATGTTCAACTCGAACATCGAGGAAGTCGTCAACTCGCTTAACGTCTCGGAAGAGAAGATGCGTTCGAAAGGCATCAAATCGGTCCGTAGCCGCGTCGCCAACATCACGGAATTCTTAGAAGAAGAGATGGCGATGGAGCGCTTCGTCGAGGCGCTTCTTCACTCGATCTATGACGGGCAAGAGCCTGAGCGCTACGTGCTTCGCGATGAGGACTGGGAAATCGTCCAGGACATCTCGAAAGAACGCTATGCGAACTGGGACTGGAACTTCGGGAAGTCACCGAAGTTTGATGTCGAGTCGAAACGTCGTTTCCCGATCGGCACGATCGACGTCCGCTTGAACGTCAACAAAGGGACGATCACGGAAGCGAAAATCTATGGTGATTTCTTCGGTGTCGGTGATATCCATGACGTCGAACAAGTACTCGTCGGGACGCGATTCGAACGCGGCGCGATTCGGGAACAATTGTCACAGCTTGACGTCAAACATTACTTTGGCAACGTCGAACTCGAAGAACTCGTCGATCTCATTAGCTGAAAAATAAGGGACGTTTAGGTGAATCCTAAACGTCCTTATTTTTTGTCGAAAACTATAACACAGACTCTTTTAAAATCTCCAAATTTCTCTCGAAAAAATTCATATTTTCTGAGAGACCGCGTCGCTTGCACCAACCTAAGCTATTAAAAGAGTCAGTAAAACGATAAAACGGCAGAACGAGATCTAAATCTATTAGAGGTCGAATACTGTCGTATCCTTCTTTGTAAGCGAGGTATAAATTTTCGTTGAGGGATAAATAATCACGATATAGTTTAGTAAAATCAACTTCTGTTGATCCAAATCGCACAGTTTCAAAATCGATTATTCCTGAAATTTGATTTTCATTTATAATAATATTGCCTGGTCGAAAGTCCATGTGGATAAAACTTGGTCCATCGGGTGACGGGAGTTCTTGTTTCATTTTTTCAAATTTCTCAAGCGCTAGTTTGTACAATCTATCATCGATTACAGGCTTTACGTCCTTAGCAAAGTTATAAAATTGAGCATCGACAAATTGCGACCAATTTTGAAATACGTTATTTATATGTAATGATGGGTAATTTTCATTGGGCTGGATTGTATGGAGCTTGCCATGAATTTGCCCAACTTGAAAAGCAATAGAGGAAGATGTGTTTGATGTAAGAGTCTCACCTTTTAATTCAGTTAATAGGAGAGCCCCAACGCAATTTTCGTCACCAAGCCAATAGTTCAGTAGCTTTGGTGTTGGAATGGACTCACTTAAAAGGCGATAAGCCTCTAATTCACGATTCAATTTAACTTTTGAATAAGGAATTTTAAGAAAAATATTTTGTCCATTTGTCAACAAGCATTTATATACGGTAGAGCTAAAGGAGTCCTCGACCTCATATACCTTAGATACTTCTAATTTGAACATATTAATTAAACGTTCTACCATAATTTATACCTCCCATCAGAATTTAAATTGTACGCCTAAATCCAAGAGATTAATTATAGACAAATTCGTTTCGTTTTTGGAATTAGGATATCAATAAAAAATAGCGAAAGCAAAAACAATGTGAATTTTGGCGGTTTAGTGAATATTATCCAATATGATTGTTTGTCTACATAAGTAGGCGTATCATAATCAGTGCAAGCGCTTTCTTGAGATGGAGTCAACCAATGGGAGGAAACAATATGTACCGATTTATTACTGAATGGATGGACGCGAATTGGATGTGGGTGACGGAGCAACCGACGTTTGATCTCGCAGTCCGCGCAATCGGTCTTGAGCTAGAAGGAAGAGGGATTGTTGATGAGATGTTCGCGCACGTCGTCATCGAGCAAGAGCGGGCGATTCCGTCGGGGGTGACGGATGTCGCCGTGCCGGTCGCTGTCGTCGATGTACCGCTCGATGTCTCGAAACAAGACGGGATCACCTTGCTTCATCTCAATCATCCGTTTGCGATGCAGACGATTGCGGGTGACACGATTCGGGCCGAGGCGATTTTCTTCATTACGGCGACGACTGAATCGAAGAAATCATCGCTCCACAAATTGATGGATGACTTGCTCATGGATGACGAGACGCTACAGGCGCTCGTCCACGTGCAGAGCCGGACCGGTTTGTATCATTTGCAGACGATGGACTTGAAAGCGTTTTCTTATTGAATCGTTTCATGTACAATGAAGATAACTGAAAAAGAGCGCGGCTGCCGTGCTCTTTTTTACGGCTCAAAAGTGAATAGTCATTCATTTTCAAAGGGGGATTACCATGGCAAACTTAGTCACGGCACTACAGGGCGTTGTGGCCGCGCATCCGAATAAAGCGGCCTACGTGTTTGGGGAAGACACGGTCAGCTACGGACAGTTTTTCGGTCAAATCGAGGCGATGGCGGCGACGCTCGAGCAAAAAGGCATCGGTCAAGGGGACCACGTCGCACTCGTCCTCGGCAATAGCCCGGCGTTCTTGATTTCCTATTTTGCGGTGCTCGCACGAGGTGGGGTCGTCATTCCGATCAACCCTACATACACACCAGATGAGATGGCCTATATTTTAGTCGATGGGGACGTGAAGGCGATCGTCGCCTTGTCACCGCTCGTCGCGCAAGCAGAAGCCGCGCTCACGAAGTTACCACAACTCGGACTCGTCATCTCGGTCCCGTACGCGGATGTACCGGCGTTGAAACGGGACGGGGACATCGAGTTCTTGCCGTTCAACGAGGCGTTCGCGTCGACGAAAGGGGAACTCGTCACGGTCGATGAGGAAGAGGTTGCCGTCATCCTCTATACGAGTGGGACGACCGGGAAGCCGAAGGGTGCCTTGTTGACGCATCTCAACTTGTTCTCGAACGCCCATTCAATCGGGGAATATTTGGAGATCACGCCGGAAGATAAAGCGCTCGCGGCGTTGCCGATGTTCCACGTCTTCTGTCTAACCGTCATCGTCAACGCACCGCTTCTCCGCGGGGCGACGATCGTCATCTTGCCGAAGTTTTCGCCGCAAGACGTGTTCGACCTCATCCCGAGACACCGCGTCAGCATTTTCGCCGGTGTGCCGACGATGTACAATTTCCTGTTGCAGACGGCGATGAAAGTCCCGGCGTACGCCTCGGCGCTCAAGCACGTCCGCGTCTTCGTATCCGGTGGGGCCAGCCTGCCGGTGCAACTGCTCGAATCGTTCGAGCAGAAATTTGAATGTAAGATCCTCGAAGGGTATGGTTTGTCAGAAGCGTCACCGGTCACTTGTTTTAATCCGCTCCACGGCGAGCGCAAAGCCGGATCGATTGGGCCGTCGATTGTCCACGTCGAGAATAAAGTCGTCGATGAGCTCGGGGAAGAGGTCGGGGTCGACGAAGTCGGTGAACTCATCGTCCGTGGACCGAACGTCATGAAAGGCTATTACAAGTTGCCGGAAGAGACGTCGATGACGCTTCGCGACGGATGGCTCTATACGGGCGACTTGGCGAAACGCGACAAGGACGGGTACTTCTACATCGTCGACCGGAAAAAAGACATGGTCATTGTCGGCGGCTATAACGTTTATCCACGTGAAGTCGAAGAAGTGCTCTATCAGTGTCCGGGCATCGTCGAGGCGGCCGTCATCGGGGTCCCTGACGCCGAGCAAGGCGAAGCGGTCAAAGCGTTCATCGTCACCCGTGACGAACACGTGACGCTCGACGAGATTAGAGCGTTCGCGGCGACGAAACTCGCAAAATATAAACAACCGACACACATCGAAATTATTGATGAACTGCCTCGGAACACGACCGGGAAGATTTTACGGACCGTCTTGAAGAGCGAGGCGTTCCAACGCAATTGACGTGACAGAAGGGCGACAAAGCGGTCGCCCTTTTTTAATTAAATGATTTGACACCATTACGGGGTAGGGGTATATTGAGGGTGAGGTGATAATCATGGAAGAATTCATGCATGACCAACCGCTCGTCCCGCGTGAAGACGCGGAACGTGAAGCGCTCAGCAAACGGCTGCGCCGGATTGAAGGACAAGTACGTGGGATTCAAAAGATGGTCGAGAGCGACCGCTATTGCGTCGATATTTTGACGCAGACGTCAGCGATTCAAGCGGCGCTCAAACAAGTCGAGATGCAATTGCTCGAACGCCATATGCGCAAATGTCTAGTCCATGCCAGTGAAACGGAAGACATGGACCCATACATTGACGAATTGATGACAATCGTCAGCCGCATCAAAAAGTAAGGAGGTGGATATATGAAAACCGTCGAACTGTCGATTCAAGGGATGACATGCGCCGCATGTTCGGCCCGGATCGAAAAAGTATTGAATAAAATGGACGGTGTCGATGCGACCGTCAACTTGCCGCTCGAGACGGCGACCATTCGCGTCGAAGAAGGAATCACTGAAGAACAATTGATTGCCCGGATCGAGAAGATCGGTTACGGAGCCGAACGGAAGGCTGAATTGACACCAAAACACGACCTCCGCCCGCTCGAGCGAAAAGTGCTCATCTCGGCACTATTGTCAGCACCGCTACTGCTCGTCATGATCACGCACATCCCGGGTGTGACGTTCCACGCCGATTGGCTCATGAATCCGTGGTGGCAATTCGCGCTCGCCACGCCGGTCCAGTTCTGGATCGGGGCCCAGTTCTACAAAGGGGCGTATAAGAGCCTGAAGAGCGGCGCGGCCAATATGGACGTCCTCGTGGCGACAGGGACGTCGGCGGCTTATTTTTATTCCGTCTTCGAGATGCTCGTACATCCGATGCATCCGTCGCTCTATTTTGAGACGAGTGCCGTTTTGATTACGCTCGTATTGCTCGGGAAATGGTTAGAGGCCCGAGCGAAGGAGAAGACGACGGATGCGCTCAAATCGCTCTTGTCGTTACAGGCGAAAGAAGCGATTTTACTCGTCGATGGTGTGGAGCGGTCGGTCGCGATCGACTTGGTTAAAGCCGGTGACGTCATCGTCGTCCGACCTGGGGAAAAAGTGCCGGTCGATGGAAAAATCGTCGAAGGTGAGACGGTCATCGATGAGTCGATGTTGACCGGAGAGTCGATCCCGTCAGAGAAAAGCGTCGGGGCTGACGTCGTCGGCGGGACGATTAACCGCTCACACCGGGTGTTGATGGTCGCCGAACGTGTCGGCAGCGAGACGATGCTCGCTCAAATTGTCCGCGTCGTCGAGCAGGCCCAGACCGATAAAGCTCCGATTCAACGGCAAGCGGACCGCATTTCTGGTGTGTTCGTCCCAATCGTCGTCGCCATTAGTGCGTTGACGTTCGCCGTCTGGACACTTGGATTCAATGATTTGGATATGGCGATTCGGGCCTCGATTGCCGTTCTCGTCATCGCTTGCCCATGTGCGCTCGGATTAGCGACACCGACGTCGATTATGGTCGGGACGGGGCGTGCCGCTGAACAAGGCGTCCTATTCAAAGGGGGCGGTCAGCTCGAATCGTTGAATGGTGTCGACATCGTCGTCTTCGATAAGACGGGGACGCTCACGAAAGGGACGCCGGAAGTCGTGGCTACGTTCGGAGAGACGTCGTTTTTAAAGCAGGCGATCATGGCCGAACGTCAGTCGACGCACCCACTAGCTGAGGCGATTGGCCGGGGTGAAGGGAACGGTCAGGTCGAACGCGTCGAAGAGTTGGCTGGTCGAGGATTGAAAGCGGTCGTAGATGGGAAACCTCTCCTTATCGGCTCGGTCCGCATGATGCAAGAGGCCGGTTTCGAGTTACCGGCATGGGATATGCAGGCGATGACGCCGGTCTATGTGGCCGATGAGTCTGGAATCGTCGCGGCGTTCGGTCTTCAGGACCGGTTGAAAGAGCGTAGCCGCGCCGTCGTCCAACAACTTGCCAAGACAAGACAAGTCTATGTCTTGACCGGTGACCGGAAAGAAGTCGCGCTCGACGTCGCCCGTCAACTTGGGATTCCGGAAACGAACGTCATCGCCGAGGTGTTGCCTGTCGAGAAGGCGGACCATGTTGAGGCGCTGAAACGGCAAGGTCGTGTGGCCATGGTCGGGGATGGGATGAATGATGCCCCGGCACTGGCTGTCGCCGATGTCGGCATCGCGTTCGGCAGCGGGACTGACATCGCCTTAGAGGCGGCCGATGTCACCGTGATGGGTCAAGATATTGAAGGTGTGAACCGCGCCATCGAAATGAGCGCGTTGACGATGCGTAACATTCGCCAAAACTTGTTCTGGGCGCTTGCCTATAACAGTTTAGGCATCCCGGTCGCAGCGGCCGGACTACTCGCCCCATGGATTGCCGGGGCGGCGATGGCGTTCAGTTCGGTCTCGGTCGTTTTGAACGCGCTACGATTGAAAACACAAGGAGGAACATCAAAATGAATGAAACGACTTTAAAAGTAGAAGGCATGACATGCAACCATTGCAAGGCAGCGGTCGAAGGCGCATTGACGGAGCTAGACGGCGTCGAATCAGCCATCGTTTCGTTGCAGGAGCATCGGGTCGATGTCATCCATAACGATAAAATTTCAGTGAAAGCGATGATCGAAGCCATCGAAGAACAAGGCTACGACGTCAACGCATAATCCGGAACTCCCGCCTGTCACGGCGGGAGTTTTTTTGTCATGTTCATGCCCGAATAAGTATGCTATATTATAGATGATAATGAGAATCGCTATCAGTAGGAAGGTGGGACATGATGGAACTCATGATGATTAGCGGTGTACTGGCGCTCCTCAGTGGAGGTACGGTATTCCTCGCGCAACAGATGCGCACTCGGCCGACACGGTAAGGAAGGGGAGACCCTTCTTTTTTTGTCGATTCATTGACGTTACTCGAGCACATTCAGCGTGTAAGAAACGACCCGATTCCCATCTTTTGTCCATAATTGTTTGATATGATATGTAAAAACGTTGCAGAGGTGACTGGAATGTACACAATTTATTTAGTCGATGACGAAGTTAATTTAAACAAGATGCTCGTCACATATTTAGAGCAAGAAGGGTATCAGGTCCGTTCGTTCACCGACGGGACCTCGGCCCAGGCCGCTATCAAAGATGAGCCCGACCTGTGGGTGCTTGATATCATGCTCCCGGACCTTGATGGCTTCCAACTGTTGAAACAAATCAAAGCGACGAACGCGTTCACGCCGACGATCTTCATTTCGGCACGAGACGAGGATATCGACAAAATCATCGGGCTTGAGATGGGGTCGGACGATTACATTGCGAAACCGTTCTTGCCGCGGGAATTGGTCATCCGCGTCAAAAAATTGATTGATCGGGTTTACGGTTCGAAGTCGAACGAACATATCGAATACGGCGAATATACGATTTATCCAGAGAAACGTCTCATCAAACATGACCAAGATGATATCGATTTGACGTCAAAAGAGTTCGACTTGTTGCTACTCTTCCTCGAGCATCCGGGTTCAGCCTTGTCCCGCGAACAGATTTTAGAAGGGGTATGGGGCCATGACTATTTCGGTTCGGACCGCGTCGTCGATGACCTAGTGCGTCGTCTTCGGAAGAAATTGCATCGCCTTGAGCTCGAGACGCTCTATGGCGTCGGTTACCGACTCGTCAAGCCATGAAGCTCGATCGACTTCAGCCGAAACGGCTCATGTGGAAGATTTGGGTGTTGATTCTGCTCATCATCGTGACGCTCGCCTTGATGATTTTGTTGACGATCCGCTCGTCGATCACGCAATTCATCGATGAACAAGTGTATGAGACGTTGCAAGATGTAGATTATTACCTGGGGAATACGAACGAGTTAGAAAATATTCCACAAAATCCGATTGAGTACGACCGACGCCAACAAGAATCCCGGTCGGTCAACCAACTCATCTTCTTACCGAACGGACGTATCATTTATGGTTCGGCTCCGCTCGAGTTGACGAACCAGATGTATCAGGAGGCGCTCACGCAGACGAATGAAGTCGCCAAATATCAGACGACGATCGACGGTGAGGACGTCTACTACATCATCCGACAGAATGAGTACGATGGGGCTCTGATTTACCAGGCTTCCTACGCCTGGGATGCTTACCGGCGTGAACTCGTTTCGACACTCTACTGGCGCATCTCGATTTTAATCGGTGTCATCAGCCTATTATCGTTGATCCCGGCGTTATGGATGTCGCGAGAATTGACGAAGCCGATCGTCGAAATGGAACGGGCGGTCGAGAAAATCTCGAACCGGCAATGGGAGACGGTGCTGCCACTCGCCCGCCAAGATGAGCTCGGACAGTTGGCCCGCTCGATTGATGCGATGCGGCAAGAGTTGCAAGAGCAAGACGTAGCCCAACAGGCGCTGCTCCAAAACATCTCGCACGACTTGAAGACTCCGATCATGGTCATCCGCGGCTACGCCCAATCGATTGGTGACGGGATTTACCCGACCGGGGACTTGAAAGGGTCGGCTGAAGTCATCGACGAAGAGGCGTCCCGGCTCGAGAAAAAAGTTGTCGATTTGTTATATGTCACGAAGCTCGAATACTTCAAAGGCCAAGAGATGCGGCTTGAACCGATCAATCTCGATAAGTTGATAGAGCTGCTCGTCAGCCGGTTCCAACTGCGCGGCAACTTGGACTGGTCGGTGACGGGTCATGCCGGCGAGATGATCGGAGACGGAGAACAAATCCGTGTCGCCTTCGAGAACGTGCTCGATAACGCCTTGCGTTACGCCGAGTCGACGATTCGAATCGAACTGGCACGCTCCGAGGCGGGCATCGACATCACCATCGAGAACGACGGTCCCCCGGTCGACGCGAACCTCGATTTGTTCCATCAGTTTTCGCGCGGGAAACAAGGGAAGTTCGGTCTCGGTCTGTTCATCGTTCAACGAATCGTGACCCTCCATCAAGGGACGGTCGCCTTGGGAAATACAAAAGATGGAGTTCGTGTGGATTTTCACTTTCCACAACCGGAATCGTTACAAAAACAAAAATTAGACCATCGAAATTAAAAAACCAGCCGTCAATAGGTTGGTTTTTTTAATGGGAAATTTTCCGATGTGATTTGTTTATATCATCATTTCTTGATATGTATGACATGTAAGTCACAATATCCATGATGGAGGCAAATCAGATGACTCAGTTGACGAATGAAACAAGAGCTTTGATTCCAGTTTTCAATGAGTATGGGGAGGCGGAGACACTCGTCTATCAATCCGATGGGGTAGCGCGATTGAAAGGTTCGCCCCTTTGCTTACTCGAATCTGCCTGTCTGTATTACGGTTCAAGCATTCAAGGACGAATCGAGGCGGCCCGGAACGTACTCGGACCGCACCGGAAGACGCCTGTCATCATGGATTGGCACGCAGATGCAATCTTTTTCCCGACGATCGCCAAAGAAAGCCCGGACTGTGCCTGGATCAATTTTTCACATGTGCACAAGGCGAAAAAGAGCGGCAAAGGGAGCCAGATTTTGTTCTATTCGGGTGAATCGGTCGAGGTGCCGGTATCGGATCATACTGTCTATAAGCAGAAACAACGCTCCATCGAGTTATCGTATTCGTTTCAAAAACGCTTTCACTGAAGCACATTCAGTTGTGTTTAAAGATTGAAATCGATGATGAACCCCTCTATGATAAAGAAGAATAGTTCATATGTGTATTTGCACATCATCTGAAAGTGAGGGGTCAACATGTTTTTTCAAAAAATGATTGAACGAGGAAAACTGGTCATCGTGTTTTTACTCGTTGCAATCGTAGTCGGGGTGCTCACGTTCTTCCAACTTCCGAAGCGTGAGATTCCAGAGACGAGTGTCAATATCGTCTTGATTCAAACGCCGTATCCGGGAGCGACCGCAGAGACGGTCGAACGGAACGTGACGAATATTCTCGAGACCGAATTGAGAGGGCTCGATGGCATCGAAAACGTGTCATCGCTCTCGGCATCCGAGTTCTCGAACATCACGGTCGAATATGAAGACGGGATCGACAAGAGTGAGCTACAGGCGAATGTGCGCCAAGCGATCTCCGATGCGGCGCCTCGTTTACCTGAAAATGCGCTCGCTCCGACCGTCAATGATTCGATTGGACAGTTACCGGTCGCTTCTTATTTGTTGACGGCAGACGATCGTGAGACGCTCCAAACAGTGCGTGAAGATGTCGAACGGTTAGAAGAACGTCTGTTGCGGACAGATGGGGTCACCGGTGTGACGATCAAAGGATTACCGGAAACAGAATTCGTCGTCTCGCTCGACTCGGCCGAACTCGGAGAGCGTCAACTCGCTTTCCCGGACGTCTTGACGGCCATCAATGAAGAATATAAGACGACCCCGCTCGGTCGCCAGTCGACTGAAGACGGCATCTATCAGTTGGCAATCGATAATTTGACGAACGTCAATGAGATGGGTCAAGTCGTCGTCGGTTCAGTGGACGGGACGCCTGTCCTCCTTGAAGACGTCGGCACGGTCGAAGAGACCGAGAAAGCGGTCACGGACCTCGTCTCACTCGACGGACAACCTGCCGTTTCCTTGACGGTCACGATTGAACCGGGTCAAGATATCCCGACGCTTCAAGAACGAGTCGATGGAGTCGTCGCGGATGAAGTCGGTGACGTGAGTGGTGTCGAGCTCGTCCCTTATTACGAGCAGGCCAAAGCGGTCGATGATATCTTCTCATCCCTCACTCGTGAATTCATCATCGCCATGATCGCGGTCATCGTCGTCACGACGATTGGATTGACGTTCTCAGGTTCCCTGATCGTCAGTTTGGCGATTCCATTGTCGTTCTTGCTCGCGTTGATTCCACTTCGTTTCACCGGGGTCGATTTGAACCAAATCTCAATCATCGGCGCCATCATCGCGCTCGGGATTCTCGTCGATGACGCGATCGTCGTCAATGACAATATCCTGCGTCGTTACCGAAAAGGTGACACGGCGATGGGCGGTGCCGTACGCGGGACGAAAGAGGTATGGGGCTCGATCGTCACGTCGACGCTCGCTGTCGTCTTCGCCTTCTTGCCATTGACGCTCTTATCGGGTGCGAACGGGAACTTTATCCGTGCCTTGCCGACCGTCTTGGCTTTGTCGGTGCTCGCTTCGATGGTTATCAGTTTGACGCTCGTGCCGATCGCCCAGTACTGGTTGAATCGGAAGCAAGTGAAAGTCTCGAAACGTGAGCCTGGTTGGTTAGGTGGACCATTGAACCGTCTCAGTAGTTTCTATGCGGATACGTTGTTGCCAAAAGTCGCGAAACGTCCATGGACGTTCGGTCTCGTCGGCTTCGTCATCACGACCGCGTTGTATGGCTTGATCTTATTGACGCCGTTCGAATTCTTCCCGGCCGCGAACCGACCAGAAGTCGTGACGAGTGTCACGTTGCCGGTCCAAACCGACCTTGAGGAGACGGAACGGAGACTTCGAGCGATCGAGGAGGAGTTCCAAAGTATCGATGGTGTCGTCGAGACATCTGTCTTTGCGGGCGGGGGCTTACCGAGCCTCTTCACAGGGGGACTTGATCAGACCGGTGAGAACACAGGCCAAGTCGTCGTCCGTGTCGACAATGAGACGATCGATGCGATTCAATTGATTGACGAGTATACGACACAAATCCGGGAAAACAATCCGGACGCTGAAATCTTCCTGGATACGCAGCAACAAGGACCGCCAACTTCGGCGCCAGTCGAGTTCACGATGCGCGGTGAAACGATTGACGAGCTCGTGGCGGCACGTGATGCCGTGAAAGCGGACCTCGAGGAGATTGACGGCGCGCTCGTGCTCGACAACATTAAAGAGCCGTTCCAAACGCTCACGTATGAACTTGATCGTGACGCGATGGCGGAAGCCGGTGTGACGGCGAAATCAATCAGTGACCAGATTCGACTCGTCACGGATGGCATCCCGATCGGCACGTTCGATGATGGAGTCGAGCAACGCGACGTGAAAATCGTCGTCGATGCGGAAGCGAACCGCGAGGCGCTCGCCTTAGATGACATCCTCGTCCCGGTTCAAACGGAAGCGGGTCCACCTGTCGCACCGCTCAGTACGTTCGTCACCGAGACGACGACGGAACAGATTCAACAGATTCCGCGTGAGAACGGGGAACGGACCGTGACGCTCCAAATTTATGCGAGCGAAGGCATGGACGAAGAGGCGTTCAAACAAGACGTCGATCGTGTACTGGCCGATGCCGAGGCGTCATTGACCGATGAAGGGATCGCGTTCGACCAATCCGGCGCAAGCGACACACAAAACGAGTTCTTCCTCGAACTCGCCACGTTGTTCGTCGTCGTGTTGTTCTTGATCTTCTTGATTATCGCGTTCCAGTTCAACTCACTGTCTCTGCCGCTCCTCGTCTTGTTCACGATTTACTTGGCGATTGCCGGTGCGGTCGTCGGGTTGTTTGTCACCCAGACGCCATTTAGTTTCATGGCCTCGATGGGAATCGTCTCGCTCGCCGGGATTGTCGTTCGGAACGCCGTCGTCTTGTTCGAGTTCATCGAGCAAGGGATTCGAGACGGTATGGCCGTCACGACCGCTGTTTATGAGGCGGGACGCGCCCGGATTCGTCCGATTCTGTTGACGGCGTTGACCGCTGTCGTAGCGCTCTTGCCGGTCGCACTTGGAGAAGATCCATTGTTCCGACCGCTGGCGATCAGCATCGTATCGGGAATTCTCTTCTCGACCGTACTGACGCTCGTGCTCGTTCCAGCTTACTACTTGATTTTGGCGAAGCGTCGCCACCGAGATAAGCCGTTCACGGAGTAATGAGGAAAGTTGAGGGTGGTCCGAACCGGGCCATCCTCTTTTTTGTGACCGAACAGACACAATCCCTCATGTTTTCGACAGATGTTGTATGGGTATAATAAGAAAAGGTACTTCAGTATATTGGAGGGGATAGACATGAACGATTCTTATACATGGATCAATCGGCGCAAGATGCGCCCTGCCTATAGCGCCACGGGAGGCCGCTCATGGACGAGCGAACGCATCGTCCGGCCCGATGCGGCTCGTGGGCGCACGGTGCGTGGCGTCAAGCGCGTCCGTCGCCCGTATACCGATGAACACGGTGTACGTCGTTACACGACAGGACGTGTCGTCATTACTGACGCTGCTCGTCAGGCGCGTGCGCACGGTCACGGTGAGTCGGCGGTTCAACTCGAGTTGTCTGTGCCGACACCGTATGAACGGGTGAAAGAAATGATTCCGACGAAAAAAGTGCTCGTGCCGGTCATGGCCGGGATCGCTGTCGCCGGAGGACTTGCAGGTGCGATTTACGCGCTTCGCAAGAAAAAACAAAACAAAAACAAGCACAAATAAAAAAATCGCCCGCGGGCGATTTTTTTATTTGAGGCGATCCGCGAGAATCCGTTCGAGCTGTTGCTCACCGAGTTCACGCATTTCTGCTTCGTTCTCTTGGTCATACGACTCGTCTGTGAAACGGCCGACGAATTCGACTTTCCCGTTCCCGAGTTCACGGAACACGAGGTTTTTGCGATCGTTATAGAAGACGACGCGATACTCTCGTCCATTCTCATGTGGATAGTTGAACACGCCTTTAATATGGTCCATGTTCTTTTCTTCGGGTTGGTCTTCTTCCTCTTCATCCTCTTCGAGGGCGTCGGCGAGGACTGCCGTCGGTTCTACTTCTTCCGTTTCTTCTTCAGAGGAAACGGCCTCTTTTTTTTCTTCTTCTGTCATGAAAAACGACCTCCTTTACTTACTTTCTTATCATACCCGCTTTTCGAAAGGCTGACTACTCAAAATGGTGGGAGCAGACGCGGACGACGTTCGAGGATGACATGATCAAACGATGGAACAGTTGTTGCTTGATCGATTCGGGTGCATCGACCGTTTTGAGCGCTTGTTCCATACAGCCGAGCCAGTGGCCGGCATGTGTCTCCGAAATCGGGTGGTCGCGATGAATCATCGCCAAGTTCCCACCACCACGACGTTCCGTATACAGTTTCGGTCCCCCGAGCAGCTGGGTCAAAAATTCGAATTGATGCGCTTTGACCCGGTCTTTGTCGTCCGGAAACAACGGCAATAGCACCGGGTCCGCGTAGACAAGATCGTAAAAGGCGTCTACGAGCTGCTGGACACCGCGCTCACCGCCAAATTGTTCATATGCACTCATGTTCTATTCCCCCTCATACGTCCAGTCTAATCGATTTTTGCGGAAAAGGGGACTGATGCGGGCTGGTCAATTTTCTTCCTGGGCTGTTAAAGGATTTCCCTCTACAAACGACTCCGAATGGGTCATAATAAAGAAAAAAGGGAAGGGGTGTTCGCCTAAATGACGGTCACTTTTCATGTCGGGCGTTCCGGGAGCGGGAAAAGCGAATGGATGATCAAACGAGTCATCGAAGAGCTGAAGCGTGACCCGAGCGGACCGACCATCTATATGCTCGTCCCAGACCAAATGTCGTTCGAGATGGAACGGAAGATGGCGATGACGGACGGCTTGAACGGGTCGACCCGGATTCAAGTATTGTCGATGCGTCGACTCGCCTTTTTGATGATGCGCGACCGTGGCGTCGCGACCGAACAATTTTTAGACCAGACGGGGACGCACTTGCTGTTGCGCCGCGTCGTCGAGGTGAACGAGGAACGATTAACGTTGTTCCGCCGGACGATGAACCAGTTCGGCTTTTACGAGGAACTGAACCAGTTGATCACGCTCCTCAAGCGCGGCCTCGTCGATCCGGAGCAATTGCTCCGCTTGAGCGAACAAGACCAGCACCGGTCACTCAAGCTGCAGGACCTGTCGATTCTTTACGAGGGATTTTTGACGATGACGGCGGGGAAATCGCTCCACGCCGAGGACTATTTCAACGTATTGTTGCAATTGTTGCCGGACATCGATTTGGCCGGGACACAATTTTATGTGGACGGATTCAATGAATTTTCTGAGCAAGAGCTGGCCGTGCTCGTCGCGTTAGCGGAGAAAGCACCGCTCGACGTGCTCTTGACGATCGATCCGGATTCGCTCTATCGGCCTCACCCGTCGTTCGGGCCGACGCAACGGACTCTCATGCGCTTCAAAGAGTTGTTGTCCGAGCGTGGTCTCGTCTCGAATGATGAAAAACATACGGATTCGCCACGCTTCCAGCATCCGAGCCTGGCCTATCTCGAGGCGACGTTCGGGCAAGTGACGGCAGCTCCGTACACGCGTTCTGATTCGAACGTGGTGTTGCATGCGGCCGTCGACCGGTCGGTAGAAGTCGAGGCAGCCGTCCGTGAAGTCGTGCGGCTCGTTCGCGAGGAAGGATTCCGCTACCGCGATATCGCCTTCGTGTCACGCTCGCTCGAAGAGTATGGAGACTTGGCGACGCAGGCACTCCAAAAGATGCAGTTGCCGTTCTTCCTCGATGAGCGGCAACCGATGCTCGATCACCCGGTCGTCGAATTATTGAAGGCGACGATCGAGGTCGCGATTCGTGGATACCGGGAAGAACCGGTGTTCCGGGCGCTCAAAACCGAGTTGATCCTGCTCGATACGGAGCATCGGCGTACGTCGGTCGACCGACTCGAGGCGTTCGTCATCGAGCGTGGGATTAAACATTACCACTGGCACGAGGATTGGTATTTGCGACGCCGGGCCGAGGAAGAGGCACGGCTGACCGGGGAAGAACTCGACTTGGAGACGGCGCTCAATCGCTATCGCCAAACCGTCGTCGACACGTTCGACCCGCTCTTGGCCGATTTGAAGGAGGCGAAGACGATGCAGGCGTATACGCACGCCATCTACGCCTTCTTAGAACGGGTCGATGTGGCGTCTTGTCTCGCCTATTGGCGCGAGGAGGCGCTCGAGGAATCACGATTGCTCGAGGCGCGCGAACATACACAAGTGTGGGACGCCGTGTTGCACTTGCTCGAGCAGTTGGAAGCGGCCGCCCCTGACGAGACGCTTTCGACCGAACTGTTCCTGCAGATGATGGACACCGGACTCGACAGTTTGCGTTATGCGCTCGTCCCGCCGTCTCTGGACCAATTGACGGTCACCGATTACGTCCGGGGCCGCTTGATCGATAAAAAAGTCGTGTTCTTACTTGGGGCGAACGAAGATCAAATCCCGCTCGTGGCGACCCAGTCGAAACTGTTGACCGACCAGGACCTCGATTTCATGCATGACAACGGCGTTCGGGCCGGAAAAGCGACCGAGCATTTGTTCGACGATGAGACGTACTATTTGTACAAAGCGCTCACGGCACCGAGCCATCGTCTGTTCGTCAGCTACGCCCTCGTCGACCGGACCGGCAAGGCGATTCAACCGGCGAGTTTCATCGCCGATCTTAAAGCCCGTCTCAGTGGCGGGAAAGTCGTGACGACCCACTTCGCGGAAGCCGGGGAACATCGTCCGAGCGATCAGTTGTCGTTCATCACGAACGTGAATCAGACGGCGGCCGTGACAGCGCTCGAACTGCAACGGCTCAGCCGACATTATCCGATTCAAGACACGTGGTTCACGGTTTATAACGAGCTGTTGAAACATCCGGAAGGCCGCGAACGGATTCGCTTATTGACGAGCGCGCTCTTCTATCAAAACGTGCCACAACCGTTGCCAGAAGAGGTCGCCAAGTCACTTTATACGAACTCGATTCGAGCGAGCGTCTCACGGCTTGAGACGTTCCAGGCCTGTCCGTTCCGTCACTTTGCAAGTTATGGGCTCCGTTTGAAAGAACGTCGCCTATATCGGTTAGAGGCGCCGGACATCGGTAACTTATATCATCGGACGATCGAGCACATGTCCCAAACCGTGCAGATGGATGGGAAAGAGTGGCGGGATGTGAACCGAGACGAATGTTCGTCACTCGCCGAGGCGGCCGTCGAACTCGTCACACCGGAGATCCAAAATGCGATTTTGATGAGCTCGAACCGATACGGCTATTTGAAGAAGAAATTGACCGACGTCGTCAGCAAGACGGCGGAAGTGTTGATCGAGCAATCGAAACGGGACGGATTCGACCCTGTCGCCTTCGAACTTGCTTTCGGCAGCGGCAATTTCCCGCCTGTGTCGTTCACGCTCAGTAACGGGGCGACGTGTGAACTCGTCGGCCGCATCGACCGCGTCGAAACGGCCTCAATCCATGATCAGCTCTACGTCCGGATCGTCGACTATAAGTCGAGTAAACGAGAGATCGACTTCGCCGAAATCTATTACGGGCTCGCCATGCAGATGCTCATCTACTTGAAAGTGTTAATCGAGCAGGCGAACGCGTGGACGCAAGAGAACGTCGCCCCAGCAGCGGCCCTTTACTTCCACGTCCACCGTCCGCTCGTCGCTCCGGCCGAGACGGATTCGGACACCGAGCGCAAAGTGCTCGAGTCGTACCAGATGCAAGGACTGCTCGTCGACGATCCCGCTATTTTAGAGGCGATGGACCGGACCGCGAAACAAGATCAGAAAAAATCGATTGTCATCCCGGTCAAATATAAGAAAGACGGGACGCTCGACGCGAACACGACGAAAAAAGTCGTCTCGCCACCGCAACTCGAGCAGTTGATGGACCACGCTATCGATTTGGCCCAATCGAGCGCCGAGGCGATGTACGATGGCGAGATCGGCGTCGAACCGTATGAATATAAAGAGCGACGCCCTTGCCAGACGTGCCCGTTCCAAAGTGTTTGTCACTTTGATGAGGCGTTGTCCAACGAGGCACGGCAATTGAAAAAGCTAGAAAAAGATGACGTCTTGTCAAGATTAGGAGGTGACGTCGATGAAGTGGACGAATGACCAACAAGCGGCCATTGATGCCAGAGGATCGCACGTGCTCGTCTCGGCGGCGGCCGGGTCCGGCAAGACGGCAGTCCTCGTGGAACGACTCGCGAGCCGTCTCTTGGATGAAGCGGACGAACTGACGGCCGACCGCATGCTCGTGGTCACATTCACGAATGCGGCCGCGGCCGAGATGAAGCGACGGATTGCCAAAGCGCTCGACGGGGCACTCCGTGATGACCCTGAGAACGCATATATTCGCAAGCAACGCCAAATGCTCAACCGAGCGCTCATCACGACGATTCACTCGTTCTGTCTCGAAGTGATTCGGGAGAACTACTATTTGCTCGACCTCGACCCGGCGTTCAAAATCGCCGAGGAGCGGGACTTGGTCCTCTTGCAGGACGATGTGCTCGAAGATGTGCTCGAGGAGGCGTACGGGCAACAAGACCATGCCTTCTTCGCGTTGATTGACGCGTACACGTCCGATCGAGGCGACAGTGAGATTGAAGAGTTGATTCTAGGCCTCTACCAGTATGCGCGGACGCTACCGAACCCGGAAGCATACTTGGATGAACTCGTGTCGTTGTATCAGTTCGAGGGGGACCCTGACGAGGAACAACTGTTGATTGAATTCGGACGCCTGCTTTGGGTGGACATCGAAAAAGCGTTGCGCCAGCTTCGCCGCGTCGCCATTGAGCTTCGACTCGCCGGGTATGAGGCGCAGTCGGAAAACGTGCATCAGGCGATTTTACCGTTTGCGACGCTCGATCCCGACTCGTTCAAATGGAGCGAACTCGAGACGGCGGCCCGTGCGGTCAAATTCGGCACGATGAAATCCGTACAAAAGAAAGACGAGCATCACGTCTATCACACGGTTTTGAAGCCGGCTTACGACCAGGCGAAGAAAAAATTGAGTGAGGCCATCGCTCAAGCGGGCACGAGCGGGGCTGATTATTTAGACGTATTGATGACGCAACGTCCGCTCGTCGAGACGCTCGTCAAGACCGTTCGGACGTTCGGTGCCGCCTATGAACAGGCGAAGCGGGATCGTGCCTTCGTCGACTTCAGTGACCTCGAGCATTACGCGCTCGCTATTCTACGGGACGGGGACGGACCGTCCTCGGTCGCATCCCTATACAAACAGCGTTTCGCCGAAGTATTGATCGACGAGTATCAAGACACGAACGAGATTCAAGAGACGATTATCGGGCTCGTCAGCTATGAAGCCGAGCACGTCGGGAATCTTTTCATGGTCGGCGATATCAAACAATCGATTTACCGGTTCCGCCATGCCGAACCTCGCCTGTTCATCGAGAAGGCGACGCGCTTCAAACAGAATGGGTCGGGACAACGCATCGACTTGTCCCAAAACTTCAGAAGCCGGGCCGAAGTGCTCCACGGCATTAACGACTTATTCGTCCGGTTGATGGACGAGGAAGTAAGTGAGATTGAATACGATGAGGCGGCACGTCTCGTCCCGGGACGTGACTATGAGGCACTCGAGGCGAGTCCTGAACTCATTCTCGTCAACGGGGAGAGCCGCGATTTGTCGAAACAAGAACTCGAAGGCCGGGCCATCGCGACCCGGATTTTAGAGCTCGTCTCGAGCGAGGAACCGTTCAAAGTGACCGATGAGGCGACGGGTTTGCTTCGGTCGTGCGAATATCGTGACATCGTCATCTTGGTCCGTTCTAAAAAAGAGCGGGTCGAGCAATTGATGGATATTTTGACACAATACAACATTCCGGCCTATACCGATTCGGACGGCGGCTATTTCCAAGCGACGGAGATTCGGATGATGCTTGCGGTCTTAAAATTGATCGACAACCCGCTCCAAGACATCCCGCTCGCTGGAGCGCTTCGCTCGCCGATGTTTGGGTTCAGCGACCAAGAACTGGCTAAGATCCGCCTTGAATCAGAGGACTCGTTCTTTGAGGCGCTTAAAGCGAAAGCGGACGATGAGGACGACCTCGGTCTGAAGTGCGGCGATGTCCTCGACGCGTTGTCGGCGTGGCGGACGTTCGCTCGTAACCACAGTCTGTCGGAATTGATTCAACAAGTGTTCAACGACACCGGGTTTTATGACTTTGCCGGAGGTTTGCCGGGCGGAAAAGGGCGTCAGGAAAACTTGAAGGCGCTCTATGACCGGGCCTTGGCGTATGAGCGAAGCGGGTACCGCGGTTTGTATCGTTTCCTCCGTGTGATGGACCGGCTTCAGGATAACGGTGAAGATTTGTCCGAGGCGCGTTCGCTCGGTGAAGAAGAAAACGTCGTCCGGATCATGACGGTCCACAAATCAAAAGGACTCGAGTTCCCGGTCACGATCGTGGCCCAGCTTGGGAAGCAGTTCAACAAGCGCGATCAAATGCAACGCGTCATCTTCCATAAACGCTATGGAATCTCCCTCGACGCGATTGACGTCGTCACCCGCACGAGAACGGAGACGTTCGTCAAAGAGATGATTCGACGAGACCTTGATGCGACGATGAAAGCCGAAGAGATGCGCGTCTTATATGTCGCGCTCACTCGTGCCAAAGAGAAATTGATTTTGGTCGGGACGGTCAAAGAGCCGGGGAAACAGGTCGGGCAATGGTTGCACGTCGAACAGACGGGAACGACCTTGTCAGCCGATGCGCGCCGCGAGGCGAAGACGTATCTCGATTGGGTGGCACCGGCGCTCCTGAAACTCGAAGGGGCCGCCACGTTTTTGGAACAGCAAGGGTTTCCGGTCATCGCACCGCAGCCGGAAGCGACGCCATGGACGTACCGCATCATCGGGGAGGAAGACTTGGCAGAAGTCGCCACGCTTCAAGAGATGATGGCGCAGCTCCATCACGTCAAGCAGTTCGAGGCGATCGACTTCCCGGTCAAAGACGAGGCGAACGTCACGGAATTCGTCCGCCGGGCGTTCACCTATGCATACCCGGCCCAAGCCGCGACCGAGACGGCGGCCAAGCAAACGGTCACTGAACTGAAACGTGCGCTTCAGCTCGAGCAGGCAGCGTTTGAAGAGACGTACCGGGCGAGTGACACGCCGTACCGCGAGCCGAAGTGGAAACAGTCGCAACAGTCGGGAGCCGAGCGGGGGACGACGTTACATCTCGTCTTCCAATTGATCGACCCGTCGGAGCCGCTCGACGTCCAAATCGACCGCTGGGAAGCCGACGGCATGCTCAGTCCGGTCGAGGCCGAGACGGCACGGCTCGCGAGTGCTGAAATCGAGGCGTTCTTTGCCTCGGAAACCGGACGTGCGTTAACGTCGGCGCTCCAAGCTGGACAGGGGTGGCGCGAGTTGCCTTTCACGTACACGGTTCCGGCCGATCGGGTGAATCCGGGCGAGACGTTCACGGACGAGCATGTGCTCATCCAAGGGATTATCGATTGTCTGTTCCATGACGGCGAGACGTATGTGCTCCTCGATTATAAATCGGACTCCGTGCTCTTCTCGAGCGACTCCCGTGAAGCGGCGAAACAAATGTTGCGCGACCGCTATCACGTCCAATTATCGCTCTATCGCGAGGCCATCGAGGCGATTTGGGGAATCACGGTCGGACAGATGCTCATTTATTCGCTCGAATTACAGGAAATTGTTGTATTATAAGGTAGACGTTGTGAAGAAAAAGGGGTACGGTTATACACCGTACACCCTTATTTTTTGTGATTACGTACTGAATCCGGTAAAATAATGGAATGGGATAAAAAATGGAGGAATCGTCATGGTAAAAATTTTACTAGCAGAAGATGAAGAAGTATTACGGATGCTTGTTTTAGATACATTAGAAGATGAAGGATATGACATTGATGAAGCACCAGACGGCCTTGAAGCCTATCGGCTAATCGAACAGAACG
Source organism: Exiguobacterium aurantiacum (assembly GCF_024362205.1). GTDB lineage: Bacteria > Bacillota > Bacilli > Exiguobacteriales > Exiguobacteriaceae > Exiguobacterium > Exiguobacterium aurantiacum_B. Next base: position 2,254,721 of record NZ_CP101462.1, on the reverse strand, counting down.
AGTATGACCTCGTGATTGTCGACCATATGATGCCAGGCATGACCGGTCTTGAGGTCATCGAGAAGGTACGGAAACTACCGGGACGTCAACATACGAAAGTGATGATGCTCACGGCGAAGAGCCAACAATCTGATCGTGATTGCGCGAATGAGATTGGCGTCGACTACTTTATTTCGAAGCCGTTCAGTCCACTTGAATTGGTGAAGATTATAGGAGGCATCGTGAATTGAACAGATGGTTTAAACAAAAACTCGGACGCGATCTCATGGTCGTCCTCTATTCGTTCCTCGCGCTCGCACTCGTCGGATCGATTTTCATGTACACGTACATGGAAGAGCGGGTCGCTGAAAACGAACAACGGTTAGAAGATGTCGATGAACGGATTGATCGGTTGAACACGTTGTGGGACGAGTGGCAAGGCGCCCAATATGATTCGCGTGGGTATCTCTTATTTGGAGATGCCGATTCGCTCGAACGGGCCCAAGTGAAAGAGAACGAGTTCCAACAAGAAATCAACTGGTTCAAGAGTGTCGTCCAGACGAAACAAGGTGAGATTTTCGCAGAAGACTTGCAAGAGTTCCACGATTTCTATTTCGGCGTCATCCTTCCGGTGACGACGGAGTACGGACAGTTGCGCGCTGACGGTGAAATTACCGAGACGACGATTGACCCGGAGACGGTGTTAGCGTTACCGACCGCTCAGCGCTTGATCGAGCAAGGGGTAGTTCCTTATAACCCAGAGCGCGGCATCGATACACTCGGCCCGATCCAACAAATCGAGACGGCGTTAAACGATTATAAATCGTTGATGGATGAAGAAAAGCAAAAAGTATACGACGCTTGGAAGTTAAACAATAACATTTTACAATTCCTTTGGATTGCGAGTATCTTGTCGTTCGCGGCATTGATCTTGTTGTTCATCCAACCGTTCCTGCGTCGTCAAACACGTTTGATTTCGCGTCTGTCGATCGCATCTGACCGCTTGTTGAAAGGCGAAATCGTCGATTTGAGCGACCAAATGGAACGCGAAGACGAAATTGGGATTATGTCCCGGTCGTTTAACAAGATGGCCGAGACGCTTCGTGACAACGAACGTCACTTGATCGAGAAGAACCACGAGCTGCAAGCGCAACAAGAAGAATTGATCGCGCAACAAGAAGAGCTTCAAGCGCAGCAGCAAGAGCTCGAAGAAATCTTGGAGCAGACACAACAGAACGAGCAGCACCTGGCGTACCGCAACGAATTGACCGAGACGCTCGCGGCCCGCGACTCGTTGACGGCTTATCCAGAGATTATCGAGAAACTGGTCGCCATCACCGACTCCGAAGTCGGCGCTCTCGTCTTCGTCGATGCGACGGGCTCGTTCTCGATCACAAGCCACGGCTTGAACGAGACGCTCACCCGGCAGTTGCTCGATAGTGAGAATTCAGTCTTGACGCGGGCGATGACGCTCCGGACGACGGTCCATTCGTCGAAACAAGTCGCGAGCGACCATCCGCTCCCGTACCCGTACTACATGTATGAGACGGCCGTACCGGTCCATGACCCGACGGATGACTCGATTATCGCGTTCATCTATCTCGTCCGCTATAAGGACCGCTTCACGCAGACACAGATGGGCGACATCATGTCGTTCGCCCGTCAGTTGTCGCTCTCGCTTCTCCGGATGCGTCTGTTTGAAGAGATGACGCGCGAGAAAGGGAAGACGGAACGAATTCTCGACTCGATTCGGGAGGCAGTCATTTACGTCGAGCATTCGACCGATGACGTCTTCGTCAACCGACCGCTCTATGAAATGTTCCCGGAACTTGACGACATCACGTCGAGAGAACTCGCAGAACTGTCATGGAATGAATGGCGGGAGACGATTTCGACGACGGTCGACCAAGAAGACGATTTTATGAAGTATACTGATCGCCTCTTCACCGACGACTTCCCGCATGACAGCGTGAGCTTCTCGATCCGTAAAGGCGAGATGAACCTGCAGATGTATGCCGAACGCATCGTCGTCGGCGGGTTGTCGAAAGGGACGTTGCTTGTCTTCCGTGACATCACGAGCGAGACCGAGGCGGAACGCTTGAAGAGCGAATTCATTTCGACGATCTCTCACGAGTTGCGGACACCGCTCTCGTCGATCTACGGGTTCACCGAACTCATGGTCAAGAAGCAGTTGCCGAACGAGAAGCAGGCGAAGTACTTGCAAACGATTCACGCCGAGACGGAGCGCTTGACGCATCTCGTCAACGATTTCCTCGACGTGCAACGGATGGAAGCCGGAAGTCAGATGTACGACCGTGAACAGCTCGATATCGAGCCGGTCATCCGCGACATGATGACGTTCTATGAGGCTTCTTCGCTGAAGCACAAGTTCGAACTCATCACGGCCGATGATCGTCCGTATGAACTGTTCGCCGATTGTCAGAAGTTCAAACAGTTGATGAGCAACTTGCTCTCGAACGCCGTGAAGTATTCACCGCACGGCGGGAAAATCACCGTCGAATTGGCTCACCATGACCAATCGGTATCGATTAAAGTGAAAGACCAAGGAATCGGTATTCCAAGCGACGCGCTCGACCGTCTCTTCGACAAGTTCTACCGGGTCGACAATTCGGACAGCCGAGAAATCGGTGGAACCGGACTTGGTCTCCCGATCTGTCAAGAGATCGTGCGCGGTCACGCCGGACAGATTCATGTCGAGTCGGTCCAACATCAAGGGTCGACGTTCACGGTCGTGATTCCGAGCTTCGAATACGCGGTTCGCGAACAAGAATCGACGACAGCTTGATAGACCGAGTACGACAAGGCGCCTGATCATTCCTCGATCAGGCGTCTTTTTGATCGGCGATCAGATTTTTCAGTTGCCCGCTTGACCGCAATCAGAGTGACTCGTGTACAATAGAGGTTGTACATAATGGAAAGGGGGACTTTGAATGCCATTGATTGCATTCCTACACACGCACGTCACGAGCTGGGTCTTGTTACTCGTCTTGTTCGCTGTCGCCTATATCGGCTACAAAAACGGCAACAAGAGCGGGAAAATCGCCCATATGGCGTTTCGACTCATGTTGCTCGTCGCGTTCGGCACAGGACTTTATTTGTATTTACAATTGAACGGTGGCGGCATGTTCTACCACGTGAAAATCACGGTCGGACTGCTCGCGCTCATCTTTGGTGAGATGACGCTCATCCGTGTGAAGAAACACAAACCTGCGGGCACGATGTTCGGCGGTTTTGCTATTCTCGCACTCGTGACGATCTTCATCGGCTATGCGTTGCCATACGGACAGTCGTTCTTCAGCAACTTCATTTGATTTGGTCCCCACTTCGCACATCGAAGTGGGATTTTTTTGTTTGTCCGTAAATTATTAGGGGAAAATAAAAAAATCAGTGATAACGATGATGAGGTGAAACGATGGAACAACAGATGAATGAATGGTCACGCGTCCTGCACGCGCGAAGATGGATGAAACAAACGGAATCATTCCTGCCGCTTTGGCACGGGTATATCGGCTATAAATATGGGTTGTTCGATGCGCTTCAAGGAGGAGCCAGCTTTGCGGAGATGACGCTTCGCTTGAAGCAACCGTTGACGAAGCTCGCGCTCGAGCGTTGGCTCGAAGTCGGGGTCGCCGTTCGTCATTTGAAAAAGAAAGGTTGGCGTTACTTCCCGACACGTAGTTTGAAGTATCAACTGTCGCACGAAGATGAGCGCAGCATCGGCTTCATGCTCCAAGAGATGATGGAGCTGCACATCCCGGCGCTCATCGCGTACCCTGACTTTTTAGAGTCGGGTAAGCAGAAGACGTTCGATGGGGCGACGCATGGCCAGGTCGTCGCACAGACGTCGACGCTCGTCGAGACGGTCGCCTTCCCGGTCGTTCAACAGTTGTTACGTCAGGCCGACGTGAAGACAATGCTCGATATCGGTTGTGGACACGGTGGTTATTTACGAAAACTGCATGGTCTCGAACCGGACTGGAAGTTGACCGGGATTGACCTGGAAGAAGAGGTCATCGCCGAAGCCCGTGAGCAGGACGAGTCGGGCGACATTCGTTACGAAGTGGCTGATTTCATGGATTGGGACCATGATGACCGGTTCGATGCCGTCATGATGAACAACATGCTCTATTACTTCTCGCCTGAAAAACGAATCGAATTGCTCGAACGGATGCTCGAGAATCTTGAGACGTCCGGCGTCGCCGTCCTCGTCACCCCGCTCGCAGAGACGCCCCTCGGTTCGCGTTTTGCTTCGGCGTTCAATGCGTTCATGACCCTCCATGACAACTTGCACCCGTTACCGACAATTCGCGAATTGCGACGTCAAATGCACAAAGTCGGCTTCGACAACGTCCGATTCATCCCGTTCATCCCAGAAGGTTCGTGGTACATCGTCCTCGCGAAACGCGACAATTGACACATCACGGACACACGCCGAGCCGATTCAGATTTGAACTTGTCTCCAGTCATTTCTATAATGGGATAGAAGCATAAGAGACTTTTCACATAGGGAGTTGTTCAACGTGTCGGAAAAAAGAGTCGCCGTAATCGGTGCCGGACCAGGAGGACTTGCGGCCGCTATGCTGCTCGCAAGCCGTGGTGTGAAGGTAACAGTGTTTGAGAAGCAGGCGTTCGTCGGTGGACGGACGTCGCGTCTTCAAGTCGGAGAATTCGCGTTCGATCGTGGCCCGACTTTTTTAAATATGCCGTATATTTTAGAAGAGATCTTTGAAGAGACGGGTCGAGACTTGCATGACTACGTCGAGATGAAGAAGCTCGAGCCGATGTATGATCTTTATTTTGATAAAGGGAATCGTGTCCTGTCGATGACGACCGACCGCGATAAAATGCATCAGGCGATCGAAGAGCAGTTCCCGGGAAACGGGGAAGGCTATGAACGCTTTATGGCCGAACAAGCCATCAAGCTGTCGAAACTGATGCCGGTCCTTCAGACCGCGCATGACAAATTGACAGATTATGTGGCAACGCGCGTCTTGAAGGCACTCCCGTTCTTGTCGATCGGCAAGTCATTGTATGACGTCTTGTCGGAGTATTTCACGAGCGAAGAGCTGAAGTATGCGTTCACGTTCCAAGCCAAATATCTCGGCATGTCCGCATGGGAGTGCCCGGGTGGTTTCTCGATCTTGTCGTACATGGAACATGCTTACGGCGTGCATCATCCGATCGGCGGCGTGAATCAACTCTGCACAGCGATGGCCCGTGTCGTCGAAGAAGAGGGCGGCGAGATTCGTCTCGAAGAAGGTGTCGACCGGCTCTTGCTCGACGGGAAACGCGTCAACGGACTCGTGGCGAACAACGTCCATTATGCGTTTGACGAAGTAATCGTCGGGGCCGACTTCGCCCACGCCATGACGACACTCGTCCCAGGGGACGCGCTCACGCGCTGGAGTCCGAAACAGCTGAAGAAAAAACATTATTCATGCTCGACGTTCATGCTCTATCTCGGACTCGATCGTATCTACGATGATGTCGCGCATCATTCGATCCATTTCGCCGACGATTACGAACGGAACGTGAAAGAGATGACGCGAGATTTGAAACTGAGCGAGGACTTCTCATTCTATATCCAAAACGCCTCACGAATCGACCCGACGCTCGCACCGGCTGGTAAATCGTCGCTTTACGTGCTCGTCCCGGTGCCGAACAACCTTTCGAACTTGCCATGGGAGACGCTCGAGGCGACGATGACCGAGCGCGTCCTCGACGCACTCGAGACGCGATCACCGTATCGTGACATCCGTAACCATATCGAGGTGATGCAGCCACTCACACCAAACGATTGGGAAGCGTTCGGCGTCTATGAAGGGGCGACGTTCAACTTAGGACATAACTTGTCACAGATGATGTATTTCCGTCCTCACAACCAGTTCGAGGAGCTCGACCACGTTTGGCTCGTCGGCGGTGGCACACATCCAGGCAGCGGACTGCCGACGATTTTCGAATCGGCGCGCATCACCGCCAACCTGTTGCGTGACCGGGCAGGTGTCGGCCAATGAACATCAGCTTCGTCGGTGCCGGCATCGGGTCGCTTTACGCGGCCTTACTCCTGACCCATAAATATCCGTCGCTGAACGTGACGATCTACGAGAAAGAACAACGGGTCGGCGGCCGGCTCAATTATGTCGAGTTCGAAAACGGGGCCCGCGTCGATGAGGGGCCGACCATCGTCCTCTTGCCGGGGAAACTGAAAAGCCAGCTGCTAGAGGCCGGTTTTCCGGAACGGGAGCTTGAGTTGATTGAGGTCGACCCGCTCTATCGTCTTCGTTACGAGGATGGGACGACGTTCTACAAATATCGTGACATCGAGCGCCAGGCAGCTGAAATCGATCGTCTGTTCAACGAGGGTGACGGTTTCAGAAAGTACATGACCCAAAAACGGGAAGAATACCGGCTTGGATTCGATGCGTTCTTAGACCGGGGCTACAAAGGCAAGACCGATTTGTTCGAGCCGAAGCTTTTGATGCTTCTCATGCGTTTAAAGGCGTATGAGACGGCCCACGAGAACATGAAGCGCTTCTTCAAAGACGAGCGTCTGCGTGTCGCCTACAGCCTCCAAACGCTCTATATCGGCGGGAACCCATATGATACTCCATCCCTCTACGGTTTGATCCCATATCGCGAACAAGAGGAAGGGATTTGGTACGTCAAGGGAGGATATTTTTCACTTGCGACGAAAATAGAACAAGAGTTGAGACGGCGCGGCGTTACATTCGAGTTAAACGCTAACGTGGAACGGGTCCGAGTCGAGCAAGGGCAGGCGAACGCGGTCATCGTGGACGGTGTCATTCATCCGTATGATGCGGTCGTCGTCAACGGTGACTTCCCGCTCATGGAACGGTTGATCGATGGCGTCAAGCCGAAATCATATGAACCGTCGAGCGGGACGCTCTTGCTCTATTTCACCGTGACAGGGGAAATAGAGCTGCCGGTCCACCAGTTCGATTTACCGGATGACTTTGCCGGGTCGATGCGGACCATCTTCGAAGATGGTAAACTAAGCAAGTATCCGGCGATGTATACGTTCAATCCGTCTTTGATTGACGACTCGCTGGCACCGGAAGGGACAAGCGTCCTCTATGTGCTCGTGCCGGTCCCGCGTAAATTGGAACGTGAGGATTTTGAAACGAGCGGCGCGATCGAGCATTTGATCGGTCGAATCGAGCAGATGGTACCCGCATTCAGAGATCGGGTGCTCGAGATGAAAGTGCGGACGCCGATGGATGCGGAACGTTTCGGTTTATTCGAAGGCGGTAGTTTCGGCATCGCCCCGAAATTGGCCCAGTCGGCCGCGTTCAAACCGCAGGCCCGCCCGTACGCGCATATCGACCGGCTTTACGCCGTCGGCGCATCGGTGCATCCGTGCGGAGGCGTCCCAATCGTCATGATCGGCTCGCAACTGTTAGTGAAAAGAATGGAAGAAGAAATGGGGGCATTGTACCATGACGACACAAGAAGCGTATCGTCACTGTGAAGACGTAATGAAAAAAGGCTCGCTCACGTTTTATCGGGCCTTTTCCTTGCTCTCCAAACCAGACCGTCAGGCCGTGGCCGCGGTCTATACGTTTTGCCGGACGCTCGACGACGCGGTCGATGAATCAGATCATCCTGAAGAGAGCTTGACGGTTTTTTTGGACGAGTTCGACCGCTTCTTGGCAGGTGAACAGTTGTCGGATGCGCTCTGGGTGGCGTTACGTGACGTCTGGGGACGATACGACATGGATGTCGAACCGTTCTTCGAATTGGCCGAAGGCATGAAATGGGACTTACATAAGACACGTTATGCCACGCTCGAGGAGACGGAGCAGTATAGTTATTATGCGGCCAGCACCGTCGGCTTGATGCTGTTGCCGATCCTCGCACCGGACGTGGATGCGACCGGGCGACAGCAGTTGAAACAAGGCGCCATCGACTTAGGCATCGCGATGCAACTGACGAACATCTTGCGTGACGTCGGGGAAGATCTCGACCGCGACCGGATTTATGTGCCGCAGTCGTTACTGACGGAGTTCGGTGTCTCGGAAGAATCACTGTTCGCGCGGCAAGTGACCCCGGCGTTCATTGCCGTCTGGGAGACGATGGCGCGCCGGGCCGAACTTCTGTATGTCCGGGCCCGAGAGACACATCACTTGTACCCCGCGACGAGCCGGAAGCCGGTCAGTGCGGCGGGATTGCTCTATGAAGGCATCTTGGACGCGGCCCGGCAGAACGGACACGACGTCTTCACGAAACGGGCGTTTGTCTCGACGATTCAAAAAGGGAAGCTGTTAGCCAAACTATAAGATTAGGCAGCCGTCACGGGACGGCTGCCTTTTTTTGCGCATAAAAAAACCACTTTTGGCGGGGGACCAAAAGTGGTGTAAGCGTTGTGTGATTCGTTCATCGGGGAAACGAACGAATCGGACGTGATGAACCCTAAAGATGTGCCTCGTCTCATGGGGAATGAAACGATGGGGCATCTTCGCTGAAGCAGGATGCTTGATGGACTAAGGGGGAACATCATAATGCATGCTGTTCCAGCCGCGGGATACGAGTGGGGAAACTCGCTCATCACTTTTTTCTCGGGTGTGACAAGTTCAAAACGCGATAGGCTCGGGGAAGCCATTCGATCGCTACAGGTGTAACAAACGTTACAAAACTGCTTGAACTCGAATATGATGTTATCATGTCTATCCCTTGTCGACAAGTGTCGAATCTTCTGTTCACAAAATGTTCAAATTGTCAGAGGTATGTCCTCTAACATCGATCGGGCCGCAAATTGTCCTGAAAGCGTCACCATCGGGCTACCGCCGCCAGGGTGGGTCGAACCGCCGGCGAACCAGATATTCGACACATCTTCCGAGCGGGCGGAAGGGCGGAAGAACGCTCCTTTTTTCGAGTTGGCCGATGTCCCGTAGAGCGCCCCGTAATACGCGTAAAAATCACGCGTCAAGTCGAGCGGGGTGACACGACGGTGGAAGACGACGTCGCGGTCTTCCCAATCGACACCGAATTTCCGAAGACGCCGGCGAATCAAATGTTCATACGTCTCGGCATCGATGTCGGTCATATGGGCCGGAGCGTTGACGAGGATGAACAAGTTGTCGCCAGCTTCTCCCATCGATGGGTCCGTATGGGCCGAGTTCGAGATATAAATCGTCGGCTCATCCGCATACCGTTCTTCGTCGAACAGCGCCCGGAACTCTGCTTCGTAGTCGTCTGAGAAATAGACGTTGTGATGGGCGAGATTCAATCGCTTGTTCAAGCCGACCATGATGACGAAAGCGGACACGGACGGTTCGATCGTATCGCGCGTCGGTACCGGGAACGAGGGACGGTCGGAAGCGTCGACGAGCCGTGGATATTGCGTGAGCAATTCTCCGTTCAACAAGACGGCATCACAAGACATGACCTCTTCATGGTCGATGACGACCGCGTGCGCTTTCCCGTTCGTCACTTCGATTTTCGTGACTTCATGGCCGAGACGGAATTCGACTCCGAGTTCGCTCGCCCGTTTGGCGAACCCTTTCGCGATCGTCCAATTTCCACCTTTGGCAAAATAGACGCCGTCATTCAGTTCTAGGTGCGAGATCAATGCGAACGTGCCCGGTGTGACATACGGGCTGCTGCCGATATACGTCGCATAGCGGTCGAGCGCCTGAATGATACGTGGGTCTTTAAAATATTTCTTATGGAGCGCATGCAAGCTTTTCAGCGGATGTACTTTCATCATATCGGTCCAAAGCCCGGTATCGATTTTTGAATCCATCCGTGTGAAGAAGCGATTGTTGGCAATCTCGAACAGTTTCTCCGCCTCGTCCAAGTAATCGGTCAATTGATTTTTATCAGCCTTGTCGCCGGTCAGACGGCGTACCTCGGCTTCCATTTTCTCGCGGTCTGAATGGAATGTGAACGTCGAACCGTCAGAGAAGTGATTGACCGTGTGCGAGTCAAGCTTGACGAGCTCGAAATAGTCATCCGGGTTGGCGCCGCTGTTGCGGATGACGGAGCGGAACACGTCCGGCATCGTGATCGTATTCGGTCCGAAATCGAAACGGTGTCCATCGGTGATAATCGGCATGAGCTTTCCGCCGACATGTTCATTCTTTTCAATGACGGTCACGTCGTAACCGCGGGCGGCTAGAGTGACGGCGGCGCTCAAGCCGCCGAGCCCGGCCCCGATAATAGCGATATGTTTCATGTTGTGCCTCCTAGCGAGATTATTGATACGTACGGCCTTTCCATGAAATCGGCTTTCGTCGCCACTTGCGTACGACCGCGCTCGACAAGAGCAACAAGTAGGCGATGAGACTGAACGGATGGAGCCAAAAATGGCGTCCTCCCGATTTGACGTCAATCGCCAATCGAGCGAGCAAGACGAATATGCACGCCAAGAACGAGGTCAAATCCGTGCGGACGAGGAATGCGATGAAAGCAGATAGTTGGATACCGTAGTATAAGAAGAAATAAAGGGCGATGCCCACTGCTTCATTCATTCCCTTGAATACGTTCTTTGAAAACCCGTTCCACACTTCTTCGTTCGTTGCATACATGTCACATGTGATGTACGGCGAGACGTTGACGAGCGACGTGACTTTTTTGCGTCGCTTGAACTCGCGGCACAGGTCGATATCATCGATCAATGAATCGTGGATCGAGGCGTGCCCACCGACGTCGTCATAACTTTTACGTTCGACGAGCACGTTCATCCCGTTGGCGGCGGCGAAGGCGGGGTGGCGCACCTTTCGCCAAAACAGCGGTAAATGCTGGGCGATCAGGACGTGTTGCATCGGAATCAACAGTTTCCCGAGCCACGTTGGTGTCGGGAAACGAGGAAAACCTGACAAGAAGACCGCCCCTTCTTGGACGAGTGTGCCGTGCAATCGTCCGATGAACGTCGGGTCGATCGTGACGTCGGCATCGAGGAACAACACGTACGGCTCGGTCGTCCGGGTCGCCAACTGGTGACACGCATGGACTTTTCCCGCCCAACCCTCCGGAAGCGGGACGCCGCGAAAGATAGTGAAGCGTTCGTCATCGCCGATGGCACGAATGAGCGCCTCATATGTATCGTCCTCGGATCGGTCCTCGTATAAATAGACGTGGCTCTCATCCGCCAAGGCAGCTTTCAAACTTGTGATCAGTTTCGGCACGTTCCGTTCCTCGTTCCGTAGCGGGATGCACACCGCGGTCGGAGGAGCTGGAATGGGTGCGGTGAGCGGACGGAGGAATAGCAAGTTCACCAACGTGAACAGCAACATTAACAACGTGAGCGACAAAATCACCATCAGCGGCCCCTCCCGATTTGGAGTAAGTGCTCCGTCCAATCTGCCAAACTGCGCTTCGGTGGGAACAATTCGATATAACGGTCGGACTGCGCGATCACGTCGTCACGTGTGTCGTCATAAAGGCGTTCGAGTGCTGCGGCGAGCTCTTGCTTTTGAAGCCGTCTCGTCTCAGAGACGATCGTATGGTTGCGGAAGCGCACATAGACGAGTGGGGCGGCGTGTGACGCGAACGTGTAATAGATGGCGCACAGCCGGACTTCTGGCTGGTGGAGCAGCATCGTCACGCCTGAGCCAATCTCGAGCGGACGATGTTCTTGTGGATACTCGCGTCCTTGTGGGAACACCCAGACGGACTTGCCTGCGAGTAACAACCGATTGGCGTAGTCGAGCGAGGCGCGCACATCCGACAGTTTGCCTTTTTTGATGGAGAACGCGCCCAAGTGACGGAAGAATGGGAAACGGCGCAACCCGTCCTCATCCATCAAGACGTGGACGTCATGACGCAAGTAATATTCGTTCAACATGAGCAGAATCATTCCGTCCCACCAGGAGCTATGTGTGCTCAAAAACAATCCTGGTGTCGGCACGTCATCGGCCCGGACGTGAATCGTATGGAAAAACGGACGGATTTGACGCTCTTTGACGAACGTCGAGAACAAGTTATTGAACCATTTCTTTTTGCTCGCTTCGATCATGTCGGCTCCTCCGTTCTAACAAGATGAGGCCTGCAGCTGTGACAACGCTGAGTACGCCGATGCCGTAAAGACCGGCGTTGACGGCCGTGACACCGAACAAGGCGTGAAGCATGACGAACAAATAACGTCCGTGTCCGAGTAACATCGGTTCGGCTTCGACTTCAAACCGGTCGAGCAACCAAGAGAAAATGAGCGACAGTCCGAACCAACCGACGAAGTTTTGCGTCGGGATATCATAATACAGACCATCATTCGCCCATTCCCAGTAGCCTTTCACATTTGCGGCGACCGGGTCGATCGCCATGTCGAGCCAAACGGCGAGGAATGGGACGAGCAAGAGCGTCCGGTTCTTGAACGAGAACAAGCGGGCAACGGCAAAGCTCGAGCCGATGACGGCGAGCCAGGCCGCCCCAATCGTGACCGGTACACCGAACACGGTGGGACCGAACGCCTCCGCGTAAATATACTCACTGAAGGGGAACCCGGTTTTGACACCGAGCGTTTCGACGGCGATCGATCCGAAGAAGATGAACGGGACGATCAATCGGGCGTGGCGGACGCCGTCCGCAATCACCCAACCGCCGATGAGACCGGCAAGCCACAAGAACACCGGGTTCGCCCATTCGAGCCAACTCGGCAACAAATCAAAGCCGACGAGGACGACCCCGACGACATACCAAACTAAAAACCATTTCCAAATCCATGGATAAACTTTCATTTCATCACCTCTATTCTCATTCTAGAGAGGTTTGCGGCTTGCGTCTAATAAATGCATGCAAAAAAAAGAGTCCCTTGAGAGGGACCCATCAATTCGCCATCCGTTTTCGTTTTTTGACGAACGAGAAAGCGATGAATAAGACGTAGAACGTGACGGCGATGAACCAAAACGATGGCCATTCTTTCCAGCGCGCGAAAATCATGTACGTCAAATAAATGAGACTGACCGTGATGATGAACGAGTGGCGCGGGAGCGGCACGTCTTTAAAACTCGGGATGCGGACGCGGCTGACCATGAGCAGCGCGAGACCCGTGAAGAAGATTGGGGTGAGCAGTTCGTTGATCTGGTCCCCGAACGTTGTCACGACGGCGAGCAGCCCACCGGCCGCTGTGATCGGGACACCCGAGAAATAACTGGCCGTGACGTTCGTCGCCGACAAGTTGAAGCGAGCTAGACGATAAGCACCGAACAACGGGAACAAAGCGGCGAAGAAAAGACCGTAGTTGCCGTAATCGATGAAAAACGTGTAATAGGCGAGAAGCGCGGGGGCGACGCCGAACGTGACGACATCGGCGAGCGAGTCGAGTTCTTTTCCAAAGTCACCGGCTACTCCGAGCATACGGGCCAGCCGTCCGTCCAAACTGTCGAGCATCATGGCGATAATGATGAGCAGTGTCGCGTTCGAGAAGTCGCCGCGCGCCGCATAAACGATCGCCAAGACGCCGCAAAACAAGTTGCCGAACGTAAACGAGTTAGGAATCCATGAGCGGATTCGTTCTTTCCACATAGATATTGCCTCCATCTTTGTTATTGAGTGAACCAGTGACCGTCCGTGAACCGAAGCAAATCGGCCGGTGTGAGTTCGAGTTGATAGCCGCGCTTGCCGGCCGAGATGATGATCGTGTCTTTCTGTTTGGCGCTGTCATGCAAGTAGACAGGAAACCGTTTTTTTGCTCCAATCGGTGAGACCCCACCGCGGATATAGCCAGTCAGCGCCTCGAGCTCTTTCATTGGGACGGGAGAGGCTTTTTTGGCTCCCCAGGCCTTCGCGGCCGCCTTTAAATCGATATCTAACTCTCCTGAGATGAGGAAAAAGGCGTAGCGCCGCTGCTCATTCTCGAGACAAATCGTTTTATAGAGCTGATCGAGCGGTTTACCGAGTGACACGGCGACATGTTTGGCGGAGACGTCGGACGCGTCCACTTCATAGGAGTGATACGTGAACGGGATGTTCCGTTGTTTCAATTGTCTTGCGGCATTCGTCAGTTGCATCAGCCCCACCCTTTCGTTGAACGACTCTTTTAAGAATAGCAAATAGTGGTAGCGTCGGGCAATCGAACTCAGAAAGTTTTCATGACAGGAAGGAAACAGAATGGATGATAGAGAAATGAATAGTGATTCATTTTAGTGAAGGGGGAAATGGAATGGAAACGATTCAACTAGAACGACATAACGGGGTCGGCTGGCTCAAATGGAATCGGCCAGAGAAATTGAACGCGCTGAATGAGACGCTGCTTCGCGAGGCGAGGGGGGCAATCGAGGAGCTCGTGGCAGACGAGACCGTCCAAGTCATCGTCCTTGTCGGGCAAGGACGTGCCTTCTCATCGGGACAGGATTTGACGATCGAGGGGGATGCCGACTATGGCCTCTATCTAGAAGAGGTCTACCATCCGCTCGTCCGGGCGCTCGAAGCTTGTCCGAAACCGGTCATCGCCGGAATTCACGGGGTCGTCGCAGGGGCGGGACTAAGTCTGGCGCTTGCGGCAGACGTGCGCCTTGTCGCCAGGTCGACAAAGTTTAGTTCTGCCTTTATCAAGATCGGTCTCGTCGCCGATGCCGGGGGACCGTATCATTTACGACGTCTGATGCGCCCAGACCTCGCGCTCGCTTGGATGTGGAGCGGGAGCACAATCGGCGCCGAACAAGCCGAGTCGTTCGGTCTCGTCACCGAGCTCATCGAGGATGAGGCGTACTTGGAGCGGTTGACGACCTATGCCGAGACGCTCGCCGCCCAGTCACCGACGGCGGTGCAAGGCATGAAGGCGTTATTCCGAGCCGACTCGTTCGAGAACGGTCTCGAGCAAGAGATCATCTGGCAACGAAAATGTGGTCAGACGGACGTTCATCGCCAGGCGATGCAGGCGTTTCTAAATCGATAAGAAAAGAAGCGGTCATGGCGACCGCTTCTTTTTGATTGGTTATGAAGTTGGTTTTGCTTCGAATTGGAAGCCTTTTTGTTGCCACGTCCCGTACTTCCAACGACGGAAAGCGAAGAAACCGCGGAACCACTCGTCGAGTGAGAAGGCGAGCCAAATGCCGAGGACACCAAGTCCCATCTGGAGCCCGAACAAATAACTGAAGACGACGGCGACGCCCCACATCGAGGCGATCCCGATCATGACCGGGAAGCGAACGTCGCCGACCGACTTGAGCGAGCCCATCAAGACGATGTTCATGGCGCGACCTGGCTCAAGGATGAGCGTGGCCCATAAAATCGGTACCCCGACGGCGATGATGTCCGGGTTCGATGTGAACAGACCGAGCAGCGACTTGCCGAAGACGGCGAGTCCGAGCGACGCCACGAGTGAGGCGAACATAGCGATTTTCAGCGTCTTGACGGCGCGGGTATACGCTTCTTTGAACCGTTTCCCGCCGATGTCACGGGCGATCAATAGCTGCGTCCCTTGCGCGACGGCGACCGTGAACAAGAAGGCGAGCATTGACAAGTTCATGACGTAGACTCGGGCGGCGAGAGAAGCCTCTCCCATCGTGGCGATGAAACCGGTGATGATGATTTGTGAGAACTGGTACGACAAGTTCTCTCCAGCCGACGGCACCCCGATTTGAAGCAAAGCGCGAATGTCGTCGCGTTGCGGCTTAATCAATTCTTTGAGCGGGAAACGGAGCATGAGCCGCTTCTTGACGATCCAGAACAACAAAATCATGGCCGAGAAGCGGGCGATGACGATGGCCCATGCGACACCGGCGACTCCCGTTACCGGGAGACCGAACCAGCCCATGACGGCAATCATGGCCCCGATGGCCGTGATGATATCGATGAGAAGTGTCGCGAGCATCGCGTGCTTCGTCATCCCGTGGCTCCGAAGGACGGAACTGAGCGCCATGATGAGCGCTTCTGTGAATAGCGACAACCCGACGATTTGCAAGAACAACAGACCGTGGGCGAACAGCTCCTCCGATAGACCGAACAGACGAAGGAACGTCTCACCGAATAAGAACACAACGGCGACCATGAGCACACCGAGCCACATGTTCAGGCTGACGGCAGAACGGGCGAAGTCGCGACTCTTCTTCATCCGATTGGCGCCGATCGCTTGACCGATCAAAATGGTCGCACCGACCGAGGTGACGCTGAAGACGATTAAGAAGACGTTCAAAATTTGGTTGGCGACGCCGACCGCGGAAGCGGCGGCATCGGAGTAATGGGCGAGCATGAGTGTGGCGATAATCCCGGTCCCCATGTGGAGTGCGAGTTCGATGAAGATCGGCCACGAAATTTTAAATAAACTAAGCTGTTCGGTGTCTTTTGTCGGCATTGTGTATTCTCCCTTGTTTCTACAATTCTCTATATGAAATATTTACGTTGTCAAAATCACAAGGGTCATGTTACTCCTTTTGAAATGAAAAAGAAAGGGATTTGGCAAATTATTTTCAACAAAAAAAACACCCGTCGAAACGGGTGCAAAACGGAATTTATTTCATTTTTAAAATCGTGGCACTGTACGGTGCGAGTTCGACTTCGAGTGAGTCTACATCACGGTCGTGTAGCAAGTCGTAAGCGCTTCCGGTATGGCCGAGCGGGTTGAGCTTCGATACAGAATCCGAGTTATTGAAGTATATCAAATACGTCTCATCTTTCGTGCAACGCTCGATGATGAGGGCATTGTCCCCGTCATCTACGAGATTGAAGCGATACGATCCGCCGTTCGCGAGCACCGGGTGCTCTTTGCGGAGTCGAATCAACTTCTGCACGTAACGGAACAACTCGCGGTCTTCTTCAGCTTCGTCCCACGGCATACAGCGACGGCAACCCGGGTCTTGTTCACCTTCAAGACCGATTTCATCCCCGTAATAGATACATGGGCTGCCTGTATACGTAAGCATCGACATCATGAGCAGTTTGAACTTCCCTTTATGTCCTTTTGTCCGGGTAAGGGCACGCGGTGTGTCGTGTGAGTCAATCAGGTTGAACGTCACTTCGTTCACGTTCGTCGTGTTCATCATCTCGACGCGTGTCAATTCATTGCGGAACTCGGAAGCGGACGTCCGGTCGAGCGCGAAATAGTTGAGGCTTGCGTTCGTGAATGGATAGTTCATGACCGCATCGAACTGATCGCCTTTGAGCCACGGCTGGGCGTCATGCCAAATCTCACCGAGGATGTACGCATCCGGGTTCGCTTGCTTCACGGCTTTACGGAAGTCGCGCCAGAAAGCGTGATCGACTTCGTTCGCCACATCTAACCGCCAGCCGTCGATGCCGAATTCTTCGACCCAATAGCGGGCCACTTCTAATAGATAAGCTTTTAACGCCGGGTGCTCCGTATTGATTTTCGGCATGTTCTTCTCGAAAGCGAACGTGTCGTAGTTCGGCTTCGGCGTCGTCTCGATCGGGAAGTCGCGAAGATAGAACCAGTCACGATATTCCGACTGTGGTCCGTTCTCGACGACGTCCAAGAACCATGGGTGGTTGTAACCGACATGGTTGAACACGGCATCGAGCATGACTTTGATGCCGTTCTCATGAAGCAAGTCGACGAGTTGCTTGAACTGCTCTTTTGTGCCGAATTGTGGATCGATTTCCATATAATCGAGCGTGTCGTATTTATGGTTCGTCGTCGCTTTAAAGATTGGGCAGAAGTAAATCCCGGTAATCCCGAGGTCGACGATGTGGTCGATATGGTCGATGATGCCTTGGAAATCGCCGCCGAAGAAGTTCGTGATCGTCGGTTCGGTACTATTCCATGGGAGCGTGCCTTCCGGGTCGTTAGAAGTGTCGCCGTTTGCGAACCGGTCCGGGAAGATTTGATACCAGACCGTATCCTTCACCCACGACGGGGCGTGGAAGATGTCGACTGGGTTGATGAACGGGATGCAGAAGTAATAACCCGTATCGTCGAGCGGCTTGTCTTCGAACCAGCCTTTTTCCGTATAGACGGCCGTTTCGTTCCCGTCATGTAGACGGAAGCCGTAGCGAAGCCGGCGGAACGGAGGTTTGATGGCGATGAACCAGTAGTCGTACTGCTCGTCGTGACCGATCCTGTCCATCGGTGTCTCGAACGTACGCCAGAAACTTGGCTTGTCCGGGTCGAAGTTCCACATGGCCGGATCTTCCGAATGCCAGTCATACGGATCATTCCAAATTAAGTCAACAGATTGGATATCATTTCTTTTCGTATGGAATCGAATATGTATCGTTTCTCGGTCGTACTTGTACACGAAAGGGGACATGGCGCGATGATAAATAGCTTCTTTGATCATGGGTTTGAATTCCTTTCTCTATTAAGGGTTATAACCATTTTACACTGTCTATTCAGAAAAGAAACAACAGTTGTGAAAACGTTTGCTCAAGCACAGGTTAATAAAGCGTTTACATTTTGTCAATCGTTCGATTCGCCATTTTTTACGAAATAGGGCCATAAAAAATTCAAAAAGAGATAAATGGGACAACCACAATAAAAAAGCGAAAAAAAAAGACTTGTAAAACGCTTACACAACTGTATAATAAAAATTGAGGTGAGGATGCAAACGTTTTCACTAACCTACTGATTCTGTAGCGGAGTTGATTAAATCAGTAGGTCGGTGCGATTGCGCAAATCTGACCATACTATTTCCTTGGGGAGGTTTTTCATCATGAAGATGAAAAAAATGGTAGCAGGACTTTCAACGGCAGTATTCGCTTTCGGTGCACTGGCTGCATGTGGTGGCGGTACGGACAACGGTTCTACTAACGAAGGCGGTTCTACTAGCGAGAACAAGCCAGAAAAAATCGTAATTTGGGAAGATATTGAAAAGTCGGAAACGACGAAAGAAGTTGCGAAGGCGTTTGAAGAAGAACACGGCGTCGCAGTTGAAGTCGTTGAAGTCCAAATGACGGATCAAAAGGACAAGTTGGCGCTTGACGGCCCAGCTGGAAAAGGTCCTGATATCGTTCTCGTACCACATGACCAAATCGGAACAATCGCTGACCAAGGTCACTTGAACCCGCTCACTGACGAAGGTGCGCTCGATGCGTTCACTGACGCTTCGAAATCGGCTGTCATGTTCGACGGACAAGCTTACGGCTACCCGAAATCAGTTGAAACACCAGTCCTCATGTACAACAAGGATTTGGTATCAGAAGCTCCTGCTTCAATGGACGACTTGTACAAGTTGTCTACAGATCTTAAAGACAAAGGCGAGTACGGATTCCTCGGTCTTTGGGATAACTTCTACTTCGCTCACGGTGTCGTGGCTGGCTTCGGCGGTTACGTCTTCAAAGAAGACGGTGGCGCGCTCGACCCAACTGACATCGGTTTGAACAACGAAGGCGCAGTCGAAGGCTTCGAGTACATCGGTAAATGGTACGAAGAAGGCCTCTTCCCTAAAGGATTGATCGGCGAGTCTGGCGGCCAAGCGATGGACCAACTCTTCACTGAGAAGAAAGCACACACAGTCATGAACGGACCATGGGCCGTAGCTGGTTACACAGATGCGGGCATCAACCTTGGAGCGTCTGCAATGCCGACACTTCCAAACGGTGAGCCAATCAAGACGTTCATGGGCGTGAAGACATATGCACTCTCTGCTTACACGGAGAACCAAGAGTGGGCTGAAATGTTCCTCGCAGAACTCACAAACGAAGAGAACGCATTGAAGATGTTTGAAGCTTACAACGAGATCCCACCAGTAGCAGCTCTCGAGTCGAACGAGACAATCACGTCGAACGAAGTTGCGAAAGCGGTATTCGATCAAGCAACGAACGCAATCCCAATGCCTAACATTCCTGAAATGGGACAAGTTTGGGAGCCAATGGCTCAAGCGCTTCAGCTTGTAGCAACTGGCAAGCAAGATGCACAAAAATCAGCTGACGATGCTGTTAAAGTCATCGAGCAACAAATCCAAGCGAACAACCAATAAGGATATGAAATGATGGGGTACGCCGACTGGCGTTCCCCCTCATTTTCTAGAATTGAGCAAACGCTTGCTCGATTGATTTGCTCAAATTGAAAGGAGAAATTGAGGATGGCTTCAATTGCGAACCCTAAAACGCCGGAACAACGTCCGGAAAAACCGACCAATCACGCTCGGAACGCCGCATTGCTTTCGATCATTCCGGGAGCCGGTCAATTCTATAATAATCAAAAAGCGAAAGCGATCGCTTTCTTTATCGTTATCATGTCTTATTTTGCAGTAAACTACGATCTCTTTTTCAAAGGAGCGGGCGCAGGACCTGGCGACCGTGGTGGCCTTTGGGGATTGATCACGCTTGGCGAAGTGGCAGGACCTCGTAACGACCACTCCATCTTCTTGATGGTAGAAGGGATTGTCGCATTAATCTTACTTTTCTTCGGGATCGCGTTCTACATCTGGAACATTCGTGACGCCTACCGAGTCGGTCGCATTCGTGATCAGCACCTAAACGTCCCAACGTTCCAAGTGCAGCTCCGCAACTTGCGCGACCATGGATTCCCATACTTGATGTTAATCCCGTCGCTCATCTTGCTCGTCTTCACAGTCGTATTACCGCTCATCTTCACATTCTTGATCGCATTCACAAACTATCGTTACAACAATGCGCCACCGGCGAAACTCGTCGAGTGGGTCGGCTTTGAAAACTTCACACGTATCTTTGAAATCGACATCTGGCGCGACACGTTCGTCGGCGTTCTCGGCTGGACACTCGTCTGGACGGTCGCTTCGACGGTCGGTGTCATCGCGATCGGGATCTTCCTCGCGGTTCTCTTGAACCAAGAAGGCCTTCGTTTCCGTCGCTTGTTCCGCTCGATCTTGATCTTGTCATGGGCCGTTCCAGCGTTCATCACGATCTTGATCTTCCGTTCGATGTTCAACGAATCGTTCGGTGTGTTCAACACGACGATCCTTCCGGCGTTCGGACTTGATCCGATCAACTGGATGACCGATCCGACGGCGACACGAAGTGCGCTTATCTTGATTCAATGGTGGCTCGGCTTCCCGTTCATCATGACGCTCATGACTGGGGTCTTGCAATCGATTCCTGGTGATTTATATGAAGCGGCGACGATTGACGGCGCGACCATCTTTGACAAGTTCCGTTTGATCACGTTGCCGATGCTCTTGTTTGCAACAGCACCGATTTTGATCACGCAGTTCACATTCAACTTCAACAACTTCAACATCATCTATCTCTTTAACGGCGGTGGACCGGCGGTACCGGGCCAAACTGCCGGCGGTACCGATATCTTGATTTCATGGATTTACAAATTGTCTCTCGGAGCCAACCCGCAATACGGACTTGCGGCTGCGATCACGCTCATCTTGTCATTCTTCATCATGACACTTGCCGTCATCCAGTTCCGTCGGACAAAATCTTTCAAAGACGAGGATATGATCTGATATGAAAAAACAAAAACGAATCAATTTGGCGATCTCTTATGTCATCTTGACGCTTGCGTCGATCATCATTCTCTATCCAATGCTTTGGGTGGTCGGGACGTCATTTAACCCGGGACGTACAATCACATCGACGATTATTCCTTCGAATCCAACGTTTATTCACTATAAAAACTTGTTTGATTTGACGGTTTCAGATTATAGTTTATGGTATGTGAATACGCTGAAAATCGCTTTCATCACGATGGCGCTCTCGGTCATTCTCGTTACCATCACTGGCTATGTATTCTCGCGTTACCGCTTTGTCGGACGGAAGAACTCGCTTATCTTGTTCCTCGTCTTGCAAATGGTACCGCAATTCGTCGCCATCATCGCGATTTTCGTGCTTCTCAACATGCTCGGTCTCCTCGACACGCACACAGCGCTCATTCTGCTGTATGCCGGTGGCGCGATTCCGATGAACACGTATCTCGCAAAAGGTTACTTCGATACGATTCCGAAAGAGCTCGATGAAGCCGCTCGGATGGATGGTGCCGGTCACCTCCGTATCTTCTGGCAAATCATTTTGCCGCTCGCGAAGCCGATTGTCGCAACGATCGCCCTCTTTAACTTCATGGGCCCGTTCAACGACTTCATCTTGGCATCGCTCGTCCTTCGTTCACCAGAGAAACAGACGCTCGCGGTTGGTCTTTACAACATGATCTCTCGACAGTTCGACAACAACTTCACGTTGTTCGCGGCAGGCGCCGTCCTTTCGGCCCTTCCAATCGTTCTCTTGTTCTTCATGTTCCAACGTTACTTCGTCTCGGGTCTCACTGCCGGTGGTACGAAAGGATAATACTCACTTAAGGGGGAAGCGATATGAGGCGAGGCGTCGTGCTCGTTCTTCTGTCGCTTCTTTTGTTTCCAACAGTCGTCGGAGCGAAAGAAGCAGCATCATGGGAACAAGAACGCATGTACTTTATCATGGTCGACCGGTTCGTTGACGGGAATCCCGATAACAATGACCAGGTCGATAAAAATGACCCGAAAGCCTTTCACGGGGGCGATATCCGAGGCGTGATTGAAAAACTCGATTACATCGAGTCGCTCGGATTCACGTCCGTCTGGTTGACACCGGTGTTTGAAAACATGCCGGACGGTTACCATGGCTATTGGATCAAAGATTTTTACAACATCGATCCCCAATTCGGGACGAAAGAAGATTTACAAGAACTCGTCGATGAGGCGCATAAACGGGATATGAAAGTCATCCTCGACTTTGTCGTCAACCACGTCGGGCCGAACCATCCGTGGGTCGAAGAACGACCGGATTGGTTCCATGACGAGTTACCGATCGTGCTTTGGAACGATCAAGAACAAGTCGAGACGCACTGGTTGTTCGACTTGCCAGACTTTAAAACCGAAGACCCGGAAGTGAAAGACTACTTGCTCGAGGCGGCCACGTATTGGATCGAAGAGACCGGGATCGATGGCTATCGCCTCGATACGGTACGACACGTTGACAAGCCGTTTTGGGAAGACTTTGTCAAAGCGGTCCGTGAAGTCGATCCTGACTTTTACCTCTTGGCCGAAGTGTTCGACCCGGACCCGCAGTACGTCGCCGAGTATGACGACCTAGGTTTCAACAGCATCACCAACTTCACGTTTTATGACCGCGTCTCGAAGACGATGACGCAAAAGACGGCGAACGTCGATGAAATCGATGTGGCCGCTAGCTACGCCGAGACATTTTTTGACGATCCGAACCAAATGGCGACTTTCCTTGATAACCACGACGTCGAACGATTCATGCACGTCGCGGAACTAGGGGGTGCCGAGTCGGCCGAGCGTCGCTTGCGTCTCGGACTATTCGCCCTGTATGCGTCACCGGGGATGCCGATCGTGTTCCAAGGGACGGAGAACGCCCAATCAGGTGGGGCCGATCCGGCGAACCGGGTCATGACCGATTTCCCTGGAAATGAAGAACTTCATGAATACGTCACGACGATGAACCGGATGCGCGCCGAATACCCGGTGTTTGCGACCGGCGAACAACGGATGATTGCCTCGAGAGATGGCATGGCCGTGTTCGAACGTCGCGACGGCGACGATGTCGCGTTGTACGCCATCAATATGAACGCCGAGGACAGAGAGATTGAATTCGAGGTAAGCGAAGTCGGAGAAGACACACGCCTTCGTGGTCTCTTGTTCTCACAACTTGTCACGGACAGCCGTGGCACGTTCACCATCAAGCTCGCGGGAGAAAGCGCGAACGCCTACATCGTCGAAGAATCGGAAGTAAACATGTGGACGATTGGTCTACTAGTGGTCGCCATCCCGATTTTCTTGACTGGATTGGTCATGTGGAAGCGTCGCAAAAGCGCGAGCTGACGATACCCTGTGATAGGGAACTTTGAACTAACGGAAGCAAGGGGGAGCATCATGCAAATCACGATTAAAGATGTCGCCAAACACGCCAATGTCGCACCGTCGACCGTGTCTCGCGTCATCGCCAACAGTCCGCGAATCAGTCAGAAAACAAAAGAGCGTGTACGCAGTTCGATGGAAGAACTCGGGTACCATCCGAACATCCACGCTAGAAGCCTCGCCAACCGCTCGACGCAATCGATTGGTCTCGTCATGCCGAGCGCGGCGACGAAAACGCTACAAAATCCATTTTTCCCTGAAGTGTTACGCGGGATCAGCACCAAAGCCCATCAAAACGGCTACTCGCTATACATGACGACGGGCGTGACCGAAGAAGAGGTATTGTCAGGAGTCATCGAGATGGTCCAAGGACGCCGCGTCGACGGGGTCATCGTCTTGTATTCACGGGAAGACGACAAAGTCGTTCAATACTTACGTCAGACAAAATTCCCATTCGTCGTCGTCGGGAAGCCGTTCGGGGATGCCTCGTCAATCACGTACGTCGACACGGACAACTATTTGGCCGGTCGCGAAGTGACGAAACATCTATACAATCTCGGTCATCGTTGCATCGCCTTCATCGGTGGCTCGGATAAGCTCGCCGTCACACAAGATCGGCGAAACGGTTACGCGACGGCGCTCATGGAAGCGGGTATCCCGGTTCGTGAAGATTATATCGCTCGTGCCGAGTTCATGACGAAAGGCGGCGCCAAAGCCGTACGCGAGTTGCTCCAACTAGAAGAGCCGCCGACGGCCGTCGTCGTCAGTGACGATATGATGGCACTCGGTGTCATCAGCACGCTCAGTGAGATGGGCCTCAGAATCCCTGAGGATGTCGCCGTCGTCAGTTTCAACAACGTCTACATCGCCGAACACTCGAATCCGCCGCTCACTTCGGTCGAAATCAATATCTTCGGGCTCGGTTTTGAGGCGACAAACTGTCTGATTGAGCAGATCGGTGATAGCGCCCCGCCTTACGGGAAACGTGTCATCGTGCCACATTATTTGGTCGTGCGCCAGTCGTGCGGTCAGAAAAAGAAGACTCAAGTCATTGAATAAGATGAAACCTTCCGTCTCAGGCGGAAGGTTTTTTTATGCATGATTCGGATGCATATAATAGAAAGAGAATCAATCGGTCAAAAGTCATAACGTTACAAACAGATTACAATCGTGAAAGAAACGATTGAAACGGAGTTGCAAGGGAACATCTACATTACCGGCCGAATGGCAGATCATTACGTATCCGCCCAGCCAATAACCAAAAAATATAGAATTTGAAAGGGAGATACAATCATGGATAACAAACGTTATGTAGGCACTTACTATCAGGAATCAGAGCTCGTGTCAAAAATTGATCAACTTCGCGCCGAGGGGCATCGCGAAGACGATCTGTACGTCGTTGTAAAAGATAAATCGAACCTTTCAATGGTTCGTGGCGAAACGGATGCAGAAGTAAAAGAAACGAAAGCATCATGGCTCGATCGCTTCTTCGGAGTCGCAGACGGTGGAGACGAAGTCCGTCACACGTTCGATAAACTCGGCTTCTCGGAAGAAGAGACGGCGCGTCATCACCAAGATATTGAGAACGGCGGTATGGTTCTCTTATTAGATACCGACAATGGTGTCTTTGACGACGGTCGTAACGATACGTTCGAAGGCGGCCGCACATCAGCTGGCTACGGATCAGAAGGCAACGAAGCGGGCAATATGACCGCGCGTGATGTCGGAATGACTGGAGCTTCAAGTGCCGGCCTTACAGGCGATCGCTTTAACGACATGGATGAGGACATCCGTAACCGTACCGACTTGACGGACGAACAGAAACTCGAATTGCATGAAGAGCGTCTTCTCGTAAACAAAGAACGCGTGCAAACAGGCGAAGTTCGCGTCGAGAAGGACGTCGTCGAGCACGAAGAGCGCGTCGATGTCGAAGTCGAACGCGACGAAGTATACGTTGAACGCCGCCGCGTCGATGGAGACCGTGAAGCGACTGGACATTCGTTCGATGCGACGACGGACCGCGACGAGATTCGCGTACCGGTTACAGAAGAGCGTGTCGACGTGACGAAGAAGGATGTCGTGGCTGAAGAAATCGTCGTCGGCAAAGAGAAAGTGAAAGATACGGAAACGGTACGTGAGACGTTGCGGAAAGAAGAAGCGCACGTCGAAGGGGAAGACGACCTTCGCCATCGTGATCACGACCGCGACCAAACACGTCGTGATGAGCGCGACCGCTTCTAATTGGATTGACTAAGTACCTCGACAAGGATGGCTCTCTCTGAGGGACCATCCTTTTTTTCGCCAATTGACCAGAGGAGGAAAGAACGCCATGAAACACGCGATTATTTCTGAAATATTTGACCAACCTGAGGCGCTGCTCAATCGAACGGTCGACTTAAAACGAGAAGGCTACGAAGAGGAGGACATGTACGTTCTCGTCAAACGGGCCGATGTGGCAGATGCCGTCCGTCGTCATTCGAACCTCTACGTCCTCGTCACCGATGAACCGGGGACGGTCGCTTCACTCGTCACGTCGAGTGAACGGCCAGTCGAACGTTGGCTCAAAAGCATGCGTTTGACGTCAGAGCAGCAAGATCGCTTCGCGAAGGAAGTTGAACAAGGACGACTCTTCCTGTACGTCGATGCGGACCGAAGTGAACAACAGTTTGATGCGACGAGTTCGAAGACGGAAACTGTGCCAGAGACCGAGGAGCAGACGCTCGCCTTGCATGAGGAACGGCTGAGCGTCGAGAAGCAAGCGGTTCAAACAGGAGAGGTCGTCATCAATCGTCACATATCCGAGACCGAACAAGAGATTGAAGTGCCGGTTCGGAGGGAACAGGTTCATGTGGAGCGGACGACCGGATCGGAGGATGTGATCGAAGACTACGACTTCGATCAACCGGGTATTCGGACAATTGACGAAGGGGACCACTTACGAATCCAAGTCATCGAGGAACGGGCCTTCATCGTGAAGCGTCCCGTCGTCGTCGAAGAGATCATCGTCCGGAAACAAGTGACGGAAGACATCAAAACGATGACCGAAACGCTCCGCAAAGAAGAAATCGAAGTGACCGAAGTCGGACAAGCCGATGTTACGGTCGAAGATCATACAGTGCGAAAGGATGAGACACAATGAGCAAACGCCGATTTGTAGACACGTACCAAGACGAGGCGGCCCTCGTCGCCAAAATCGATCAACTGACCGAGGAAGGCTATGACGAGAGCGACTTATATGTCGTCGCGAAAGATAAAGACGACGTCTCGCTCGTCAAACGGAATACCGATGCGAAAGTAGAAGAAGCGAGCGCGAACTGGATGCAAAAGTTTGCGGGTGTCGCGGAAGGCGAAGAGGAAGTGAAGCGGGCATTGCTCGACCTCGGTCTTGCTGACGACGACGTCAACCGTGCGTACGGTGATATTTTGAACGGAGGTTATGCCCTCATCCTCGACGAACCGGATACGGGATTCAATGACGGAAATAACCCGGCGTTTGAAGGACATGAGGCGAATGCCGCGTTTGGGAACGATCAAAAGAAATAAATGGAGTTGACCTGCTTGGCCTTTTAGTTGGCCGGCAGGTTTTTTGTTTACGGAAGACTCTAAAAAACAAAGAAAAAAGTTTATGCAAACGATTGCATTCTCGTGTAAGTCGTGTAAAATGAGAGGTGAGATTGAAATACAGCGCTTTCATAGACAAACGGTTGCATGAATCGATTGTCCAATGACGAGTAGCCTTGTAGAGAAAAAGGAGTGGCAGACAGATGAAACGATTGTTTGCAGTCGATGAATGGAAAGTAACGGAAGAGAACTTGCATCCGAAAGAAAACCGCCTCGCGGAATCGATTACCTCGCTCGGTAACGGTCATATGGGGATGCGCGGTAACTTTGAAGAAGATTATTCAAACGATACACACCAAGGTTTCTATGTGGCCGGTGTCTATTACCCTGATAAGACGCGTGTCGGTTGGTGGAAAAACGGATATCCGGAGTACTTCGCAAAAGTATTGAACGCGACGAACGTCGTCGGTCTTCGTGTTGCCATCAACGGCACACCGGTCGACTTGGCGAAGTGGGAAGTGAAAGAATTCACACGTGAGCTCGATATGCAACGCGGCGTCCTCACACGGACGTTCACACTCGTGAACGGGACGGAAGAGACGAACGTCGAAATCGTCCGCTTCTTCTCGATCGTCGATAAAGAGATTTTGGCGATCCGTTACAACGTCACACCGGTGAACTACGAAGCGAAAGTTGAATTCACGCCTTACTTGGACGGCGATGTCGTCAACGAAGACTCAAACTATGACGAGAAGTTCTGGTTACCGGTCGAGCACGGTGTCGAAGAGCGTTTCGGATTCGTGACAACGAAAACGAAGAAACTCGATTGGCACATCACGGCCTCGATGATCGCAGACGTCGAAGGGGCACGTTGTGAAGTGCTCGAAGCGACAGACCTTTTTGTCGCTAACAAGTTCACGGTCACGGCGGCAGCTGGTGAGACGGCGACAGCGTACAAATACGTCTCGGTCGTCACAAACCGCGATTATGAAGTCGAGGCGTTACAGTCAGAAGGGATGCAGCGTGTCGAGATGGCGTTTGAGAAAGGCTTTGAAACACTTCTCGCCGAGCAGACGGAAGCGTGGCTCGCACGTTGGGAAGACGCCGATGTCCGTATCGACGGTGACGCCGAAGCCCAACAAGGAATCCGCTTCAACATCTTCAACATGTATCAGACGTACACGGGCGAAGACTCGCGCCTCAACATCGGACCGAAAGGGTTCACCGGCGAGAAGTACGGCGGTGCCACGTACTGGGACACGGAAGCGTATTGCCTCCACTTCTACTTGGCGACGACAAAACCTGAAGTCTCGTGGAACTTGCTCAAATATCGTCACAACCAATTGCCACAAGCGAAAGAGAATTCGGTCAAGAACGTCGGCATGGAAGGCGCCCTCTATCCAATGGTGACGATGAACGGGGAAGAGTGCCACAACGAGTGGGAAATCACGCATGAAGAGATCCACCGGAACGGTGCGATCGCCCATGCCATCTTCAATTATACGAATTTCACGGGCGACAAGTCGTACTTAGGTCAATACGGACTTGAAGTATTGGTCGAGATCTCGCGTTACTGGGCGAGCCGCGTCAACTTTGTCCCGCACAAAGACGTGTATATGATCCTAGGCGTCACAGGTCCGAACGAATACGACAACAACGTCAACAACAACTGGTATACGAACTTGATTGCCGCGTGGACGCTCGAGTACACGCAAGAAGTGTACAACTATTTGAAAGAAACAGAGCCGACGCGCCTGGAAGAACTCGTCGCGACGCTCGGTCTTTCAGACGAAGAACTCGCGAAGTGGAACGATATCCAAACGAAGATGTACTATCCGAAAGATGACCTCGTCCCAGACGTGTTCATGCAACAGGACGGCTTCATGGATAAAGAGCAGATCTTGGTGAAAGATCTCGACCCGAAACATTTGCCGCTCAACCAAAACTGGTCGTGGGATCGAATCCTCCGCTCGAACTTCATCAAACAAGCGGACGTGCTCCAAGGGCTCTATACGTTCAGCGACCGCTTCACGGTCGAACAGAAGCGGGCCAACTTCGATTTCTATGAGCCGCGTACGGTCCACGAGTCGAGCTTGTCGCCTTGCGTCTACTCGATCATTGCGGCCGAAGTCGGTTATGAGGACAAGGCGGTCGAATTGTATCAGCGCTCGGCGCGCCTCGACCTCGACAACTATAACAACGACACAGAAGATGGGCTTCACATCACATCAATGGTCGGTTCATGGATGTCGATCGTTCACGGTTTCGCAGGCATGCGCGCCCTCGAGACGGAACTCACGTTCAGCCCGATGATTCCTAAGGACTGGAACGGGTACTCGTTCAACATGCTCTGGCGCGGTCATCACTTGACGGTCACGTCGACGCGTGAACAAGTGACGATCAAACAGACGGGCGGCACGGACGTTTCGATCCGCGTATACGGAAACGTCGTCACGGTCCCGGCAAACGATGCGGTGATCATCGAGACAGTGAAAGCGTGACCAAACGCATCAGCTCAACAAGTCGGCTCCGGCCGGCTTGTTTTTTTATGAGAAGCGCGGACACATCCCATTATTTTTATGGTAGGCAGCACTAGAAAACTATGTTATCTTGATTCTTAGCCATTTTTGAAAGGGGAGACAAAACTTGACGGAAGCCGTTAAAGAACACGCACGCATCGGGATCGTTTCGATTATCGGGGGAGTGTTCGTTGCATTATCCATGACATTATTTTTAATCCCGGCGGGGGTATACTCGACCGGATTTACAGGGCTCGCCCAAATCTTTACGAAACTGTTTGCGGGGACACCGTTTGAGCTCGGAGAAGGGATTTGGTTCTTCGTCTTGAACGTGCCGCTGTTGATCGTAAGCTACTTCATGCTTGGCAAGAACATGATGATTCATACGTTGATCAGCGTCGCGGCAGTCACCGTGTTCATTCGCGTGCTTCCGCAGTCGTCAATCATTTCGGACGATCCGCTTTTGAACGCCGTGTTCGGTGGGGTCTTGCTCGCCATCGGTTCGGGGATCACGATTCGCTTCGGTGCCTCGACCGGTGGGTTCGATATCGTCGCTCTTATTTTAGCGAAGTTCACGAACAACTCGGTCGGCGTCTATTTATTCCTCATGAACATGATGATCGCGCTTTGGGCCGGTGCCTTGTTCGGATGGCCGACCGCGCTCTACACGATCGTCTTCTTATATGTGACGTCGAAAGTCATCGATGAGATTTATACGAATACGCAGCGCCAGACACTCTTCATCGTCACGAGTCATCCGGACGAAGTGACGAAAGAGTTACACCAGCATGTCTTCCGTGGTATCACACTCATGCCGGCGATCGGCACGTACTCGAAAGTCGAGAAAGCGACACTCATGATGGTCGCCCAACGCCATGAAGTGCGTGAAATCACGCGCATCTGTAAAGATGCCGACCCGACCGTCTTCATCAATATGGTCCCGACTGAAGATGTCGAAGGTGCGTTCCGACGCTAAAATTAACCCCCGCTGAACGCTCAGCGGGGGTTATTCTATAGATAGGAATAAAAAGAGATGGGGTGGACGTGTGATGATTGGAGTCAGCATTGCGACAAAATGGGAATATGACGCGACATTGGACTACTATGACGTCAAAGCGGATGAGCGGTTCAGTTACCCGTATGGCGAGTATTTCAGGAGGACGCTTGATGATGCCGAGCTCGTTTTCTACAGTACCGGTGTGCGGAAAGCGAACGGGGTCGGTGCCAATCAATATATGATGTCTTGCTTCAATCTAACGAAAGTGATTGTCGTTGGAACGTGCGCCGGAATCGACGATACATACACTGACTTGGATATCTTTTTGCCGCATTGCGCCGTTCAATAAGATTGTACGGTCAAAGAAGTGGAGCCGCTCATCAAGCCATCGTTCATCGTCGACATTGAACTGGCGAACTACGGGGACGATTTTTTGACCGGTACCATTGCGACGGCAGATCGAGCGGTCGTGATGTGGAACGACTATTTGGAACTGAAGGAACACGACATCACCATCGCGGATACGGAAGCGGGCGCGATCGCGTACATCTGCAATAAAAATGATGTTGAATGCATCATTATCAAAGGAATCTCAGACTTTCCGACGGATGAACGCGCCGCGAATCCAGTCGACTCGAACGTGGAGCAAATCAATGTGTATATCGCGAACACGCCGAAAGTCATGACCAAGATTTTTGACGACTATCTAATGCGTTTTGTTTAATTGTATGTTAGAGCAAAAACTCCCGCTGAACGCTCAGCAGGAGTTTTATTATGCTTTGATGCCAAGTTTTTCTTCGAGGTAGATGGCGATGCCGTCTTCCATGTTCGACGCGGTCACTTCGTCCGCGACCGCTTTCAACTGGCTGATGGCGTTGCCCATCGCGACGCCGGTGCCGACGTAGTCGAGCATCTCGAGGTCGTTCTCTTCGTCGCCAAACGCGATGATGTTTTTACGGTTGATGCCGAGATGTTTCGACACTTCGCGCAATCCGAGCGCCTTCGACGTGTTCTGGCTCATGACTTCGATCATATGCTCCGGCATGCGCCATTGACGGTTCAACACGGCCTCGGCGTGGACTTTGTTCAAACGAGCACGGACATTGTCGACGTGCTCTTTCGTGGCATGGATGAGGAGCGAGGTCGGCTCTTCCTGCAAGTGTTTGAGCAAGTTGCCCGACGTGACGCTGAGCGCACGCTCGGCGTATGGGCTATAAAACTCTTGCGGGTCTTTATGGAAGTAGACGTGGTCGGTCACTTCGACGACGATGTTGTGCGCTTTCGTGTCCGAAACTTCTTCGATAATCTCGTGCGCGGTCTTGAGCGGAATCGGCCGGTGTGTCACTTCGTAAGATGGGTCTTTCGGGTGATGGACGAGCGCCCCGTTGAAGTTGATGAGCGGTGTCGTCAAGCCGAGCTCTTCATAATACATGATCGAGTGGCGTTGTGGGCGTCCGGTCGCGATCATGACTTCATGGCCGGCCTCACGGGCGGCTTGAAGCGCGCGCACGTTGCGCTCACTGATCGTCTTGTCGTCGCGCAACAACGTTCCATCTAAATCGACTGCGATTAAATAACGTGACATAAAGGGTTCCTCTTTTCTACGAATGCTTATTTCTCAAACCGTACCATATTTCCCGTTTCGACGGAAAGAATATACAATCGAGGTCGCACATTTTACGGTAACAATGCTATACTAAGGTCGTATGAATTTTTCATGAATCATCTGTGAGATGGAGGGGACTATCGATGCGTTACTTAGTCACATTGTTCTGGGCGATCTTGCTTTCGAATACAGCAATCTTTATCATTTCTGCTGTCGATGGCGTGACGTTCAACGCGATGCTCGCGACATTCTTTGGCGTCGTCATCACGATCTTTATTGTACTCTTGGACACGCTTAACCAAGACATGGGGATTAGCGACGTCGCACAAGAGAAGTAAGACGTCTACAACCAAGCTGGCTCACATCCGAGTCAGTTCTTTTTATATTAGTAGGAGGAATCGAATATGAAAAACAGTGCCAAACGGGCGAATTTCATTACGTTCGCCATCATCGGAGTCATCATCGTCATCGGTCTCGGCTTATTGTTCTTCTTGAACAACGCGAACGAAGAGACGGGCGTCAATGCCGTCACGGCTGACGAGTTAGAGACGAAGATCTCAGAAGAAGAGGAAGTCGTCGTCTACTTCTGGCAGACAGGCTGCGAATATTGTGAGCAAGTCAAACCGTACGTCGAACCGCTCGTCGAAGAGTATGACGCCGTGTCGATCAACTTGGCCGACCATAACGTCTGGACGACTTACGGCATCAACGGGACACCGACGATGATTCGTTTCCAAGACGGAAAAGAAGTCGGACGTGTCGAAGGGGCCGTCTCGGAGCAACAATACGAAACGTTCTTTAAAAACGAGGAGGGCACACAGTGATCAAAAGCCGCTTATATCAAACTTTATTTGAGTTGAACGCGACCCCGGTCATTGCCAAACGACTCCGTGCCTTCGCTGAATCGCCAGCGAGTCGGACCTTCATCCCTTCGTTTGCGAAAACGTATCAAATCAATCTTGATGAAGCGGCGGAACCGATCGAGGCTTATCCGAGCCTGCACGCCTTTTTCACGCGTCACTTGAAAGACGGGGTCCGGCCGATTGATGCGAGCCTGGACTCGATCGTATCGCCATGTGACGGAAAATTATCGATCGTGGGCGATATCACGGACGACAGCCGGTTCGAGGTGAAAGGGCAGTCGTACACGCTCGCCGAACTACTCGGCTCGCAACAAGAAGCGAGACGTTACGCCGGTGGTACGGTCTGTGTCCTTTATTTGAGCCCGCGCGACTATCATCGTGTCCACGTTCCGCTCGCCGGACGTGTGCTCAGCCATTACGAGCTCGGGGATCGCTCGGCTCCAGTTAACGACATCGGCTTGACGGAGACGGTTCGTCCGCTCTCTCGCAACTATCGCCGCGTCACGCGCTTTGAGACGGCGGCCGGGCTATACGAGCACATCATGGTCGGGGCCTTGAACGTCAACACGATCGAATGGACGCTCAACGGCGACCGCGCCTCCAAAGGGGAAGAGGTCGGATACTTCTCGTTCGGTTCGACCGTCATCCTTTGTTTCGAGAAAGGCCGCGTCACGATCGACCCGACAAAAATCGGTCCGGTCCGACTCGGAGAAGTCATCGGAACGATGCAAAACGATTGATTTTAAAAACTTTTTCAGGCCGACCGAACGATACACTAGTCGTTTGGTCGGTTTTCGTTTACCATAGAAGGGATATCACTACATGTATAGTAGTTGAATCGCTTTAGCTAATTGGAGGAATTTAAACGTGTTTAATCGACTTTATCCGAAACAGTTCGTCGCGTCAGTATTTGACATCGACCTTGAAGAATTGAAAGACCGTGGGGTACGCGTCATTTTGACGGACCTTGATAATACACTCGTGGCCTGGGACGTCCCGCACGCACCAGAGCTTCTTTTGCTATGGCTTGAAAAAGTGAAATCACACGGACTCGATGTCATCGTCGTCTCGAATAACAACGAGAACCGCGTACGTACGTTCACGGAACCGCTCGGCCTTCACTATGTGGCACGTGCGAAAAAGCCGTTGCCGTCTGGATTCAAACAGGCGCTCGCAAAATATGGCTATTCGACAAGAGAAGCCATCTTCTTAGGCGATCAATTGTTCACGGACGTACTCGGTGCCAACATGGCCGGGATTCACGTCATCCACGTGCAACCGGTCGTCAAGACGGACGGACTCGTCACGAAGTTCAATCGCATGCTTGAAAAAGTCGTGTTCGCCCATATGAAACGTCGCGGGAAGTACGTGTTGATCACGAAAAAAGTTGAGGAAATCGCCGTCGATGCGAAGCGCGCCAAAGTGGCGGTCGCTGAGAAAATCGGTGAGGCGATGCACTCGCGTTCCGAAGATTCACATAAAAAAGATGAATAAGGACCTCGAACGCACAGGAAGAAGGAGGCTGTCCATGTACGGCGCGTAAGGCGTCGGAATTAACGCTTCAGGAGTAGCGGCGAGGCGCTACGGTGAATGAAGAAGAGGCAACTCAAATGACAGCAGACAACACTATGGAAGAAACAAAACGTTATTGCGCCGGTTGCGGTGTCGCCATTCAAACGGAAGACCCGACCGGTGTCGGTTATGCACCAAAATCAGCACTCGATCGCGAGATCGTCATTTGCCAACGTTGCTTCAAATTGAAGCACTACAACCAAATTCAAGATGTCGAATTGACAGATGACGACTTCTTGCGCATCTTGAACGGCATCAGCGCGAAAGAAGCGCTCGTCATCAAAATCGTCGATATCTTCGACTTCAACGGCAGCTGGTTGCCAGGGCTTCAGCGCTCGGTCGGCACGAACCCTGTCCTCTTGGTCGGAAACAAGGTCGACTTGTTGCCGAAGTCGGTCAACCCGAACCGGATGGCCAACTGGATGAAGGCCGAAGCGAAAGAACTCGGTTTGAACCCAATCGATGTCCATTTGATCAGTGCGAAAAAAGGTCACGGCATCGATGAGCTCGCCGAAAAGATCGAATATTACCGGAAAGGTAAGGACGTTTATGTCGTCGGTTGTACGAACGTCGGGAAGTCGACGCTCATCAACCAAGTCATCAAGCGTTTCGGTGCAGAAGACGAGGCCATCATCACGGTCAGTCATTTCCCGGGAACGACGCTCGATTTGATTGACATCCCGCTCGACGACGATGCGAATTTGTACGACACGCCGGGAATCATCAACCGTCATCAAATGGCGCATTATGTCGATGCGAAAGATTTGAAGACGATCACCCCGAAAAAAGAGATCAAGCCGCACGTGTTCCAGTTGAACCCGCAGCAGACGCTCTTCTTCGGTGGACTCGCCCGTCTCGACTATATGGAGGGCAACAAGCGCTCGTTCGTTGTCTACATGTCGAACGAGTTAAAGACGCACCGGACGAAGCTCGACAAAGCAGATGAACTATACGAAAACCATATCGGTAAGATGCTCAACCCGCCGAACGAGAAGACATTGCAACTGTTGCCTCCGCTCGTGCGTCACGAGTTCAGTCTCCGTGACGGCGTCAAGACAGACATCGTCTTCAGCGGACTCGGTTGGGTCGCAATTCACGGAAAAGGTGGACGCATCGCCGCGTGGGCACCAAAAGGAGTTGCCGTCACATTGCGTGAGGCGCTCGTATGAGACTGGCCGTCATCGGTCACCCGATTGCTCATTCGCTCTCTCCCGTCCTGCACGAGCAGTGGCTGAGCGCGTCTGGGCTTTTCGGGCGCTATGAGGCGCTCGACGTCACCTCGGACGAACTCGCGGACTTGTTTCAACAGATGCGTGACGGCGTCTGGGACGGCTTCAACGTCACGATCCCGTATAAAGAGGCCGTCATCCCGTACCTTGACGCGCTCGATCAAGCGGCTGAAGCCGCCGGTGCCGTCAACACGGTATATAAGCGGGACGGGAAGCTGGTCGGGACGAACACGGACGGTGCCGGCCTCGTCGCCGCACTCGACCGCTGGACCGATTGGACGGGGCATGTGCTCGTCATCGGTGCTGGAGGGGCAGCGCGCGGGATCATCAGCGCCTTGCCGACCCGGGCCGTCACGGTCACGAACCGGACGATGGAGCGGGCAGAGCGTCTCGCGGACGCGTTCGGCATCGAAGCGCAGACGCTCTCGGATGTCGATATTGCACGCTATGATGTCATCATCCAGACGACATCGGTCGGCATGGACGGCGTTGATTCGCCACGATCGTTAAAAGGTTTACGACAAAACACCGTCGTTTGTGATATCATATATCGTCCACTCGTCACACCGTTTTTAAAGGAAGCCGCCAAAGCAGACGCGAAAATCGTCAACGGAACTGCCATGTTCGTCGGACAAGGCGCTCTGGCGTTTGAATATTGGACAGGTGTGAGACCGGATCAACTTGTCGGAATGAAGTTAATTGAAAGCTTATTGGAGGAATAAATAGTATGTTATCAGGTAAACAAAAACGCTTTTTACGTGCTGAAGCACACCACCTTTCGCCGATTTACCAAGTCGGGAAAAATGGAGTCAGCGAAGCGATGTGCAAAGACATTATCGACGCACTCGAAAAACGTGAGCTCTTGAAAGTTCAAGTACTTCAAAACTGTGCCGATACGCCGAAAGACGTAGCCGGAGAATTGGCTGAAGGCACGAAAGCCGAAGTCGTTCAAGTCATCGGAAAAGTCATCGTCTTGTACAAACAGGCGACTGAGAAAGAAAATCGCCAAATCAAACTCCCATGAGCCGCATCGGCCTGATGGGAGGCACGTTCGACCCGCCGCACCTCGGTCACTTGTTGATCGCCGAGCAGGCGCGTGAACAGCTCGATCTCGATGAGGTCTGGTTTTTGCCGGCGGCAATTCCGCCCCACAAGGCGGGTTTCAGCCCGGCTGAGGACCGGATCGAGATGACACGGCGGGCAATCGCGGATCAAGCCGATTTTAAGCTGAGTTTGATCGAGTTTGAACGCGACGAACCGTCCTATACGGTCGAGACGATGAGACGGTTGCGGGACTTGTATTCGGAGCACACGTTCTTCTTCTTGATCGGGGCGGACTCGCTCGAATCGCTCGAGAAGTGGTACGATTACGACACGCTCGTCACCCTCGTCACGTTCGGTGCCGTTGCGCGTCCGGGTAGCCGGTACCGCATCCCGAAGCAGGCAGATGTGCGCACGATCGATATGCCACAACTCGAGATCTCATCGACCGATATCAGGGAGCGGGCGAGACGAGACAAGTCCATCAAGTATCTCGTCCCACGCGATGTCGAAACTTATATCAAGGAGCGCGACTTGTATGACGTATGAGGAAGCACAATCATTGATTGAGGCGACATTGCCGGAGAAACGCTATATCCACACGCTCGGTGTCGTCGAGACGGCAGACCGGTTGGCCCGCTTGTATGGGGTCGATATAGAGCAGGCACGTCTTGCGGCGATGTTGCATGACTATGCGAAATACTTCGACGCGGACATGATGCGCCAAGTCGTCATCGAGGAGAACCTCGACCCGAGCTTGCTAGAGTTCGATGACGAACTGCTGCATGCGCCGGTCGGGGCCATCCTGTTAGACCGGGCGTATGACCTCGACCCGGCCGTCGTATCGGCCATCAAAAA
This sequence comes from Exiguobacterium aurantiacum, assembly GCF_024362205.1. GTDB lineage: Bacteria > Bacillota > Bacilli > Exiguobacteriales > Exiguobacteriaceae > Exiguobacterium > Exiguobacterium aurantiacum_B. The sequence continues at coordinate 2,216,779 of NZ_CP101462.1, read as the reverse complement.
CCATACGACCGGGGAACCGGGCATGTCACGGCTCGACCAAATTTTGTTCGTCGCGGACGCGATCGAGCCGAATCGGTCGTATCCGGGCGTCGACACGTTGCGTGACCTCGCGGACCGTTCGCTTGAAGCGGCCGTCGTCGCGACGTTGCGTCAGACAATCGACTATTTATTGAAGAAGTCGGTGCGAATCTTTCCACTGACGATTGAGACGTATAACCATTTTGTGAAAACACCCTAGGAGGTACAGTATGACTGTAAAAGAAGAATTAGAATTGATCGTGAAGGCCGCTGACGATAAGCGTGCCGAAGAAATCGTCGTCCTCGACATGGAAGGCATCTCACCAGTCGCAGATTACTTCGTTATCTGCCACGGTAACTCAGAGAAGCAAGTCCAAGCGATCGCACGCGAAATCAAAGACGTGGCCGGCGAACATGAGCTCCCGCTCCACAAATTCGAAGGCATGGACTCGGCACGTTGGGTACTCGCTGACCTCGAAAACGTTGTCGTCCACATCTTCCATCGCGACGACCGCGACTACTACAACCTTGAAAAATTGTGGGCAGATGCGCCACACGTTGAAGTGGAAGTCGGCTAATGGCGTACGAAGGGTTCGCCTACGTCTACGATGAGTTAATGAAAGATGCCCCGTACGAGGACTGGGTCGCCTTCGTGCATCGCCATGTCGAAGACGGTGCATCGCTTGCTGACGTCGGATGCGGGACGGGCTCGGCGACAATTCGCTTGGCGGAGCATTACGAGACAATCGGGCTCGACTTATCCGAGTCGATGCTCGAAGTCGCCCAAGAGAAAGCGCTCGAGGCAGGCATCACGCTTCCGCTCTGGCAACAGGATATGCGAGAGCTTGAATTGCCACACCCGGTCGACGCCGTGACGATCCTTTGCGACTCGCTTTGCTATCTCGAGGACGAGGCCGATGTCATCGACACGTTCGAGGCGGTATACGAACAATTGAAACCGGGCGGCATGTTCATCTTTGATGTACATTCGCCGAACAAGATGCAGACGCTCTTCAATCAGAAGACGTACGCCTCGAACGGAGAAGATTGCTCGTACATCTGGTTCGCCGACCCGGGCGAGGCGCCGCTCTCGGTCGTTCACGACTTGACGTTCTTTGTCGCGCTCGAAGATGGCACGTATGAGCGTGTCGAAGAGACGCACGAGCAGCGGACGTATGAGCCGGGACAGTATATGCAGTGGCTCATCGGGGCCGGCTTCCATGTGAAATCGGTCACCGCTGACTTCACGGATCAGGCTCCAGGCCCGAACGCAGAACGAATCTTTTTTGTCGCCCAGAAATAAACGAGACCCCATCGCGGATTTGCGATGGGGTCTTTGTCATGGTCACGCCTCGTGACTGAACTGCCACTGGACACCAAACCGATCTTCGACCATGCCGTACGCCTTGCTCCAAAACGTCTCTTGGAGCGGCATGAGGACACGGCCGCCGTCAGATAGAGCCACGAATTCCCGACGGATCGCGTCGAGGTCGTCTGTCACGACGGCGAGCGTGATGTTCTGCCCGAACGTGACCGGACCGTCCGGCATCGCATCCGAAAACATGAGCGATGTGCCATGAACGCTCAGACGAGCGTGGAGGACAAGGTCGGCCATCTCGTCTGGGACCGGTTCGCCGTCCGGTCCCGGCTGGGCCGCGAACGTCATGATGTCTGGGGCAGGCTCGGCGAAGACGTCGGCATAAAACAAGATGGCGTCGTGACAATCGCCGTTGAAATTGAGATAAGGGTTAATCGGCATGAGATTTCCTCCTTGAAGCGTTTTTTTCAGTATGGAACATATGCCCGTTAGAAGAATCCGACAAAAGCACGAATTTTCGGCCAGTGTTGTTGAAACGCTTGCTGAAACGGGAATGGGGTAGGTGAGACATTCTTACGAAGGAAGGCGCAAAAAGATGAAACTGACACGAGGACGTCTATTGGAATTCGGGTTCGTGTTGTTCATGGCAATCATTCTCGTCACGTCAATTATCGAAGGAGAGTGGTTCGACGCGAGCGTCGCCGGTGCGGGGATCGTGTCGGGATTGATCCCGTTCATCCTCGAGAAGACGTTCAAGACCGAGTTCGACGCCAAGATGAAAGTCGCCTATATCTTGTTTTTGTTCGCGTCGCAATACTTGGGCTCGATTGTCGGATTATATTCGAATGGCTGGTGGGACACGTTTCTGCACGTGTTGAGCGGCGTCTTCCTCGCGTTTCTCGGCTTTGACTTTTTGACACGGCTCGATGAAGACATCCGACTCGAGATGCCGAAACGCTTCGTCTTTGTCTATATCGTTGTCTTCTCGATGGCCGGGGCGGCGCTGTGGGAGATGTATGAATTCACGTCGGACTTGGTGTTGAACACGACGATGCAAGGGAACGGGAATGATGACACGATGGTCGATATCGTCGCGGGATCACTCGGGGGCATTATCGCGGCCTTGCTTGTGACCGAGATTCACCGAAAAGAACAGCACAAGAAACGTAAAAACTGAAAGCGATTTTAAAAACGCCCGAGTTTTACTCGAGCGTTTTATTTGTAATAATTATTATCTTTTAATATTATTAATCTTGTAATAATGATTATTAAGAGGAGGCTATATTAATGGATCAACACCGTCATCTAACTACTAACCAAGGCGTTCCAATCGGGGACAACGCCAACTCCATCACAGCGGGTCGCCGCGGCCCGACGCTTCTCGAAGATTATCAGTTAATTGAGAAACTCGCCCACTTTGACCGTGAGCGCGTGCCGGAACGGGTCGTTCATGCCCGGGGTGCCGGAGCCCACGGTGTCTTCAAAGTTAAAAATAGCATGAAACGATATACAAAAGCCAAATTTTTGCAGGAAGAAGGACAAGAGACACCAATCTTCGCCCGCTTCTCAACCGTTATTCATGGCCTCGGCTCACCGGAGACGCTTCGTGACCCACGTGGATTCTCGGTCAAATTTTATACAGAAGAAGGAAACTACGACTTCGTTGGAAACAACTTGCCTGTCTTCTTCATCCGTGACGCCATCAAATTCCCAGACGTGATCCACTCGCTCAAACCAGACCCACGCACGAACCTGCAAGACCCGGACCGTTTCTTCGACTTCATGTCGCTCACACCGGAATCGACGAGCATGCTCATCCACTTGTTCAGCGATGAAGGAATTCCAGCCTCATACCGTCATATGCGCGGTTCATCGGTCCACTCGTTCAAATGGGTCAACGAATACGGAAACACGGTGTACATAAAACTCCGTTGGGTCCCGAAACAAGGTGTTAAAAACTTGTCGATGGATGAAGCGGCGAAAGTACAAGCCGAAGACTTCAACCATGCGACACGCGACTTGTTCAACGCCATCGAAGAAGGCGACTTCCCGGAGTGGGACCTCTACGTCCAAATCCTCGATCCGGCCGATATGGACAACTTCGACTTCGACCCGCTCGACGCGACGAAAGACTGGTTCGAAGACGTCATTCCGTATCAGCTCGTCGGGACGATGAGACTCAACAAGAACGTCGACAACTACTTCGCCGAGACGGAATCGGTCGGCTTCAACCCGGGCGTGCTCGTTCCTGGGATCCAACCGTCTGAAGACAAGATGCTCCAAGGCCGCTTGTTCTCCTATTCGGACACGCAACGTTACCGCATCGGGGCGAACTATCTTCAACTTCCGATCAACTGCCCGTTTGCACAAGTATCGAACAACCAACGTGACGGGGCGATGCCGTTCAAACAACAGACGAGCCCGGTCAACTATGAACCGAACCGCTATGAGGACGCACCGAAACCGGACGCGGCTTATATCGAGACGGAACAACCGCTCTCAGGCGTAGCCGGACGTCAAAAAATCGAGAAGACGAACGACTTCGGTCAAGCGGGCGAAGTGTACCGTCGTTACTCGGAAGAAGAGAAGACGGCGCTCGTGAACAACTTGGTGGCGCACATTAAAGAAGTCCGCCATGAGAATACGGTGCTGCTCTTGATTTGTAACTTCTACCGGGCCGACCGTGACCTCGGCGCGCGTCTCTCGAAAGAATTGAATGTCGATATCACGCCGTTCTTGAGTCAAGTGACGGAATAAATTATTCCAACAGAGATGCATAAATGCATCTCTGTTTTTGTTTGCATTCTCATAAGGATGAGAGTTGGCTGAACCTCAAAAATTGTCCCGAGCCCTTCCATATGCCAAGATAAGAAAAAGGGGGGATGCTACATGAACCAAGTTATCGACACACTACTGAATCACCGCTCCGTCCGTTCATTCACGGATGAGACGTTGACCGACGAACAAATCAGACTCATCGTCGAGAGTGCCCAGCGCGCTTCGACGTCAAGCTTCATCCAAGCCTATTCCATCATCGGGGTGACCGACCCGGAGAAGAAAGCACGGCTAGCCGAGATCGCCGGTAACCAGCAATACGTCATCGACAACGGTCACTTCTTCGTCTTCTGCGCCGACCTGTATCGACATGAGTTGATCGGGGAACTGCGGGAAGCCGAAGTGAACGCGACGCTCGAGACGGACGAGAAGTTGCTCGTAGCGGTCATCGATGCCGCGCTCGCTTCGCAAAATGCCGTCGTGGCCGCCGAATCGATGGGCCTCGGCATTTGTTACATCGGTGGGATTCGCAATGATATGTTCGCCGTGAAGGAACTGCTCGGACTGCCGGAGCGGGTTTTGCCGCTATTCGGACTTGCCGTCGGTGTCCCGGAACATGTCGAAGGGCAGAAACCGCGTCTCCCGCTCGAACATATTTATCACGAGAACACGTACGTCGCAGACGCCGAGCAACTGAAACAAGAACTCGATGCGTATGATGCGACGATTCACGATTACTACGCGGCACGCGGGTCGAACCAACGAAGTGACACGTGGACAGGACAGATGGGACGGATGTTGTCGAAACCGACCCGGCTCGATGTAAAGGACTTCCTAAAGACACAAGGTTATTTAAAGCAAAACTAAGAACCGCGCAGGCGGTTTTTAGTTTTGACACGCCGTCTAAGCAGAAGGGGGTTAATCACGATTAAAAGAATCAAACCCTTATTGATTTGTACGATGATTGTTTCCATCATATTGATTGTGTTTACATCTCTTGAATTTTTTATCTTGAAGATACTTGGTCTACAGTATGAATCGTTGCGGAGTCTATTACTCTTCTTCATCGTATATGGAATTTCAGAGATTCCGACCAACTTGTTTCTATCTTCCTTCTTGAAGGCGTTGACGAGTCTCGATATCATCCAATCACATACAGGGGTGTTAGCCTTGTTCTTTCAGATCGCTAGTCCATTCCTCATATTAAACCTCATTGATAGCTTGATGACATCTGTGTCGATTTCTCAACTGGGAATCCTTCTGTTCTCTCTTGTCACCGGTCTAGTAGGGTGGTTATCCATGCAACAAGACTCACAACCTCCAAAACGAGGATCGAAAGAATTTGAAGCTTACGAAAAAAAGACGAGTTGAATTACCGGCGAGACAAATAAAGGAGCGGCTATTCTCAATCGAGAGAAAGTCGCTCCTTTATTTTCAGTTTGTCTGCGCTTTGAGCCAGGCGTGGTCGATCGCGCCGAACTGCTTGGCGACGATGATTCCATTTTCATCGAGGACGTACGTCGTCGGCATCGCTTGGATCCGATAGGCGTTTCCGACAATCCCTTCCTCGTCATAGACGACCTTGAACGCATCTTCATATGGGGCGACGAACGTCCGCGCATCCTCGACATCTCGTTCGCTCGTCGTCGTATTGACGGCGACGATGGTCACATCGTCTTGTTCACGGGCAAACTTGGCCATGTCCGGCATCTCCGCCCGGCATGGCGGGCACCATGACGCCCAGAAGTTGACGACGATCCGTTCGCCGCGTAACTCACTCAAGTTGAAAGTCGTCCCATCCGTTCGCTTCAATTCAAAGTTTGGCGGGACTTGACCGATATTCAATCCAGTCTGGGACGAGTCGGCCTCGAGCCGTGGTGTCTCGTCCGGTAAGCTCGCGTTGATGACGGCGAGCACGACGATGAGACCGAGTCCATATTGGACCGCCTTTTGAGATGGCCGCGCTACATATGTGGCGACGGCGATTAGAAAAAAGAACGGAATGAGCCACCACAACTTGAACGTATCGGTCACAAGCGACCCGACCGACCAAATCGCTATGGCACCGACCACGGTCCAAAGCAGCGCCCCGAGCGTCGGTATCCGCATCCAGCGCCACGTCGCGATGAGCAGCAAGGAGATGAGGACGGCCATATAGAGATGGAGCGGTTGCGGCGATGAAAGCAGCGGGAGCATCCCATATTTCGGGACGACGAGCGTCATCGCAAACCAAAGGAACAAGGCCGAGAACAACCAATAGCCGCGAAGGTGAGCATCAAGCCGGTAGACGAAGAATGCAATCACACCAGCGGCGATGAGGAGTGACCACGTGCCTCCGGTCGCATAAAGGGAGAAGGCCAAACTACCGGTCGACGCGAGACCGAGGACGATCGCGCTCCCTTTCCAAGCGAGAAAGCCGGCAAACCATGTGCCGAGGACGGCGTCGCGTTCTTTTTCCGACAAGCCGATTTTTTTGAAACCGATGTAGAGAATGAGCAGGCTGGCCATCATAGCCAGTAAATCGAGTCGAACGTTCAATGGACCGATGGCGATCAAACAATCCCTCCTAGAGAAAAAGCGCCCAGACGAGTGGGCGCTTTCTTTGTTTGTAGTATAGCATTAGCCGATTTGTTCTGCATTGAGGACGGTCTTCATCGCACCGTAGCCACCGAGGATGTTTTGGATATCCTTGTAGCCGAGTGATTGTAGTACACTCGCAGCCATCCGTGAACGGACGCCTGACGCACAGTGAACGGCAATCGTTTGATCTGTCGGAAGACCTTCATGGTCGCGTGCCAGTTTACCGAGTAGGATACGTTCGGCTTTCTCGTAGTGGCTCGCGTTCCATTCTGTCGCATTCCGGACGTCGAGAACGAAGACGTCACCTTTTTCAGCAGACTCGATCGCTTGTTCCGCTGTCACGTCCGTGTACGTTTCCGTCAATAGCTCTTGACCGAGCTCTTCGACTGGGACGACAAAGCGGAGACGATCGAGACCGATTGATTGGAAGTCCGTCTGCACTTGATCGACGTCTTCCGCGCTCGCGATGAGCGTGATGTCTTTGTCAAAGTTGACGAGCCAGCCGGCCCATGAGACGAATTTCGTGTTGTATGGGATGTTGATTGTGCCTGGGACGTGTCCTTTGGCAAACTCTTCCCCTTTACGCGTATCGACGACTTGTGTCTCTTCGACGAGCGTGTCGAGGCGGTCCGAGCCGACGACTTCCGGACGAGCGATCATGTTCGTCACTTGGATGCCTTCTTTGTTCACTTTTTTCATCATCGCGAAGTAGTTCGGCGGTTCTGGCTGGTCCGTCGTCAACTCTTTGATGAACGCATCTTTGTCTGTCATTTGAAGCGCCCAGTTCGTCGCTTTTTCGTAGCCGACCGTCGATGTCGGGATGGCGCCGAGCGCTTTCCCGCAAGCACTTCCGGCACCATGGCCCGGCCAAACTTGAACGAAGTCAGGAAGATTTTTGAACTTCTTGAGTGAGTCGAACATTTGCTCGGCACCGATGGCTGTCGTTCCTTTCACACCGGCTGCTTCTTCGAGCAGGTCAGGACGACCGATGTCGCCGACGAAAACGAAGTCGCCTGTGAAGATCCCCATTGGTTGTGTCTGGTTCCGGTCGTAAAGCAAGAACGAGATATGTTCTGGCGTGTGACCTGGTGTGTGCATGACTTCGAGTGTGACGTTACCGACTTTGAACGTGTCGCCATCTTTGACGAGTTTTGAGTCGATGTCTTTCGCGAACGCATATTTCCATGACGCGTCGCCTTCGTCTGATAGGTAAGCCGTTGAACCGGTACGTTTCGCAAGCTCGAGTGAACCTGAGACGAAGTCGGCATGGATGTGAGTCTCAGCCGTCGCGACGATTTTCATGCCTTCTTTTTCAGCTTCTTGAAGATACGGTGTGATGTTGCGGGCCGGGTCGATGACGACGGCTTCGCCGGTCATTTGGCAACCGACCATGTAAGATGCTTGTGCTAATTTTTGATCATAGAAATAACGTAATAACATGTAAAGTACCCCCTAAGATTAATTGACTGTAAACGAATGTGGTTGTTGAGATTTATATATAGAAGATTGTTAGACTGTTTCGCCCGTCCAGCTCATCATGCCGCCATCGACGTTGATGACATCGAAGCCGAGTGAATCGAGGTAAGCCGAAGCGTTCATGCTTCGTCCGCCTGCTGCACAGATGACGTGAATCGGTTTCGAACGATCGAGCTCATCGACTTTCGCACCGAATTCAGAGAGGGGAACGTTTTTCGCTTGCTTGATGTGCCCACCTGCAAATTCGTCTGTCTCCCGAACGTCAATCAAATTGAGCGTCTCATCAGATTGAAGCAACGTTTCTAGTTCAGTTGTCGAAATGGTTTTCATGAGTCATTGATCTCCTTTGTGATTGTAGAATTTTTGAAGTGAGTTTCTTTCGTTGTTTTTAATATACCCCCTGAGGTATACTGAATGCAAGAAAAAGAATCGGAGGTCGAAAATTGAAGAAATTAATGCTGATTTTATCGATTTTGGTGCTGACGACGATCGGAATCGTTCTTTTCACGTCCGAAGAGAGTGAAATCACAAAAATTGACGTTGAAACACTACAAAACAGATTGGAAAACGAAGAAATAACCTTGTTAGACGTCCGAGAAGTGGATGAATACGAGGGGGGGCATATCGAAGGAGCGGTGAACGCACCACTTTCTTCATTAAATGAAACCGAACTACCTTATCCGAAAGATGAACCGATCTATGTCATCTGCCGGAGCGGAAATCGAAGTGCCCAAGCAGCACAACTGTTGAAACAACGTGGCTACACTGAAATTTATGATGTTTCGGGCGGTATGATTGCCTGGGAACAAAAATAAAAACTTACTTATTATATATGGTAGGGAATTGGAGGAGTTATGATGGAATTTGGATTTATCATCACCATCTTTTTGATCGGCTTTATCGGGTCGTTCATTTCAGGGATGGTCGGAATTGGCGGATCGATTATTAAATATCCGATGTTGTTGTATATTCCACCGCTCCTCGGCTTCGCGGCGTTCAGCGCCCATGAAGTATCGGGGATTAGCGCGATTCAAGTCTTCTTCGCGACGATTGGCGGAATTTACGCATACCGGAAGGGCGGTTATTTGAACAAACAGCTCATCTTGTATATGGGTGTCGCCGTCTTGATCGGGAGTTTCATCGGCGGCTACGGCTCGACGCTCTTGTCTGAGAACTTGATTAACGTCGTTTATGCCGTGCTCGCGACCATTGCGACAATCATGATGTTCTTACCGAAAAAGAATGTTGAGGATGTTCCGCTCGACCAAGTCACATTCAATAAAGTGATCGCATCGAGTTCGGCGTTCATCGTCGGAGTGGCAGCAGGGATCGTCGGGGCAGCGGGAGCATTCATCTTGATGCCGATCATGCTCGTCGTGCTCCGGATTCCGACGAAGATGGCAATCGCGAGTTCGCTCGCTATCACGTTCATCTCGTCAATCGGCTCGACGGCCGGGAAAATCATCACCGACCAAATTGTGTGGGAACCAGCCGTCATCATGATTATCGCCAGTTTGATTGCGGCTCCAATCGGCGCGAACGTCGGCAAGAACATGAAAACGAAATCGCTGCAAATGATTTTGGCGCTCCTCATCTTAGCGAGCACAGTTAAAATTTGGATGGACATCATCGGTTAATCGAATTACTGTTAAATGGCTACCGAGGCGACTCGGTAGTCATTTTTTTGTAAACCTTGCAATGGAATTGTTAAGTTTATGTATAGTTGTAAACGTCAATTAGTTGAATTGAGGTCACAGGAACGTTAAAATATAGGTTATACGTCTAAAAAATGAACCTTTAACTTGAATTCCATACAAGGAGTGTTTACATGAATTACACGAATCAACCGAAAGGACGGATGGACCGATTCCGCCAAGCGGCGCTCGAGTCGTTCAAGACACATCGTCTGTTCTGGATGTTCACCATCCTGTTATGGACGAAGTCGCTGATTGCGTATCAGTTCTTCTTCAATATACCGGCCGAGAACGCGGTCCAGGCATTCATCCTCATCATCAATCCGCTCAGCTTCACGCTGTTCCTGTTCGCTTTCAGCTTCTTCTTCGGGGGGAATAAGCGGAAGTGGGCGTTGTACAGTTTGTATCTCGTCTCCTCGCTCATCTTGTTCGCGGATACGACCTACTACCGTGAGTTCACGGACTTCTTGACCGTACCGGTCTTGTTCCAGTCGTCGAACATGGAGACGCTCTCGTCGTCATTCCTCTCGCTTCTCGAATGGAAAGACTTGCTCTTGTTAGGTGATCTCGTCGTACTTCCATTCCTGTTATGGAAGATGAAAGAGACGAGCCAGGCATCACAGCGTCGCGTCTTGATCACATTCACGGCAGCGGCCGCCATGTTTGGATTCAACCTCGTCCTCGCTGAAACGGAGCGCCCAGAGTTACTCACGCGCTCGTTCGACCGAGAACTGTTGGTTAAAAACTTAGGAACGTTCAATTTCCACGTCTACGACGCCATGCTTCAAACGAAGACATCGGCGCAAAAAGCGCTCGCAGACGGATCTGAACTGGATGAAGTCGAGAACTTCACGCGTCAGAACTATGCGGCCCCCGACCCTGAAATGTTTGGGAAGTATAAAGGCAAGAACGTCATCGTCGTCTCGTTCGAGTCGGCTCAGAACTTCACGCACAACATGAAAGCCTCGAACGGCGAGTACATCACGCCGAACTTGAACGAATTAATCGAAGAGTCGCACTACTGGCCGAACTATTACCACACGACCGGCCAAGGGAAGACGTCGGATGCCGAGTTCGCACTCGATAACTCGCTCTACGGTCTCTCACGTGGCGGTGTCTACTTCACGAACGCCGATAACGAGTACAATGCGCTACCGGAAGTCATCAAAGAAGACAACTACTATTCGGCCGTGTTCCACGCCAACAATAAATCGTTCTGGAACCGTGACCAGATGTATCAAAACATCGGTGTCGACAAGTTCTATGACGAAGCCAGTTATGACCTCGGCAATCCTGAGGACATGACGGAGTGGGGGTTACTCGACGACGAGTTCTTCCTCCAATCGATCCCGATGCTTGAAGAGCTACCGGAACCGTACTATGCGAAGTTCCTTACGCTCACGAACCACTTCCCGTACACGATGCCGAGCGAGAAGCATGAGCTCGTCCCGAAATTCGAGACGAACTCGACGACGCTCAACAACTTCCCGCAAGCACTCGCTTATCAGGACTATGCCCTCGGCTTGTTCATCGATGAGTTGAAGGCGAACGGCACATGGGATGACACGATCTTCATCGTCTATGGTGACCATTACGGCATCTCGACGAACCATAACGCCGCCATGGCCGACCTGCTTGGAAAAGACGAGTTGACGCCATATGATGTCGCTAAACTTCAAGCGGTCCCGTTCGCGATTCACTTGCCGGGACAAGACAAGGGTGAAGTGCATGAGACGATCGGGAGTCATGTCGACATGAACCCGACGATTCAGCACTTGCTCGGAATCGACACGTCGGAACAGGTCGGCTTCGGGAACGACTTGTTCTCGAAAGAGCATTATGACCGCGCCATCTTCCGCGATGGAACGGTCGTGACGCAAGACCACCTCTTCACGCAGTCGATCTGTTATGACGCCAAAACTGGCGAAGTCGCCGAAGACGGTGCAGTATGTACGCCACTTGAAGAAGAAGCGAACAAAATCCTCGAGATGAACGACCAGCTCATCTATTCGGATTTACTTCGCTTCAAGCAAGATCAATAACGAAGAGAGAAAAGGTTGGAGACAATCTTTTCTCTTTTTTTGTGGTCGTCGCGCCCTAGGAAGACTAAGATGAAAGAAGTGCAGATAACAAAAGGAGAAATTATGACATTAGACTATACGGGAGAACGGGTCATCCCAGATCGCATGGACCCACTGAACGGCTTATTGCTCGAACATATCGCGCGTTACCATTTCGCCCTGTTATACATGAACGGGCGCGTCCTCGATTTTGCGAGCGGGAGCGGGTATGGCAGTCAATTGATCGCCAAAAACTTGAAGGGGACAGTGACCGAAGTCGTTGCCGTCGACTTGTCGGAAGAGGCGACGCGCTATGCGAAAGGACGTTACCACCACCCGAACGTCAACTATATCGTAGGTGATGTCGTCGACCGGACGTTGCCGGACAAACTCGGGACGTTCGATTGCATCGTCAGCTTCGAGACGATTGAACACGTGACCAAATATGAGGCGTTCATGGCGAACGTGTGGGACTTATTGAAGCCAGGCGGCATCTTGGTGTTGTCGACACCATTCGGGCAAGGTGTGGGACAGCCGACGAATGAGCCGTTCCACGCCCATCAGTTCACGGAGGTCGAGTTCGAGGCGCTGTTCACACCGTTCACATCGACCGAGTTCTATTACCAGCGGGGCGTGCTCGTCGAACCGAAGCGGGGGACGCGCCATTATCCGATTGGCATCACGGTTGCAGTGAAATAAAAAAATCCCGATGAACGAGGTCATCGGGTAATGAAATAGTATAACAGGCCGAGCGCCACGAATGAGATCGGGAACAAAACGATATATGTCCAAGACACCATCGACCAGCTTTTCTTTTGACTGTAGTCTGACTTGTCTTTTCCGAGTCCGACCATAATCGTAAAAATGAGGGCAATCAAGCAAACGAGTAATGATAATCCGATTGTGAGATACATATTGTCACATCCTTCATTGTTTCTTCATATCTAGCATAGCTGAAAACATAACGAAAAAGCCTCTGAAATGTTGGGATTATGTGTCCAACAATCAGAGGCTTTTATCACACCTGGGTATCTTTTATATACGTCTCGGCATCATCGATAGGGATGCCAAGTGCCTCATGGATGACGGTCAAAGCGCTGTCGTTACGCTTGTCTGTCTCAGCGGCGACACAGTCGCGCGGGACATGAAGCTCATACTCACGCATATAGCCGTCATTCGCCGAGAATAGGATACAGATATCTGAGGCGACACCGGTCAAGACGAGCGATGTGACGTCAAGTTGACGCAGCAAGATGTCGAGCTGTGTTCCGTAAAACGTCGAGTGTCGCGGCTTGATGATGAAGTATTCTTTCTCTTCCGGCGCGATTCGTTTGGCGATGGCGCTGCCTCTCGAGGAATCGACGTGACGAATGATGTCCTCGGTGCTGTCTTTCCACTGCCCGAAGTTGTCGTTGCAGTAGATGACCGGCCAGTCGTTCTCTTTAAAGTGACGCTTCAGTTTCAAAATCGGGTCGACAATCGGCTCCGTGTGTCGGAACAAGTCGTCCCCACCGACGAAGTCGAAGTCGTTGAACATGTCGATGATGAGTAACGCCGTCTTTGGCATCGTGGTCCCTCCATTCAAAGAAGTCTCTGTATAGGAAGTACCACACTCGTTCAGACGTTAATCGTCATTCGGCGAACGTTTTACTGCGGAACATGAACGCCGTGATGATATAGAAGGCGACGATGTGAATCAAAACATAGAACGCCGAGAACCAAATCGTCACGTCCATCGTCTCCATGAAGCCCGGGCTTTGATAATAGATCGACAAATCCGTGTGCAAGAAGACGATCCACTTGGCGATGACTGGTTTCCATGTGATGAGAAGCCCACCAATCATCGTCGAGACGAAGTTCGCGAGCACGGTGAAGCCGATGACGACGCCGACCGATTTAAAGACGACCGAGAACATGAGCGTCAAGAAGATGACGAAGACGCCGCTCGACACACTAAGTAAGATGTTGCGGAACTGTTCGAATGTCAACTCTCCATCGAGCGTTAATGCAAAACCGTATGTGACGGCAAGGATGAACACGAACTGGGCGAGCATGATCAAAAGGGCGGCCACGAGTTTCGATAGTAAAATCCGATCGCGCGAGTATGGGCTCATGAGCAAGTGCTTCAACGTATCAAATTTCAACTCGTTCCCGATCATCTCGGCTGTGAAGACGATCGTGAAAATCCCGAGGAATGTCATCGCCGCCATCGTCGCATAGTTGACGAACGTTTCCGCGTCACCTGGGTTGTCGCCGCTCCGGACGATGAAGTACGTCAAGACGATGATCCCGGTGTACATTCCGAGTGCGACGAGCGGTTTAATCGTGCGCCGCCATTTCATGAACTCATTGGCTAGTAATGAACGCATTGTTCGTGCCTCCTTCTTTTTTCGTCAATTTCAAGAACTGTTCTTCGAGCGTCTCGTGTTTCATCCCAATCTGATAGACAGCGATGTCACGTTCGACGAGATGCTTCAACAAATGCGGGATGTCGGTTTCCGGACGCGGGACGATGAACGTCTCGGCCGATTGTTGGATGATTTTCACATCATCAAACGCGAGTGCGACGATATCGAGCGCTTCGTTCATCTGCTCGCGGCCGACTTTACAGAGGATGACGCTCTCCGTCTTGGCCTCACCGTCTCCGCCTTGGACCGACTTGATTTGACCTTGGTCGATGATGGCGAAGCGATCCGTAATCAACTCCATCTCGCTTAACAAGTGGCTCGAGATGAGGATGGCGATGCCGCGATGATCGGCCAAGTGCCGCAAATAGTTACGGAGATCGGCGATACCGGCAGGGTCGAGACCGTTCGTCGGTTCGTCGAGGATCAATACTTTCGGGTTGTGGAGCAGGGCACGGGCGATGCCGAGACGCTGTTTCATCCCGAGCGAGTATTGTTTTACTTTCATATCGAGTTTCGTCTCGAGTCCGACGAGGGCACCGAGGGCGTTCAAGTCGACTTTTTTCAAGCCAGGAATCAAGTTCATCGCATGAATCAAGTTCTCGCGGCCCGTCAAATACGGATAAAAGGCCGGATTTTCGACGATAGCACCGATGCGACTGAGCGCTTGTTGGCGTTCTGTCGAGACGTCGAATCCGTCGACGGTCACTTTACCGTGTGTCGCTGGCATGAGACCGGTGATGATGCGGATCGTCGTCGTCTTTCCGGCGCCGTTCGGGCCGAGGAAGCCAAAGATTTCTCCAGGCGTGACGTCGAAGCTGACATTCGTCAGGACGTTCGTCTGGCCCATTTTTTTGTGTACGTTTTGTACGGATAACATAGGGTCACCTTGCTTTCGTTGAGAGTATTTTCCAACTGGACTCTCTTATATACGGGCTTGATTGAAACAAGGTTTCACCTTTTTTTGAAACTGTTGAAACAAAACATCGATTTCACAATTTGTTGATAAGGAAAACTTATTGAAATAGTATGGACGAATTGTGAATTTGAAAGGGTCTTTCCATACGGAAAGGTGTAGTATGAAGAGGAGAGAAAGAGGCAAGATTTGGCTCTTTTTGCAGGTCGAATCAGATGGATGAACTGTTTCGTCCTTAATGTTAAAATGAAAGCGTTCACACATCGGACGCGCAGGAACGGATAGGGGGATTTATTCAATGGGAGAGTCGTCGAACGGTCGCGAAGCAGTGCAAGCATTTTATGGTCCAAACTTAGGCTACATCGTTGAATTGTACGAGCAGTATGTAGAAGACCCAGAATCAGTCGATGAGGAGACGCGTCAATACTTTGACGAATACGGGGCGCCGGAAACGAGCGCACCAGTCGCGCCGGCTGCATCGTTTGATTTAGAGAAAGTCGTGGCAGCGACACGATTGGTCAATGACATTCGGGCACTCGGCCATAAAGCGGCCGATATTTACCCGCTCAAAGACCATCCGCGCGAACACGGCTTGTTTGCGTTTGACCGCTACGGATTGAGTGAAGCCGACCTCGAGCAAGTACCGGCCCACTTGTTGTCGGAAGACGTGCCGAAACCGGGCGCGAACGCGCTCGAACTCGTTCGTCATTTGCTTGACGTCTATACGGGGCCGGTCGCCATCGAGCTCCGTCACTTGGACGACATGGAAGAGAAGCGTTGGATTCGCCGCCGTATCGAGCAAGGTGCACTCCAAACGAAATACTCGAAGAACGAGAAAATCGAGCTCTTCGAACGTCTAGCCGAGACAGAACTGTTCGAGTCGTTCCTTCATAAGACATACGTCGGACAAAAACGCTTCTCGATCGAAGGGCTCGACGCAATGGTGCCGCTCCTTGACGCCATGGTCGGCGGCCTCATCTCGAGTGGGTCAGAACATATCAACATCGGGATGGCCCACCGCGGACGCTTGAACGTGCTCGCGCACGTTCTCGGCAAACCGTACGAGATGATTTTCGCCGAGTTCCAGCACGCCCCGAACAAAGAGTTGATCCCATCGGAAGGGTCGATCGGCATCAACTTTGGTTGGTCCGGCGATGTGAAATATCACCTCGGTCTCGACCGCAGAGTGTTAGACGAGAAAAAAGAAGTCCGTTTGAATCTCGCCAACAACCCGAGCCATCTCGAGTTCGTCGGTTCGGTCGTCGAAGGCTATACGCGTGCAGCGCAAGACGACCGCTCGGAAAAAGGGATGGCCGTCCAACATGACGACAAAGCCGCATCGATCTTGATTCATGGGGACGCCGCGTTCCCAGGACAAGGCATCGTCGCCGAGACACTTAACATGACAAACTTGCAAGGTTATCGTACAGCCGGGACGGTCCACGTCATCGCCAACAACACGATCGGCTTCACGACCGACCCGAGCGATTCGCGCTCGACACGTTATGCGAGCGATATCGCCAAAGGCTACGAGATCCCGGTGTTCCACGTCAACGCGGACGACCCGGAAGCGTGTGTCGCTGTCGCCAAACTGTGCAGCGAATATCGCGCCAAGTTCCATAAAGACATCCTTGTTGACTTGGTCGGTTACCGCCGCTACGGTCATAACGAGATGGATGAGCCGATGAACACGAACCCGGTCCTCTATAAGGCCATCAAAGAACACAAGTCGGTCCGTCACGTCTATGCGGACGTGCTCGAAGCGGAAGGCGTCATGTCGAAAGAAGACAAAGCGACGATCGAGCAATCGATTGAAGACCGTCTCAAATCGGCCCGCGACCTCGTCCCGGCCGAAGAAGAGGATGCCGACATCATCTTGCCGGAAGCGGTCCACAAAGGTTTCCCGTTCGTCGAGACGGGCGTCGAACGTGACGTGCTCCAGCAATTGAACGACGAATTGCTCGTCTGGCCGGAAGGCTTCGGCGTGTTCCATAAGCTGCAAAAAGTACTTGACCGTCGCCGCGACGCGTTCGCGGACAACGGGAAAGTCGACTGGGGCCATGCCGAGACGCTCGCTTACGCCTCGATCATCTCGGACGGCACACCAATCCGCTTGAGCGGTCAAGATTCGGAGCGCGGCACGTTCGCGCAACGGAACATCATGTTGAACGATGTCGAGACAGGCAAGAAGTTCTCGCCGCTCCACCACTTGTCGACGGCAAACGCCTCGTTCTCGGTCCACAACAGCCCGCTCTCAGAAGGATCGGTGCTCGGTTTCGAATACGGCTATAACGTGTTCGCCCAAGACACGCTCGTCTTGTGGGAAGCACAGTATGGGGACTTCGCCAATTCGGCCCAAGTCATGTTCGACCAGTTCATTTCGGCCGGTCGCGCCAAATGGGGCCAGAAGTCAGGTCTCGTCATGCTGTTGCCGCACGGCTATGAAGGTCAAGGCCCAGAGCACTCGAGCGCCCGCATGGAGCGTTACTTGACGCTCGCCGGAGAGAAAAACTGGACGGTCGCGAACTTGTCGACGGCCGCGCAGTATTTCCACATCTTGCGTCGTCAGGCGAAGATGCTCGGCACGGAACAAGTCCGTCCGATGATCATCATGACACCGAAGAGCTTGCTTCGTCATCCGCTTGCAGCCTCATCGGTCGATGAACTATCCGACAACAGCTTCCGTCCGATCATCGAACAAACCGGTCTCGGTGAGAATTCCGAGAAAGTCGAACGTCTCGTCTTCTGTTCAGGGAAGATGGCGATCGACCTTCAAGAAGCGACGATGAAGTCAGAGGAGTCACTCGATTTCCTTCACATCATCCGCGTCGAAGAAATCTATCCGTTCCCGGTCCGTGAGATCCGTGAATTGATCAGCCGCTATCCGAACGCGAAAGAGATTGTCTGGGTCCAAGAAGAGCCGAAGAACATGGGGGCATGGACGTACATCGAGCCCCGTCTCGAAGCGGTCACATCGAACCGGTTGAACGTCCGTTACGTCGGCCGTCGCCGCCGTTCGAGCCCGGCTGAAGGAAACCCGACGGCCCATAAACAAGAGCAAGCCCGCATCATCCGTGAAGCCATCTCACGTGACGCCGTCTCGGCTGCTGCCGGCACGAGCACATACCAAAAAGATCGTAAATAAGTTAAGGGGGAACTCATTGTGATCGAAATTAAAGTACCGGAATTAGCAGAGTCCATTACGGAAGGAACGGTCGCGTCGTGGCTTAAACAGCCAGGCGACCACATTGAAAAAGGGGAAGCTATCGTCGAACTCGAGACGGACAAAGTCAATATCGAGGTACCGGCCGATGAGTCGGGCACGCTCGACGAGCAATTGGCGGCCGAAGGGGACACGGTCCAAGTCGGACAAGTGATCGCCCGCCTCAGCTCAGGTTCGGGTGGCGGCACGGCCGTCGCGACGAAGACAAAGACAGAAGCACCTGCTGAGACGGCTCCAGCTCCGACTGAGACGAAAACAGAGGAAGTCGGCGAAGCGAAGAAAGTCGAGCGCCGTGAAGAGCACGTCGCGAGCCCGGGCAAAGGACCGATCGCGACACCGGCGGCCCGTAAACTGGCCCGTGAAAAAGGCATCGACTTGTCAGCCATCCAAACGAACGACCCGATTGGCCGCATCAACGTCCATGACGTGACGAGCCACGAGTCGAAACCGGCATCGACGTCAGCTCCACAAGCACCGAAAGCACCGGCAGCGGCACCGCAACCGGTGGCGAGCGGTAAAGACGAAGAGCGCATCAAAATGACGCGTCGTCGTCAGACGATTGCTAACCGCCTCGTCGAAGTGCAACAGACGGCAGCGATGTTGACGACGTTCAACGAAATCGACATGTCGGCTGTCATGGCGCTCCGCAAACGTCGCCAAGAGAAGTTCATCAAGGACAACGACGTCAAACTCGGTTTCATGTCGTTCTTCACGAAAGCGGCCGTCGCGGCACTCAAACGGATGCCGTACTTGAACGCTGAGATTCAAGGTAACGAGATCGTCTTGAAGAAATACTATGACATCGGCATCGCCGTGTCGGCTCCGGACGGCCTTGTCGTCCCGGTCGTCCGCGAAGCGGATCGCAAAAACTTCGGTGAAATCGAGAAGGACATCTTGCACCTTGCCGATAAAGCCCGCAACAACAAGCTCGGGCTGAGCGACCTCACAGGTGGCACGTTCACAATCACGAACGGTGGCGTCTTCGGCTCACTCTTGTCGACACCGATCTTGAACGGCCCACAAGTCGCCATCCTCGGGATGCACTCGATTCAACTCCGTCCGATCGCCATCGACGCGGAGACGATGGAGAACCGTCCGATGATGTACGTGGCGCTCTCGTATGACCACCGCATCGTCGATGGTCGTGAGGCTGTGACGTTCCTCAAGCACATCAAAGATATGATTGAAGATCCAGAACAGTTGTTGTTCGAAGCGTAATACAAGAAGGTCCATGCCGAGCGGCATGGACCTTTGCTTATGCGATGAGCGTCTCATCGAGCGTAATTTGATGCTTGCCGTTCGCTTTTGAACGATAGAGCGCTTGATCGGCCCGTTCGATGGCGGCGTGTGGCACCGTCTCCGTCTGCCAGAGCGAGGCGCCGATACTTGCCCCGACGCTTGTTGTCCCGTCTTCGATGGCGATCGGTTCGGACAGAGTCGCGATGATGTTTTGTCCGATTTGTGTGATTGCTTGTTCGCTCCGTCCATTCCGTTCGAACAAGAGGAAGAACTCGTCACCGCTCAACCGGACCGGGTAGGCACCGTCGAGCGTCACGCGCTTCAACCGTTCGGCGATCTCAATCAAGACGTCGTCGCCCGTGGCGTGGCCATACGTGTCATTGACCGCCTTGAAGCCATCGAGGTCGATATAGAAACAGACATATTCATTACGCGTTGCCTGCGCTTCGTTCAAATAATGTCGGAGCGCCGTTCGATTAGCGAGTCCGGTCAAGACGTCGCGGTTGGCGAGCGACTCGTAATGGACCCGTTCCGTCTCGGATTCGGTGAGCGATGTCACAAGTGACTCTAAGGCGAAGGCGAGCGACTCGATCTCATGGATGCCGGACTGGTGCGGGAACGTCTTTGCTTTTCCTTGTTTCATGAGAGCGGCCGTCTCGGTGATGCGTTGGAGCGGTCGCGTCACGATCGAGGCGAGGAACCATCCGAGCGTGGACGTCACGAGTGATGCGATGAGACCGATCCATAAGATTTTATTCTCGAGTTCGATGACCGGTGCGAACGCGACCTCGGTCGGTTGACGGACGACGACACTCCAGTCGAGGCCGGCGTAATCTTCATAGCCTTCACCGGTGGCGACGCCGGTCAAATAAGAAGTTCCGTCCTGCCACATGTCGACGTGCCAGCCCTCTTTCAGAGACGTCGGAAGCGGTTTGCCGATGAGGTGATCAGGCCCGAGCAACACCGTGTTGTCGCGTCCGCTGACGACGAACAAATCGGTATAGTCGGATTGATGATGGAGCGTCCGATTGAAGTGGCGGAGCACTTCCTTGCCCCATTCCCAACTGAGGTGGGTCGCGAGCACGCCTTGGAAGGTCCCATCACGGACGAGCGGGACGCTGATGTCGACGAACTGGAGGACTTCACCGCTCGGGTTCGGCAACAGTTCGGCGAGCAACACAGCCTCGTGGACATCGCCGATGAACGGCTCTTGCTGTGCATTTAGAAACACGGGTCGTTCGCTGATCGAAGCCCCTTCTAATATGCCGTTCGTTGAGGCGACGACGTTCCCTGACGCGTCGGTCACACCCATCCACGAGAAAGCGGGGATGTTCGTTTGGACCTGGTCGAGCAACGCCCGGCTCGAGGCGGGGTCGTTCAAGGCGTCGAGCCCTTGGAGCAATTGGACTTCTTGATAGCGCGACCACATGTAAAAGTCGAGCTTGTCGACGAGCTGGTGCGACGTCATCGATAACCGTTCTCCAATCTCCGCTTCGAGCGAGGCGGCGGACCGTTGACTGGTCATGTACGTCAACGTGATGGTGAGCAAAAAGACGAGCGTGGCGATGCTGAGCGCCAAGATGAGACCGAGGCGCATCGAAAATGATTTCATAAACTAATTCCTCCTACAATGACAACATCCACTTTGTTCATCGTCATCTTTTCCGAGACATGAAGCAAAGTTAAGAAAAAACAAGGTCGATTTCGTGGAAACAGATAGCGCTTTCGTTATAATGAAAGACGAATCGATACAAATAGAGGTGAAACGAATGAAACAGAACAAATTATTGGTCGTCGCGACGCTGCTTGCGGTTGCGCTCATTGCCGTCGTGGTCGTTCTCTTGAACCGGCCGGCCGAGCAAGCCGAGACGGCGGCACCGGTGACGGCGGAACACGTGTCGACGGAAGGCCAGCCGACGCTTGGTGATGTGGACGCACCCGTCTCGGTCGTCGAGTTTGGGGATTACAAATGCCCGTCTTGTAAACAGTGGGGCGAGACGGTCTATCCGAAGTTGAAGCAAGACTATATCGACACCGGAAAAATCAGTTTCAGCTACATCAACGTCCTGTTCCACGGTCAGGAGTCGATTTTGGCATCACTCGCGTCGGAGTCGGTGTATAAACAAGATCCGGACGCGTTCTGGGATTTCCATAAGGCGCTCTATGACGCGCAACCGGCGAGTCAGCAGCACGACGAGGCATGGGTCACGGTCGAGCGGTTGACAGAGATCGCGAGCGAGACGACATCGGTCGACGTGGCGAAGCTCGAGGACGACTTGAGTGAGAACTCGACGGTGCTCGAACAAGTGAGTCACGATGACGGGCTCGTCAAAGAGCACGGTGTCCAGTTCACACCATCGATTATGATCGACGGGGTCATGCTTGAAGACCCGTTTGACTACGAGACGATTGAGCGATTGATCGAGCAAGGTACACCATGAAGCAGTCGTTCTTGACCCGCTACGGTCTGTATCTCGCTTGGCTCGTCGCCCTGACGGCGACGCTCGGCAGTCTCTATTTCAGCGAGATTCGCGAGTTCGTCCCATGTGAGCTCTGCTGGATTCAACGCATCTTTATGTATCCGCTCGTCATCTTGCTCGGGGTCGCCGTGTTCACGGACGATCGGGCGGTGAAGAAGTATGTATTACCGCTCTCCATCATCGGAGGTCTGATTTCACTGTACCATTATTTGGTTCAAAAAGTACCCGGTTTCGCTGATATCAAACCGTGTGTCGCTGGGGTACCGTGCAACGTGCAATACATCAACTGGTTCGGGTTCGTGACGATCCCGTTCCTTGCCTTGACGGCATTTACTTTGATCACGCTCCTCGTCTGGCGCGTGAAACGCAACTGACAATGAAGGAGATGGAACGTGTGAAGAAATGGATGCTTTTCGGGCTGATCAGCCTCATGGCGGTGCTCGCCGCGTGCAGCAATGAGATTGAAGACCCGCTCAATTGGGAGATCGAGTCGTTCAATTATATGAATCAAAATGAAGAGATGGTCAGTCTCGATGATTTGAAAGGGAAGGTATGGATGGCCGACTTCGTGTTCACAAACTGTGAGACGGTCTGTCCACCGATGACGTACAACATGACGAAACTCAATGAGGCGCTCGTCGAGGAAGGTGTCGAGGACGTCCAGTTCGTCTCGTTCAGCGTCGACCCGACCGTCGATACGCCAGATAAGATCAAAGATTTCATGGCCAACTATGATTTGGCGAAGGCCGACTGGCAGTTTTTGACGGGCTACTCGCAAGAAGAAATCGAGGCGTTCGCGCAACAGAATTTCAAGGCGCTCGTTCGTAAACCGTCAGAAGGTACGCAAGTCGATCACGGGACATCGTTCTATCTCGTCGACCAGGACGGGAAGATTATCAAAGTGTATCCTGGTTTCCAAGACGTACCGCTCGAGGATATCGTGAACGATATCAAGATTTTGCAGGAATCATGAGACGGCCAAGTGCCGTCTTTTTCTGTGTTCAAAAACAGGGGAATCGGCGCAGGTGCCGTATAATGAAAAGGTAGAGGAGTGGATAGAATTGAAGAAGACGCTATTATTTTCATTGATGGGTATGGCCGCCGTGATGGGGACCGTGCTCACACAATATAAACCGCTCGGCAAAAAGCCGAAAGCGCTCCGGTCGCCGAACCTCGTGAACGGTAAGTTTCGGAATCAGATCGAGACGCCGATGCGGTTCTCATCGGACGACATGATCTCGATGTCGAAGGAATACTTGAACCCGGACTCGCTCCGGAAACCGAGCGAGCGGTTGCCGGTCGTCCCGATCGACTTCAGCGAGAAACTCGGCTCGAGCTTCACCCGCATCTATTGGCTAGGCCATTCGGCGATGCTCGTCCAAATGGACGGCAAGACGATGCTCGTCGACCCGATGTTCGGCCGGAGCCCGTCGCCGCTTCCGTTCGCGAAGAACGAGCGGTTCAGCGAGGATTTGCCGTTCGAGCTCCACGACCTACCGGACATCGATGTCGTCTTGCTCACGCACGACCATTATGATCATTTGGACTATGCGACGATTCAAGTGATCAAAGACAAGGTCGCCGTCTTCATCGTCCCGCTCGGCGTCGGCAGCCATTTGAAACGCTGGGGCGTCGGGGCGGAACGTATCGTCGAACGCGATTGGGGCGAGACGTACGATTTCGGCCCATGGACGTTCGTCTGCACGCCGGCCCGGCACTTCTCAGGCCGTTCGCTCACGGATCGCAACGCGACGCTCTGGGCGTCATGGGTCGTCCTCGGTGAGACGGACCGACTGTTCTTCAGTGGCGACGGTGGGTATGGACCACACTTCAAGGAGATTGGTGATACGTACGGACCGTTCGATTTCGCGGCGCTCGAATGCGGGCAATACGACGAACGTTGGCCGGACGTGCACATGCAACCGCGTGAGACGGCACAGGCGTTCCGTGACGTCCGGGCCGACAAGATGTTGCCGATTCATTGGGGTGCGTTCACGTTATCGTTCCATGCTTGGTTCGACCCGGCCGAACAGATGGTAAGTCTGTTGCCGCGCGAAGACGTGCTCACCCCGAAAATCGGTGAGCGGATCACGCTCGACGGACGGAACGACACGACCAACTGGTGGCGTGACATCGAAGACATGAACAAGCGGTGACCGAATTCGGTCACCGCTTGTTTTTATGAAGAGAGGCGTTCAGCCTCGTCCGTTTCAATATGCAGTTTATGTTTACGCGTATAGACGAGGAACGCGCCGGTCATCGCAATCGAGCTGATCCCGAACAAGACGACCATAAGCTGCAAGCCAATCAAGTCGAGGAAGAAGCCGGTGACGAGCAACACGACTTGGAAGACGATGCGGTCGAGCATGTTCCGGAACGAGAAGAAGCGTCCGTGATAGTCTTTCGGCATCCGTGTCTGGAATATCGTCACGGCCGTCGGGAAGAAGCAGCCGACCGAGAAGCCGAACAAGACGAACGCCGCGATCGAGACGACCGGGATGTCGGCGAAGTAAAGCATGAGCTGGGCGACCCCAATCAAAAACGAGAACGTGAACAAGATCGAGAACACGGAGAATTTCTCGCCGATCCGTTTGATGAGGAACGCACCGACCATGAAGGCAATCCCTTCGGCCGTGTAAATCCATCCTTTGATCGCCGTCGAATCTTGCAGCTCGCTAATGTTGATGACGAGCAAGTTGAACCCGCCGATAAAAAGGAGCGGGATGAGCGTCATGACGAGTGTCATAAAGATGACCGGAATCGATTTGATGATCGGGAAGACGTCCTTGAACCCGCCGGACGACTTCGCGTCCACTTTCTTCGCAGACGGAGCGACCGTCTCGTCGATCTTCAAGAACCACGTCGCCACGGCGAGAAGGAGATAAGCGACTAGCGAGAGCGCGTAGACGTCACGGAGCGAGATGAGCGTGAGCAAGATGCCGGCGATGGCCGTCCCGATGACACGCGACAGCGTCGATACGTTCATATGCACCCCGTTCAAGGCGAGCAGTTCCCGTTCTTTGACGATGAGCGGGATGGCCGCCTGGAGCGCCGGAAAGTAAAACGCGGCCGACCCTTGCAGGAAGACGAGGAAGACGACCATCCACAGCACGCTTCCCGTCTCGATGGCGACGAACATGAACAGGACGCTCAGCGCCCGGACAATACTTGAGATGAGCATGATTTTCTTTTTCGAGCCTTGGTCGGTGAGACGGCCGGCGAGAGGCCCGATGGCGACCCCGGCGAGCAATCCGCCAGCGAGGATGAGCGCCTTGACGAAGTCAGACGGCACTTTCTCCTGCATGAACTCCAAGTTGCCGATGATGCCGAGCCAAAGCCCGAGACCGGCCACAAACTCCCCGGTCAAGATGATCCAGACGTTGCGATTTTTCCACATATGGTTAAGTCCTCGATTCTTATTAGGTAATAATAATTATCCTTCAGAACGATTTAGAAAGCTACAAAAAGGAGCAAAGATTTCGAACTGACTGTATGAGCAATTCATTTCGTAATACAATGTGTATAAAGGAGGCTAATCGTATGGGAATGATATCTGTACGACTCAATGAGGAGGATGAGCGCCTCATTAGAGCGTATGCGAGATCTAACAACCTGTCCCTCTCGACTCTCGTTCGAGATGCTGTCTTGAAACGAATCGAGGATGAGCACGACTTAAAACTTTATAGTGAAGCGATAAGCGTGCACCAGAAGCATTCCGAAGCAATTTCATTTGATACCATGGTCAAGGACTTAGACAAGTAAATTGAATCTAAAAAGCATTCGTCCAAATATGGGCGAATGCTTTGCTTTTATTCGTGTAACATCAGATATCGCAGTTGTCGTCCGTGCACGTCGCACCGCCCGAAAGCACTTGAAGCGTCGGTGCCGACTCGGCCCACGTCTTCTCGAGCACTTGCGTGAACGCCTCGGTCGGTTGCGCGCCAGAGACGCCGTATTTATTGTCGAAGACGAAGAACGGGACGCCGGTGATGCCGAGGTCGCTCGCACGCTTCTCTTCAGCGCGGACGTCTTCTGTGTAGATGTCAGAGGCAAGAACATCTCTCACGGCGTCGGCATCGAGTCCGACACTCGTCGCGATCTCAACGAGGACGTCATGGTCGCCGATGTGTTTCGCGTCGACGAAGTACGCCTTGAGGAGCGCCTCCGACAAGGCCTTCTCTTTGCCGACCGTCTTCGCATAGTGCGTCAACCGGTGCGAGTCGAGCGTGCCCGTGACGACCATGTTGTCAAAGTCGTAATCGAGTCCGACCGTGCGGGCCTGAGCGGCGACTTGCGCCGTCGTCGTTTTCGCCTGTTCGAGCGGCATGCTGTACTTCTTGGCGAGTACTTCATAAATCGAGCGCGAGTCCGTCGTCGGGGCGTTCGGGTCGAGCTCGAAACTCTTGAACTCGACTTCGACGTTGTCCGCGTGCGGGAACTGTTCGAGTGCTTCTTCTAAACGGCGCTTGCCGATATAACAGAACGGGCAGACGTAATCTGACCAAACTTCAATTTTCATTTTCAATCCCTCCTACAGTCAGTGTAGGATGTCTTGAATTCGAAGTAAATGAATGTGCTCACGAAAAAAAGCCCTCACGAGGAAGGCTTAGAAAACGTACCAGAACACGCAGACGAAGTGGGCGAAGCTGCCGAACAAGATGAACAAGTGGAACACCTCGTGGAAGCCCCAACCGCGCCAGTTGACGAACTTCGGCTTGAAGCCGTAAATGAGTCCGCCAATCGTGTACATGACGCCGCCGAGGATGAGCCAGAAGATGCCGGCGTTGCCGATGACGTCATGAAGCGGTCCGATGAAGAAGACTGACAACCAGCCCATGCCGATATAAAGTGCCGTCGACAAGAAACGCGGCGCGTGGAACCAGACGAGCTTGAAGACGATGCCGAACAAGGCGAGCGCGTGGACAGTCCCGAACAACACCCAGCGCGTCGGTCCCTCAAGCGCGAGCAACGTGAGCGGGGCGTATGTCCCGGCGATCAAGGCGTAAATCATCGCATGATCGATTCTCCGGAAGAAGGCGATGACGTTCGGTGAGGCGATGATGCTGTGGTACAGACCGGACGACAAATAGAGGAAGACGAGGCTGATGCCAAACAAAATCGCAGCCATAATGGCGAGCGGTTCGCCGAGCATGGACGCTTTCACCGTCATCGCAATCAACGCGATGAACGCGAGCACGGCCCCAGCCAAATGGGTCAGTGCGTTAATCGGTTCCCGAAAAATCGAATTCATGTAAAAACACTCCTTATCACATCATGTAGTTTCCATAACTACATGATAAGCTGTATACGCCAGAACGACAAGGTTTTTGTTTCGACAAATCCGGTTTGTCCGTATACTGAAGGGGAGGTGATTCGATGAAACCGCATGAAATTGTAAAGACGGAAGGGACGTTGCCGAAGCAGGTGCTCCCGACGATCGACTTATATATGGACCAAGTCATCCAGCTGTTCGAGCAACATTACGGAAAGATGAAGCGGAGTGACGACGAGACGATTTTGACGAAGACGATGATCAACAACTACGCCAAAGGCAAGCTGTTCCATCCTGTCAAAAACAAGAAGTATACGAACGAGCACTTGATGTTGCTCAGCCTGATTTACGAGATGAAAGGACTCTTGTCAATCAACGACATCAAAGAGACGCTCCGGCCGTTGAACGAGTCGGACGAGGGCTTCTCGCTCGAGGACTTCTATGACGCCTACCAAGTTCAGAAGGAGCAGAACATGCAGGCGTTCGAGGCGCAAGCCGAGACGCTCCTCGCCAACGTGCGCACGAACGAGACGAACGGCATCCAACAATCGCTCGCCATCGCCTCGGCCGTCCATATGAGCCATTTGTTCCAACGGCTCGCCGAACAATTGATTGATGAAAGCAAATAAAAATGTCCCCTAGAATCCGATTGGAGTCTAGGGGACATTTCATTTCAGACGATCGCGTTCGAAGCGCTCACCTTTATTGTACAGTTTGATGACAAGAAGTGGTGCTACATAACTGATGATCACGAGAACGAGTAGCGTCCAGAAGAGATTATAATCCAACATGAGACGCTCATACGCAAACGATAACAACAAGATGACAGCGATATGAATTACCGGGTGGAGGTGCCGGAACAAGGCGTTGAGCACACTACTGATGAATACAGTCAAAATTACGAGCATGAACAAGCCGAACGCAATCAACAGCCACATGTAATCCATAAGTCACCGCCTGGTTAATTATTGATGTACTTCTCGAACACGTCGCCGAAGTCTTTGCGGTTCCACTCGTGGTAGTGTCCTTTGAGCCAATCGAAGCTCTGCTCGTTCAATTCCTTGAACGTCGAGGCGACGTTCATATCGCCTTGGCGCAGCCCGCTCAAAATCGATACCGAATGCGTGAGCGACGCGTTGGCGTATTCCATCATCTTTCGGCCTTCGCGCTGCTTCTCGGCGATGGCGAGGAGCGATTTGTACAAGTCTTTCACATGTTCGATTTGTTTTTTGTTCACGTCAATCGAATACGGCTTGTCGCCAATGGTGAACTTGATCTCGACGTCCATGTCGACCGTGCCGGCCGTCTCGAACATGACGTTATTCAATGGGAAGTGGGCGTATGGATAGCGATACAAGACGCGTTTCGAACTCATCGCGCTCGTCCCGTCGAGGTGAATCATCGCCAAGTTCGTGAAGCAATACTCGTCCGATTTCGACTTGATTAAGAAGTAAATCTTCTCGTTGTCCTCATGGAGGACGTAATCGTCCGAATCCGCTTTATCGAAATCTTTCGGGTCGATGACTTCACCGATATCGCTGAAGCCCGTCAAATCAGAAGCTAGTTTTTTGAACATGTCCAATCTCTCCTCAGTAGTGGATTTTGTGCATCTCGTTCGGGTCAGACCCGGTCCGCTCGTTTCGGTTGAGTCCGTCGATCGCGTGCATCTCTTCTTTCGTCAACGTGAAGTCGAACACCTCTATATTCTCGCGAATCCGACTCGGTGTGACCGATTTCGGGATGACGGCGACACTGTTCTGTAAGTGCCAACGCAGGATGACTTGAGCCGGTGACTTCCCATACTTGGCCGCAATCTCGGTGATGACCGGATCCTCGAGCGCCTCGCGTCCTTTCATGAGCGGACTCCACGCCTGGATTTGGATATCGTAGCGCTGGCAGAACGCGATCAATTCTTTTTGGGACAAGTATGGGTGGATCTCGACTTGGTTCACCGCCGGCACGATCGAGCACGACTGGATGATCTGTTCGAGGTGGCTGATCTCAAAGTTCGAGACCCCGATGGCGCGGACCTTGCCTTCCTCATACAACTGTTCGAGCGCCTTATACGTCTCGACGAACTTGCCGAAGCGCGGCATCGGCCAGTGAATCAAGAACAAGTCGACATATTCGAGCCCGAGCCGGTCGAGGCTATCTTGGAACGCTTGGAGTGCCTCGTCATAGCCGTGGAACTCGTTCCACAGTTTCGTCGTCACGAAGATGTCTTCCCGCGGGACGTTTGACTCGCGAATCGCTTGGCCGACGCTCTCCTCGTTCTGATAGATGGCCGCCGTGTCGATTAACCGATAGCCGGCGTCAAGCGCCGCTTTGACCGTGTCGACCGTGACCGCACCGTCTTCCACTTTGTACACGCCGAGTCCGAGCATCGGCAGTTTCACATCATTGTTGAGTGTTGTCCATTCCATAAATTGATTCCCTCCCTCTCATCTCTTACGTTACCGAAATTTGGACAGAAGTGAAAGCGAAAGCTACAGCCGAATGCTTTCCCCGTGCGTCTTGATCACGATTTGGTCACGCTCGAGTTTCGCTGCGGCGACGAGCCGCTCATACGGCTCTTCGACCGGTTCATACGACAAGACGAACGTGTCCCAATGCATTGGGAAGAAACGCTTCGCGCCGCTCTGTTTGAACATCGTCCACGCCTGTTCCGGCGTGCAGTGCGCTTCCTCGAACGAC
Organism: Exiguobacterium aurantiacum; assembly: GCF_024362205.1. Taxonomy (GTDB): domain Bacteria; phylum Bacillota; class Bacilli; order Exiguobacteriales; family Exiguobacteriaceae; genus Exiguobacterium; species Exiguobacterium aurantiacum_B. The sequence continues at coordinate 2,186,629 of NZ_CP101462.1, read as the reverse complement.
TCGGGTTGATAGGCGCCGATCGGGAAGAAGGCGAGGTCGATCGGTTCTTTGTTCGCGAGCCCGTTGAACGATTCGGTGTAGGCTGTGTCCCCTGCAAACAACATGCGGACGCCTTTATATTTCAAGACGTAGCCGTTATAGCCCATATGTTTGTCCCATGGGAAACGATTGCCCCAGTGGGCGACGGGAATCGCTTGGACGTGGAGACCGTTCGCGAGCGTCAACTTATCGTGCGGATGCATCTCGAGCGTCTGTAAGCTCGGATATTTACGCAACAGTTTGCTCGTGCCGGGAGCCGAGATGACGACCGTATCACGGGTGATGAGTCGCTTCAAGCTCTTATGGTCGAAGTGATCCATATGGGCGTGGCTGAGCAGGATGACGTCGACGTGCCCGATCTCCTCGATCGAGAGGGCGGGGGCGGTGTGGCGTTTCATCCCGAACGTGACGGGGCCGACGTGGACCCCGATCCGGTTCGAGAACACCGGGTCGGTCAAAATTTTCAATCCATACCAATGGATGAGCACGGTCGAATGGCCGACCCAGGTGGCGCCGACCATCGTCTCATCGAACGAGGCGAGGTCCGGTTTGACCGTCGGGACTTTGAAGGCGGGGCGAGGCAGTCTTCGTTTCAATCGTGTATATAAGAACGTACCGACGCTCGCTAGGACGGCGCTCGGGACGAGTAGATTTCGTAATCGCATAACAGTCACCTCATCATCTAGGATGGTTTAATCATACCGCTCGTGTGATGAGCTTGCATCCGCCGGAAGGTGTAGAAAAAATGGGAGATTGTGGGGCACCTCTTGCGAATCCGCTTTCAATTTGGTACGGTTGCAATAACTTAGGAAAGGAAGGTACATCGTGCCATGAAAAAGTCACACGCACTCAACTGATGAAACGAATCATCACTGTTCGCACGAACAGTCACGGGTGAAGTGTGTCCAATTTCAGGCTACGGGGGTAACCCTTCTTTCCGCTTGACCGGAGCTCTTCACACCATCGCTTGTGAGCGGATGGTGTTTTTTGTTTCATCGCGTATCAGAACAATTAGCGAGGTGAAACAATATGTTATCAATCCAACAAGTCCGGTTCGACCACGACCGGCAACCATTATTCGACAACGTCTCGTTCGACGTGGCGTCAGGGGAACGGGCCATCTTATTCGGACAGAACGGGTCCGGCAAGACGACGCTGTTCAAACTGCTTATCGGCGAGCTGACCCCGCAGTCAGGCACGATTGACGTCTTAGGTTCGGTCGGTGTCGTCGAACAGACGGTGTTTGACGGAGAAGAGACTGCGCTTGACTACGTCATGCAAGGCGACCCGCAACGCTATCCGCTCTACATGGACGTCACATCAGGAGACACGGCGCGCGTGCTTGAAGCATACGATGAGGCGCTCGCAACTGACGCCTTCGGACTCGAGCTTGAGGCGAGACAATCGCTCAAACGGCTCGGTCTCGACGCACAGGACTCGATCCGGCTCCGAGAGTTGAGCGGTGGTGAACAGACGCGGGCTCAACTTGCCCGGCTCACGATGCGACACGTCGACATCATCCTCTTAGACGAGCCGACGAACCATCTCGATGTCGACTCAATCGAGTGGCTGACGCGCTGGGTGAACGAGTTTCCGGGCACGGTGCTCGCCATCTCCCACGACCGTCAGTTCATCGACGATGTCGCGACGGTCATCCTTGAATTAGATGAAGGGAAAGTCGTCCGCTATCCTGGCAACTACACGGCCTATAAACACCAGAAGGACGAGGAACGTGTACGTGACGAGCGGGCCCATGCCCGCTATGTAGCGCGGAAGTCGGAACTACTCGATATGATCGCCCAATATAAAGGCTGGCATTTGAAAGCGAAAGCGACGGCGAGCGTGCGGAGTCCCGGCGCGCAAAAAGGCGCGGCGAACCTAGCCGTCAAAATGAAGGCAAGGGAACGTAAGCTCGAGCAACTCGAAGGTTCTCGGCCCGATCGCCCGAAAGACGCGGCCCACGTCTCCGTCCGTTTCCAAGCCGACCCGCTCGAGGCGAAGACGTGGATCACGGTCGACGAGATCTCGTTCGGTTACGAGGAACCCCTCTTTGAGCACCTCTCGTTCACGGTGAACCGGGGTGACCGCATCTCCATCGTCGGTCCGAACGGAAGTGGGAAAACGACGCTGTTGAAACTATTGATCGGCGAACTCGCACCGGAGGCAGGGGACATCAAGCGTCATCCGAAACTGAAGGTTGGCTATTTCTCGCAGACGCTCGCGCGATTGCCGAAAGACGGGACGTTGCTCGACGCACTCCTCGCCGAGAGTGACATCACAGAGACGGAGGCACGGACGCTTTTGGCGCACTTCTTATTCCGCCGCGATGAGGTGTACAAGCCGATCCGTGACTCGAGCATGGGGGAAAAGTGCCGCATCGCCTTCCTCATCCTCTATTTCTCGGATGCGGATCTGCTCGCGCTCGACGAGCCGACGAACTATTTGGACGTGGCGACGCGAGAACAAATCGAGGCCGCACTCGACGTGTATCGGGGTGGGTTGATTCTGATCTCGCATGACCGGACGTTCCATCGCCTGACGGACCGGACGATCGAGCTCGGGGAGACGGTACGCGTCCTAGAAGCAGGTAGTACAACGCCGCCGGTCGACGTCGACGCGACGCTCCGGACGCTCGAGACGCTGACGAGCGAACCGCAAATTTTCTTCGACGAGGCAGGAAACGGGATCCCCCTTGCCGAATCGGAGAAAGGACGAAACAAATAGGGGTGGAAGAACATGAAAGAAGAAGTACGGGTATCACGGGCAGCGTCACGGAAACGGAAACGGTTTTGGCAATCAGCGACGGTAGTGTTGTTGATCGCCTCGCTTATCGGCGTCATCGCGTTCGCGGCGCTCATGGACTCGAAGAAGTCGGCGTTGCCGGAGACGGACGACATCGCGACCGAATCGGTCAACAGCGAGACGGAAGCAACAGATGAGACCGAGGCGGAAGCAGAAGGCGACGAGACCGAGGGAATGTTCGTCTATGTCGCGGCACCGTATACGAAAGTATTCGCCGATGACCGGGTGACGGTCATCTATGAGGCCGACCTCGGCGACCGTTTCGAGCAACTCGAAGCCGTCAGTGGTTTCGTCAAGCTTCAATTGAACGAGCGGACGACCGGTTGGGTGACGGAAGCGCAAGTGACGAAGGAAGCGACAAGCGTCTCGGATGAAGATGTGACCGCGGCCTGGAAAACCGTCGTCCCGACGGCCGACCCGGCGACGCTTGAATGGCTCGGCCAAGACGTCGCGAGCGTCCGCGCCACGCTTGGTGCCCCGAAATCGGTCCAGCGTGACCAAGTGAATGAATATCATTTCTATGACGGTTTCTTCTTGATGGTGCGTGACCAGCAAGTGAAGGCGATCGACTGGGACCGCCAAGCGGTCGCGACGCCGGAACTTGAGGCGACGAGCGGTCAAAACGCCGGCAGTTGGTACGAAGGCGAGACGCGGCAATTGAAGTTGTTCCCATATGACGGGGTCATGCGGGTCCGGCTCGAACAAAAATAAATGCGATCGTCGAGAGGATATCCCTTTCGGCGATTGTTTTTATGCTTTCATTCAAACAATCGTTTGAATGTTTTTAAAGAAAGGTATAAACTAGTAGAGAGAGGGGGAGGAGCTATGGGTGCACATCACGATCACCACGGGCATGATCATCATCATACGACGAACCAACGGGCATTATTCTGGTCGTTCGTCCTGATTGCGACGTTCATGGTCGTCGAGGTCATCGGCGGTCTGTGGACGAACAGTTTGGCGTTGTTGTCGGACGCGGGTCACATGCTCAGTGACGCGGCCGCGCTCGGTCTCAGTTTCCTCGCCGTCCGGTTCGGGGCACGGCAGGCGACGCCGGAGCGGACGTTCGGCTATCGGCGCTTCGAGATTTTGGCGGCATTCGTCAACGGCTTGACCTTGCTCGCCATTTCCATTTACATCATCATCGAGGCGTATCAGCGCTTGTTCGCCCCGCCCGAGATTTTAAGTGGGGGCATGCTCACGGTCGCCGTCATCGGACTGCTCGTCAACGTACTCGCGGCCTGGCTGCTCATGAGGGGTGAACGTGACAACTTGAACGTCCGCAGTGCGCTGTTGCACGTGTTCGGTGATTTGCTCGGCTCGGTCGGGGCCATCACGGCGGCCATATTGATCATGACGTTCGGATGGACGCTCGCCGACCCGATCGCCAGCCTGTTCGTCGCCGTCTTGATTTTGATGAGCGGCTACCGTGTGACGCGGGAAGCGATCCACATCTTGATGGAAGGGACACCTGACCAAATCGACGTCGTGGCGATGCAACGGGAGCTAGGTAGTGTCAATGGCGTCAAAGAAGTCCATGACTTACACGTCTGGTCGATCTCATCAAACGAACTCGCCGTCACGTGCCACGTCTTGATCGAGGCGGACACGGACGACCAGCTCGTCTTGCACGACGTGACGGAACGGATTCGTCAGTTTGCCACGTTCGATCGCTCGACCGTTCAAATTGAACGGGAAACGCAATGTTGTGAGAAACGGACGATCTGGTAAACGAACAAGCGGTCCCTGACAGATGTCGGGGACCGCTTTCGTTATGGTTTCAAGACGACTTTGACACAGTCGTCCAAATGATCGTTGAACATCTTGTACGCGTCGGCCGCTTGTTCGAGCGGCAAACGGTGCGTGATGATGTCGGTCGGGTCGAACTTTTTGTCGATAATCATCTGGAACAGCTCAGGCATATAATGGATGACCGGAGCTTGGCCGGTCTTGATGCTGACGTTTCGGGTAAAGAAGTCGCCGAGCGGGAACTGGTTATAGTTCATCGCATAAATCCCAGTCAATTGGACGGTGCCGAACTTACGGACCGCTTCCTTGGCGACTTTGATGGCACTGAGCGTGCCGCCCTGGACCATCAGTTTCTGTTCGACGGTCTCGATCGGCGACTTTTTACCGTCGAAGCCGACACAATCGACGACGATATCGGCGCCACCACCCGTGATCTCACGGATGTATTTGCCGGTCTCGACCGGGTCTTTCATTAACACGGTCTCGACGTTATTCGATAGCTTGGCCCGATTCAAGCGATAGATTTCGGGATCGACGGCGATAACGCGTTTCGCGCCGCGCACCCAGGCGAGCTTCTGCGTCATCAGACCAACCGGGCCTGAACCGAGGACGACGACCGTGTCGCCGGCTTTCATGCCCGCACTGTCCAAACTCCACCAGGCTGTCGGGATGACGTCTGATAGGAATAGGAGTGCCTCGTCATCGAGCTCGCACGACTCTGGGATGACGAGCGGCATGAAGTTGCCATATGGCACTTTTAAGTACTCGGCTTGGCCGCCCGGGTGGTTCCCGAACTGTTCCGTGAACCCGAAATAGCCGCCCGCATCGGTGTGCGGGGCATGGTTCGAGTTGTCACACTGACTCTCCATCTCATGTTCACAGTAGTAACAATGTCCGCAGGAGACGTTGAACGGCAAGACGACGCGGTCGCCTTTTTTCACTTTCGTCACATCCGGACCGATTTCTTCGACGATGCCCATCGGCTCGTGCCCGATTACATAGCCATGACGGGTCGGCATGTTTCCTTGATAAATATGCAGGTCCGATCCACAGATGGCCGTCGATGTGATCTTGACGATAATCTCTTCCCGGTTCTCAATCTCCGGGTCTTTCACATCCTTGACCTCGATGTTCTTGGCTCCTTGATAGGTAACAGCACGCATATGTCCACTTCCTCCTTTTTTCGAAAAACAGGTAAGTCGCAACATGGGTACTGTACCCGCACAGCGTGCATGCGAATCCGATTTTTGGGGAAAATAGGAAAAGGGGCTCACTGAGGAGCCCCGGTCCCAGCGACGTCGATGACGACGATCTCTGGTGGGTTGAACACGCGCGGTACGCTGACGCTATAGTTGAAGCCGCGCCCGATGACGTGGGTGAATGACTCGTGCTCGTACAGTCCGCCGGCATATTTCGGGAAGAAGCCCTGGTCCGGCGCGTACAGACCGTTTAATAGATAAGGGATGCGTACCTGTCCGCCGTGGGCGTGGCCCGAGAGGACGAGGTCGAATGGCAAGGCGGCATACGTCTCGACCTGTTCGGCCCGGTGTGACAAGAGCAGGCTGAACGCCGTCTCGGTGTCGACATCACCGAGTGAGGTCAAGGCCGTCTCTTCCCAGCTCGCATAAATATTTTCGGTGTATGTCCGCAGTGGATCTTCGAGCCCGCCGACGAGTATTTCGACCCCGTTGACGTTGACCGAGTCCGTCTCGTTCTCGAGCACCGTTACGCCATAGGAGCGGAACACGTCTTTGACGTCGTGGCGGACGAAATCTTCCGAGCTGTCAATCTCATGGTTTCCGGTCACGAAATACATCGGTGCGATTCCTTGTAGCCCCTCGATCAATTCGAACGAGGCGTCCGGTGAACGGTAACGGTCGAGGATATCGCCGGGAAGGGCGATCAAGTCCGGTTCTTGTTCCCGCACCTTGTCGATCAAGACACGTTGGTCGTCCCCGTATGAGTAGCCGTGTAAGTCCGACAACAGGACGACCCGGAACGATTGACCCGCTTCGAGTTTGTCGGACTCGACCGCATAATTGCGGACGGTCAGACCGTTATAGAAAGCGGCGAGGAGGAACGCCACCCCAAGGCCGAACGTCACATATTTTCGTTTTCCTTTGAACATCATCCGCCTCCTCTGCTTGTCTATCGTTCCTTCATTCTACTCGGTAGAGTGGGGAGACGCAAAAAAAAGCCCGCTCGGAAGCGGGCCATCGAATTATGCTGCTTTGGCAGTCAACTTGACGTCGACGTTGCCGCGTGTCGCTTTTGAGTACGGGCAAACTTGGTGTGCCGCTTCGACGAGACGTTCCGCCGTCGCTTGATCCACACCTTTGATCTCGACTTCGAGTTCGACCGAGATGAAGAAGCCTTCATCGTTCTGGTTGAGCGTCACGTGTCCTGTGACGTTCGTGCCGTCTGTTTTGATACGTTCTTTGCCGATGACGAGGTTCAAGGCGCTACCGAAACATGCTGCGTAACCTGCTGCGAAGAGTTGCTCCGGGTTCGTCGCCTCGTCCGCGTGTTTTGAGCCAGGCATTGAGACGTTCAAGTCGATGACGCCGTCCGTCGAAGTGACGCGACCTTCGCGGCCACCGATTGCAGTTGCTGAAGCTGTGAATAATGGTTTCATGATTCAATTCCTCCGTTTCGTTTTTAGGCAATTAAGTTGTGCACAATCTAATTATAGGGCAGTCAAACAGATAAGCAAATGATATGCTTGTCCTAAGACTATAGCCGGAGGAAATTTTATGAAAAGTTCGTTAACATTAGAGCATCAGATCTGTTTTCAGCTCTATACTGCTTCAAAGGAGCTTACGAGATTATATCGCCCGATTCTCGCGCCGTTAAACCTGACATATAGCCAGTACTTGGTCATGCTTGTCCTGTGGGAGGAAGACAATATCGATTTGAAACAGCTCGGTGAGCGGCTCACGCTCGACTCGGGCACGTTGTCACCGCTCGTCAAGCGGCTGATGCAACTCGATTACGTGGAGAAAGTGCGGGCGACCGATGACGAGCGCCGTGTCCTCTTATCGCTCACACCGTCCGGCAGCGCACTGCGTGAGCAGGCCGAAGACGTCCCCGTCAAAGTGAGTGGTATGCTGAATATAGATGAAGCGACGTATGTCGCTTATATGGAGATGCTCATCGATATCAAGACACGACTGCGTGACTTCGGTGAGCGACAGGAGTAGCTTTCTCGAAAGGAGACGCGATGTTTCGTAAACTAGTGATTCTATTGCTCGCGATCGGCATGTATGCGGCCTGGAAGTATGAAGTGCCGAACGTGTCGGCGCCGACGAGCATTCAAGTGAAGTCGACGGAAGTGATGGAAGAACAACAGGAACGTTCGACCGACGCACCGCGCTTCACGAGCCAATATGCCGGGCATGACTGGTACTTGCTCGAGAAGAACGGCGACCGCAGCCTCGAGTTGATCGATGGTGACGGTTCAAAGCAAGGCCACTACCAGTTCGAGACGGGTAGTGTGTTCGAAGGACTTGTCATCAACGAGACGACGAGGGAGCAAGTCGAGCAAATCGGTTTCGATGAGGTCAAGTCGTATAATAAGGGACTTAAACGCTACTTGATCCCGGACGACCCGTCGTTCGACGTCTACTCGATCGACGACGACTATGTGACGTTGTTCTTCGATCAGCACGATGAGGACAAGCTGAAGGCCGTGCTCACTGTCGACCGGGACGTCGAGGAGTCGAGTGACGGCTATTACGGCGACGTGTCGGAAGACAATCTCGTCGCGAACGAGCAATTGATGCGGATGCTCATGAACTGGGACCGTCAGAAGTTCGGGTTATCGGCGCTTGCCGACTATGAGCCGTTGCTTCCGGTCGTCCGCGCCCATAGCGAGAATATGGCCCGCAACAATTTCTTCAGCCATACCGATCCCGAGGGCCGCGACCCGTTCGAACGGATGAATGAGGCCGGCATCGCCTACTCCCTCGCCGGGGAGAACTTGGCGATGGGGCAGATGAGCGTCTTCCATGCCCACTGGGGGCTGATGAACTCGCTCGGTCACCGGGAGAACATTTTAAAAGACGGCTTCACGCATGTGTCGGTCGGCCTCGTCTACAACGAAGAGTCGAGCCCGTTCTACACGATCAATTTCATCACGCCACGCTAAAAAAAGGATGGCCCGCCGGATTTCGGCGGACCATCCTTTTCTCTCATAATAGGCGTTTGACCGCCGTCTCGATTTCGTCGGGTGTCGTCTGCGGCGAGAACCGTTCGATGACGTTGCCGTTCCGGTCGACGAGGAACTTCGTGAAGTTCCATTTGATCGTCTTCGAGCCGAGCAGGCCCGGTGCTTCTTTCGATAAGTATTGGAAAAGCGGGTGGGCGTCTTTTCCGTTCACGTCGACTTTGGCGAACATCGGGAACGTCACGCCGTAGTTCAATTGACAGAACTCGCTGATTTCCTCGTTCGAGCCCGGGTCTTGATTGCCGAACTGGTTGCATGGGAAGCCGAGGATATGGAAACCTTGTCCTTGGTAACGTTCATATAATTTCTCGAGCCCGTCGAGCTGTGGTGTGAAGCCGCACTTGCTCGCCGTGTTGACGATTAACAGGACGTCCCCCTCGTATTTCGATAGCGGTTGGAGCTTGCCGCTCATGTCGGCCGCTTCATATTGATAGATCATGCTGATTTCCCCCTTTTTTCTTTTCATTATACCAAGCGGGAATTCAAGGCACGACTTTGAAGCGGTCGTCCGCAATCAAATTGTCATGAAACGATGAAGTCGTTGTTACAATGAAACATGATGGACGGCGTATAATGAGACTCGTTGTAGAAAGGAACGGTGTTATGTACATACTGAAAAATGAATTTATATGGATCGGTTTGATCCTGATTGGCTTATTCTTCTCGAGCGCGACCCCGTATTCGGACCAGAGCATCGTCTCACCGCTCGAACGCATCAATTGGACGTGGGCCGAACCGGTACTCTCGACCGTCGACTTCGAGTACGCCGGAGGACCGGTTTCGCTCGAGGCGAAAGGGAGCGTCGGTTTGATTGAGTTCTTGATTCGGAAAGCGGCGCACTTTACCGTCTTCTTCGCACTCGGGGCACTCTTCGTCAAAGCGGTGTCGCGGACAAGACTCCATGCCGGTCTGACAATCTTGTTCGCCTGGACACTCGCGAACACGGTCGCCATCTTTGATGAGTTCCATCAAAGCCTCACGCCGGAGCGGACGCCGCTCATCCAGGATATCCTGCTCGACAGTTTTGGGGCGGCCTGTGGCGTCCTTCTCATCGGCGGTTATTATGTATGGAAACACGGCCGACCGAACCGGTCGCGATCGGGGTATGTCTCCCCAAGGTGGTAAAAAAAAATACAGGTAGTTATTTGAAAAGCGCTTTCGAGAAGTGCTTTTCTTTTTTGTTTATAACGTTTTTGTGACAAGGGTAAATGAGAAATCCCTTTATACCCCCATTTTTAAACGTATAAAACCTAAATCAGGTCAATGTAACGCGAATGAAATATAAGTGTAAAATAACTTTAGGTTTAGATTGCTATAATGAGTCTCAGAGCGATATAGGAATTCGCGTTTTAACTTATAAATTATTCGATCTATTTTATATAGAAATTCACAGAACTCAGCGGAGGGAAGCACATTGGTTAACTTGAAGAAACTTGCAGCAACCGTCACTTTAGGAGCTCTTCTCATTAGCGGCACGACACCTGGCTATGCAGCGTCACTTACAGACAAACAAAAAAAGGTGCAGCAGCAACAACAAAAGAATAGCGGTGAACAGAGCAAAGCGAACGCCTCGATCCAAAAACGTGAACAGGCCATCAGCAAAGAGCAGCAAGAGATCAACAAGTTAGATGCTGAACTCCAAGACGTCATCAACGACGTCGCGCAAAAGAAAGCTGAGATTCGTGCGACACAACAAAAAATCGCAACCCTTCAAAAGCAGATCAAACAATATGAAGCCAAAATGAAGGCACAAGAAGAGCTCATGAAAGAGCGCATGGCCACGATGCAAAAAAATGGCGGCGGCTCGATCGACTGGGCAGAGTTCATCTTCGGATCGAAAGACTTCGGTGACTTGCTCACACGCATGATCACAGCAGGTACGATCCAAGAGAACGACAAGCAGATCTTCGAAGAGTACCAAGCGACAAAAGAGAAGTTGGCGAAAGCGCAAGCTGAATTGAAAGCCGAGCGCGACGCTCTCGTGAAACAAAAAGAAGAACTCGAACAACGTCAAAAGACGCTCAACAAGAAAATGAAAGAGCGCGCAGCGAAGATCAAGAAACTCAACGCTGAAAAAGTGAAGTTCGAATCGAAATTGATGAGTCTCCAAGAAATGGAGTCAACACTCAAGTCACAAGAAAAAGCTATCAAAGCTGAAATGGAAGCACAACGTCGTGCGGCCGAAGAAGCGAAACGTGCGGCGGCAGCTGCAGCCGCGGCTGCGAAAAAAGAAAAACAGCAGAGCTCGAACTCTAGTGCTAGCGCGGCGAGCACACCGGCTGCAACGCCAGTAGCATCGGTACCGGCAAGCGGCGGCATGTTCCAACGTCCGTCGGGCGGTCGTCTCTCACAAGGTTGGGGCGCGGCGAGCGGCGCGAACGGCTACACGTTCCATAACGGAATCGACTTGGCTGCACCAGTCGGCACACCGATTCGTGCGTCGCAAACAGGTACGGTCACGACTGCTGGATGGGGCGGCGCCTACGGGAACCACGTCATCATCACGCACGTCTTGAACGGGCAAGTATGGACGACTGTATACGCGCACATGAGCTCGGTATCGGTATCAGCCGGCCAACGCGTGACACAAGGTCAACACATCGGCGGCATGGGTAGCACAGGTAACTCGACTGGCTCACACTTGCACTTCGAGATCCACCGTGGCGGCTACTCGTACTCATCTTCGAGCGCGGGCAACACGGTCAACCCAGCTTCATTCTTCTAATAAGCCTATACAAAAAGTGATCGACGAACGCGTCGATCACTTTTTTGTTGCCTTGTACGCGATAAAGGTCAAGAGGGCGGCGCCGATCACGCTCAGCCAGAGCGTGTCCCAGTTCGGGTCGTCGAGCATGCTCCTTCCGCCGAGGAAGACCATGTAGCCGAGCACGGCGAGCGTGACGAGCGTCAAGACGGTCATCCGGACCCGGCGCGGGATGCGGAGCCACCAACCGAGTAGTCTGTTCATCAAAAATCGCCTCCACCTACAGTATAGGGGAGGCGACACGAATCAGCTAGGCAATCGAATCCACGCCGAAGTGAAGATTTTTTGATAGCCGACTTCTTTGTAAATCTTGTTCGATGTCGGGTTGCTCAAATCCGTATAGAGCGTACAGAACTGTTTCGACGTTAAGAGCTCCCGGCTCAGCTCGGCGACGAGCGAACGGGCATAGCCGCGCTTGCGTAGCGCTTTCGGTGTATAGACGAACGAAACGGTGACGCCGTTCGCGGTCTCACGCGATTTCTTTGCGCAGGAAACAACCTTGCCATCGACTTCCCAGACGTACACTTCTTGATTTTCGAGCATCGTCGCGATCTTTTGCTTTGCGCTGGCCTTCGACGAGACCGGTAAACCGGTTTCTTTTTCAAACGCGCTGTACGCCTTCACGAGGAACGTCTCATCGTCCTCGGTCGCACGACGCATCGATCCTTCCGACAGCGGGATATCGTTGACGTGATCGAGACGATACAGACCTTGCTCCATGAAGACTTTCGGCTCTCTCGCCGTCAAGATGTACCAGAGCGTGTAGAAGTTCATCGCTAGATCAGCTTGCGAGACGACCTCGGTGAATGGGATATCACCATTCAACAGTTCGGGCACGAGCAGACGAAGGACGTCATCCTCTCGCTCAGGTTTCACGAGCACATAGTTGAGCGGATGGGGTGGCGTCACTTGCAGGATCGCGAGCACATCACCGTCCTCTTCGACGGTCAGTTGATGATACGACTCGTATCGGCCTTGCTTGATGGCGTCGAGCACGCCGATCATCAAGCTGTTCTCGGCCTCATGTTCGAGCAGGTGGGGCATGACACGTTCTTCAAATCCGGATAGGTCGTTCCAGCGAATCAGTTCCATATGAACACCCTTTCATCGTATGTATACAAAACGGGCAAACCTGATGGCTTGCCCGTTTTTTTTCATTCTATCAAATTGTAGACGAGATTACGCGATTTCTTCGCGCGCTTTCGCGTCGTCGAGGAGTTTCGTGTTGCGTTTGAAGTAGTGAACGATCTTAGCGATGGCCCCGTCTCCCGTGACGTTCGTCGCCGTGCCGAAGCTATCTTGTGCCAAGTAGAGGGCGATGACGAGACTTTGCATCGTCGCATCAAACTCGAGGATCGAACCGAACAATCCGAGTGAGGCCATGACGGCTCCACCTGGTACGCCTGGTGCCGCGATCATCGTTACGCCGAGGGCGAGGATGAACGGAAGCACGATCGCGTAAGACATCGGCATGCCGTTCAAGTACATGAGGGCGACACCGACCGATGTGAGCGTGATTGTCGACCCTGACAAGTGGATCGTCGCACAGAGTGGGACGACGAAGTTGGCGACGCCCTCGTCCGTGTTGTTCGCTTTTGCTTGGCGGAGCGTGACCGGGATTGTCGCTGCTGACGACTGTGTCCCGATGGCTGTGAAGTAAGCCGGCATCATCGTCTTCAAGAGACGGAGCGGGTTCTCTTTGTTGAGACCCCCTGCGATTGAGTATTGAATCAAGAGCATCGTCATGTGAAGGACGATGATCGTGACGAAGACGAGCGAGAACACCGAGAGAATCTCAGCGACTTGTCCGGCATACGTCATGTTCATGAAAATTCCGGCGATGTGAATCGGTAATAGTGGAATGATGACTTTGCTGATGAGTAGTTCAATGATATCGCGGAAATCCATAGCTAGGTCGAGCGAACGCTTGCTTTCGGTGGCAGCAATCCCGATGCCGATGACGAAGGCGAGCACGAGCGCCGTCATGACGCCGAATACTGGTGGAATCTCAAATTCCAAGAAGCCTTTTAAGAGCGCCTCTTCTGGGTTTTCAGCAGATGCTGTGCTGCGTGACAAGATTTGCGGGAATAAGTTGCTCGTCGCGAAATAGGCGAGCGTCCCGGCAACGATTGTCGATAGGTAAGCGATGGCAGCCGTCAAACCGACCAATTTCCCAGCGCCTTTTCCAAGTTCCCCGATTCCTGGAATGATGAAAGCGAGAATGATGAGCGGGATGGCGAAGCCTAAGAACTGTCCAAAGACCGTGTTGAACGTGACGAACGTCCGGACAATCCAGTTCTGGCTTTCTGGTACGATGCTACCGAGTAGAATCCCGAATGCGATAGCGATGATGATGCGACCTAGAAGGCCAATACGTAATTTCAAATAAATCATCCTCTCTTAATGTTTGAATTGTTGCTATTTTCGCACATTTCATGCGGTGTTGCCACCCTATCTTTCATTTTTCAATGAAGATTGACGTTTGACAACTTTGAAATAGGGTATCACAAAATGTTGAAGTGGAAAAGGGAGGGACCTTCTTCTTTTCCTAATATACAAACGATGTTATGATTAATTTTGAATAGACGTAAAGGAGGGGTGACGCGTGCAGGTACAACGAACAACAATTCATATCGCGGGTCAAGACTATACGATCGTCAGCGAAGAGCCGGCCGATCATGTGAGGGAAGTGGGCTTTTTGGTCGATAGCAAGATCCGTGAGATTCGTGAACAGTCCCCTCATCTAGACGCTCGTCAGGCAGCGGTGCTCGCCGCTATCCAAATCGCGAGCGATCACGTCAAAACTAAACGAAATACGGGAGAATAAATCACTCTATGGTTACTCTACTTATACTGTTTTTCTTGTTCATCGGGATCATCAACGGGTTTCGTCGCGGGGCGATCTTGCAGCTCGGCCATTGGGTCGCGCTCATCATCAGCTTCCTCGTCGCGAACGCGTATTACCGTGATCTCGCCGAAGCGTTCAAGCTTTGGATTCCATATCCGTCGCAACTCGACGGGTCATTACCGGAAGGCGTCATCGATTTAAACGCGTTGACTGGCCTTGAGATGACGTTCTATAACGTCTTTTGGTTCGTCGTCTTGTTCGTCATCACAAAACTCGTCTTGCATCTCATCCTATCGATGCTCGACTTCTTGACGGACTTGCCGATCTTGCGTCAATTGAAAGGAATCATCGGAGCGGTCCTCGGCTTCTTCGAGGCATACGTGATCACGTTCTTCATTTTGTGGGTCATCGCCTTCGTACCGATGGCAAGCGTCCAGAGCGCGGTCGATAACTCGTCGCTCGCGACGTACATCATTCAAGACACGCCATACCTCTCAGAATGGTTCTCGAATAAGATGTTGTAACACGACAGGCCGGAATGCAAGCTAGTGCTTGTGTCTCGGCCTTTTCTGTATGGAAAAGGGGGAATTGAAATGAATAAAGTCGAAGCGATGATGCTGCTAGAGAAAATCGCGCAATATATGGAGATTAAAGGGGAGAACCCGTTCAAGATCAATGCCTTCCGTAAAGCCGCGACGGCGCTCGAGAACACCGAGCTCGAACTCGAGGACATCGAGGATTTGACGACGATCTCCGGCATCGGCAAAGGGACGGCCGCCGTTCTCGAAGAGTGGCGGGACACGGGGCGGAGTGAAGTGCTCGAGTCACTCCAAGAAGAGATCCCATACGGTCTCATGAAACTGCTCAAAATCCAAGGACTAGGCGGCAAGAAGCTCGCCAAGCTCCGTGAAGTCGGCGTCGTCGACCTCGAGACGCTCATCACCGTATTAGAAGACGGCACGGCCGCGAGCCTCCCGGGCTTCGGCGCCAAGAGCGTCGAGAAGTTGCTCACGGCGGCCCGTAACCTTGAGTCACGTCCGGAACGCCTCGCGTACGCCATGATGCGCCCGGTCGTCGAAGAGATTGAAGCGGTGCTCGAAGCCGAGCCGCTCGTCTTGCGCCATTCGGTCGGCGGCAGTTTCCGCCGCGCCGAGGAGACGTGTAAAGACCTCGACTTCATCATCGCGACCGAAGAGCCTGTCGACCTCCGTGACAAGTTGCTCGCCCTCCCGTTCATCAATGAAGTGATCGCGGCCGGCGAGACGAAAGTGTCGCTCGTCCTCGAGCGCGAGGAGATGGTGTCGGTCGACTTCCGCATGGTCGAACCGGGCGCCTTCGCCGCGACGCTTCATCACTTCACCGGCTCGAAAGACCACAACGTCCGGATGCGCCAGCTCGCGAAAGCGAAAGGCGAGTCGATTTCCGAGTACGGGGTCGAGACGGCGGACGGCCTCTGGCAACCGGAGACGGAAGCCGAGCTGTTCGAACGCTACGGGCTGCCGTTCATCCCTCCGGAGCTCCGAGCAGGCAGTCTCGAGTTCGAGCACGACCTCTCGAAGCTCGTCACGCTCGACGACATCAAGGCCGACGCGCATATGCACACGGTCTGGTCGGACGGGAAGCTCACCGTCGACGAACTCGTCGCGGCGATGAAAGCACGCGGTTATGAGTGGATCGCCATCACCGACCATGGCAAATACATGTCGTTCGTCAACGGCTTGACCGAGGAACGGCTCGAGGCGCAAGGGGAAGAAATCCTTGAGGCTGCGAAGAAACACGACATGCACGTCTTGCGCGGTGTCGAGATGGACATCCGCCCGGACGGGACGCTCGACTATGAGCCTGAGTTTTTAGCGACGCTCGACTACGTCGTCGCCTCGATTCACTCGAAGATGGACCAATCCGTCGATGAGATTATGGCCCGGCTCGAGAACGCCTGCCGTTCGCCGTACGTCAACGTCATCGCCCACCCGACCGGCCGCCTCATCGGGCGCCGTGACGGTTATCCGATCGACGAGGAGCGCTTGATCGCCCTCGCCAAAGAGACGGGGACGGCGCTCGAGTTGAACGCGAACCCGAACCGACTCGATTTGACGGCCTCGACGCTGAAGAAAGCGAAGGCGGCCGGCGTCAAACTGATGATCAACACCGATACGCACCACCCTGATATGATGGAAGATATGGCACTCGGCGTCCTGCACGCCCGGAAAGCCTATCTTGAACCGTCAGACATCATCAACTGCCTCTCGTTCGAGGACGCCAAGGCGTTCATCGACGCGAAGCGACAGAAAGGAACATGCTAGATGGATCACGCGTTACGCGTTTTAGAATATGAAAAACTCCGCCAGCAGCTCGCCGCCCACGCCGCGAGCTCGCTCGGGAAAGAACGGGCGCTCAACATGCAGCCCGACTATACGTACGACCGGGTATTGTCGAACTTGAACGTCACCCGCGAGGCGACCGAGGTCGTAAGGCTCCGGGATCGTCTCCCGCTCGGAGGGCTGACCGACGTCCGCAGTGAAGTGAAACGGGCCGCCATCGGCTCGGTGCTCTCGACGAGCGAACTGCTCGCCGTCGCCGCCGTCATGTACAGTGGCCGCCAAGTGAAGAACTTCTTTGAGAAGCTTCATGAGGACAATGAAGACCTCCGCATCCCGCGCCTCGATGAGTATGCCGAGCGCTTGACGAAGCTGATCGAGGTCGAACAGTCGATCCGTCACGCCATCGACGACCAAGGCACGGTCCAAGACTCGGCGAGCGACCGACTCCGTGGCCTCCGGACCCAGCTCCGTAGCTTCGAAGGGAGCGTCCGCTCACGAATCGACAACATCCTCCGCAACAACGCGAAGATGCTGTCGGACGCCATCGTCACGATTCGGAACGACCGTTACGTCGTCCCGGTCAAGATGGAGTACCGCCAAGCGTTCGGTGGGATCGTCCACGACCAATCGGCATCGGGTCAGACGCTCTTCATAGAACCGCAGGCGATCGTGTCGATCAACAACGAGATTCAAGAAGTCCGCTTGAAAGAGCGCGCCGAGATCGACCGCATCTTGAGCGAACTGTCAGACCTCGTCGGCGGTGTCGCCGATTCGGTCGTGACGAACCTCGACGTGCTCGCCACGCTCGACTTCGTGTTCGCGAAAGTCGCCTACGGCCATCAGCTCAAAGCGACGGAACCGAAACTGAACGACGAACGCGAAATCAAGTTGAAACAGGCGCGCCATCCGTTCATCCCGCAAGACGAGGTCGTGCCGATCACGGTCGAACTCGGTGAGGCGTTCACATCGCTCGTCATCACGGGACCGAACACCGGCGGGAAGACGGTCACGCTCAAGACGCTCGGATTGCTCCAATTGATGGTGCAGTCAGGTCTCTACGTACCGGCCGAGTTCGGGACGGAGCTGTCCGTCTTTGACGCCATCTATGCCGATATCGGCGATGAGCAGTCGATCGAGCAGAGCTTGTCGACGTTCAGCTCGCACATGACGAACATCGTCAGCATGCTCGACAAGATCGACTTCATGTCACTCGTCCTGTTCGATGAGCTCGGTGCCGGGACCGACCCGCAAGAAGGGGCGGCCCTTGCTATCGCCATCCTTGATGAAGTGAAACGACGCGGCGCCCGCGTGGCGGCGACGACGCACTATTCGGAATTGAAGGCGTACGCCTATAACCGCGAAGGCGTCATGAACGCCTCGATGGAGTTTGATATCGAATCGCTCAGCCCGACGTATCGTCTATTGATTGGCGTACCGGGCCGTTCGAACGCGTTCGAGATTAGCCGGCGTCTCGGCTTATCGGAACAAGTCATCGACAAGGCGCGGAGCCACGTCGGCACCGACGCCGAATCGGTCGAATCGATGATCAACGAGCTCGAGGCGGCCAAGCATCGCGCCGAGCAGCTCGAGAAAGAACTCATTGTCAAGATGCACGACCTCGAGGCCGAACAGGCGGCGTTCGAAGCGAAGCTGACCGATTTCGAGCGCGAGCGCGACGCGATGTACGGCGAAGCCGAGGCTCGTGCCGAAAAGGCCGTCGAACAGGCGAAGCGCCAAGCGAACGAAGTCATCGACCGCTTGAAGAAGCTACGCGCAGAAGGCATCGTCAAAGAGCACGAAATCATCGCCGCGAAGAAACAGCTCGAATCGGCGAAACCGACGCTCCAAGATAAAAAGATCCAAAAAGTGAAACAAAAAGCGCAACAGAAACGTACGTTCAGTAAAGGCGAAGAAGTGAAAGTGACGACGTTCAACCAAAAGGGCTATATCGTGAAGCAATTGAACGATAACGAGTACAACGTCCAAGTCGGAATCATGAAAGTGAACGTCAAAGCGGACGACCTTCAAAAGATTGGCCCGTCGAAAGAGCAGTCGCTCCAGTCGAAAGGCAGCTCGCTCAAGCGTCAGAGCTCGACGAAGTCGGAGCTCGACTTGCGCGGCGTCCGGGTCGAAGAAGGGCTTTCCCGCCTCGACAAATATATCGACGAGGCGCTCGTGTCCGGGTATGACAACGTCCGCATCATCCACGGTCTCGGGACCGGGGCGATGCGCCAAGCGACGCAGGAGTATCTGAAAGGACATCGTCACGTGAAGAGTCAGCGCCCCGGTGGGATGGGGGAAGGCGGACTCGGAGTCACGGTCGTCGAGCTGAAGTGAGGGTATGATGATAATGGGGAACGTAACGTTTGGTGTATTGCTTGAATCGCTCGGTCTGTATTCAATCGCCGGACTCATGATTGTCGTCGGTCTCGCCATCTTCGAGGTGACGACACCGTACAGCAATTGGCGCGAGATTCAAAAAGGCAATATCGCCGTCGCGCTCGCGACCGGCGGGAAGATCGTCGGTCTCGCCAACATCTTCCGCGTCGTCGAGAGCCACCACGACCAGACGATGGACGTGTTGGTCGGAGGGAGCTTCGGCTTCTTGCTCTTGTTGGTGACGTATTGGCTATTCGAATTTTTGACGCCGTCGCTCAAAGTGAACGAGGAGATCGGGAAAGGGAACATCGCCGTCGGTCTGATGGCGTTCCTGCTCTCGATTGGAGTCTCGCTCGTCGTTGGCGCGGCGTTGGTGAGGTGAAGACATGGTATACGAGAGACTAGCGAAGATTCTCTTCATCGGGGCCGGACTGTTCTTAGTGGCAGCGGCACTGTGGTTTATCTTTTATTGAGTGAAAGCGACGTTTTCGGACGTCGCTTATTTTATTTAGACATTCTAACAAATGCGAAGGAGGATCGATGATGAAAAAGTTACTCTTATCCGTCTCTCTGTTCGCAGGAACAATGATGACTTTATCCGCTTGCGCAGGAACGGAAACGGTTGAAACGATTGACACCAGACCCGTCATTCATTTCGATGCAGCTTCAATCATCTCGTCAGCGCGCGACCATCATATCAAGATGCTCACGTTATCGAGCATTCCGAGAGATGACGTCAACGTTCCCGGAGCGGTAGAAGAATTGCAGGGAATGCAAGCAGACAACGACACGTATTTAGCCGAACTGGAGGGCTTGCAGCATGAATATTCTGCTGCCGATGAGTATAAAGACCTTGTCGTCGAATATTTAGAAGCGGAAAACGCGTATATCGATCAAACCATCGAGAACGTGCACGCTGGGAGTATAAGTCTCCCTAGTCGATTTTCGATGGATACGCTCTACTCACGAACAAACGCAAAAGTGTCAGAATTTCGATATGAGCCAAAATAAACAGCTATTTCATAAAGTCATAGTATGAAAACGTGTATGCAGATGATGTGATACACGTTTTCAGCCTCTACATCGACGTATTCAAAAAGCCTCAATCTAACAGATTACATCTCACAGCTCTAAACTCAGCTATGTGACGTAATTCGTAGTGAGGTTTTTTTGATTTTTAGTTGGTGACGGAAATCAACCCTTAAGAAGGCAATCAATCTAAGCTGAAATGTTTCTCTAGACGAGCTTAAAGGAAACAGTATATAGCTGAGTAGCATTTAAGTGATGATGAGGGCTATAGAAGGGGACGAGGTGTGGACCACGTTGAATGGGACAAAGTTTTTCGAACAGTTAGTGATCAATGTCGTGAAATTGCCAGGGGTGAAAGTAGATCGAACAGAGTTTTTAGCAAAAAGTTTGAGTAAGCACGTGACCGTGAGACAATTAGCAGACATCCTTGAAAAAGGACCGGTTCAATCAAACGTTTCAAAAAAATTGATTCGACGAGTCGCAAAGAAGACCATCTTGAATCGAACGATGAAAAGTTCATCGGCATCGTTTGCCGCGGGGTACCTGGTGGGGTGGTCATGGCGGCCACTGTTCCAGCGGCCACGGCTCAGTTCTTTGGCGTAGCGCTCCGAGTGGCTCAAGAAATTGGTTATATCTATGGGTATGAAGATTTTTGGAGTGAGAATGGCCTAGATGTCAATCGAGTGAGCGGAGAATTGATTTTGTTTCTCGGTGTAATGTTTGGTGTCGGCGGAGCGACGGCCACCATTAAAGTGTTGTCTTCGCAATTATCCAAACAAGCATTGAAGAAAATTCCGAATCGAGCAATGATGCAGACGATTTATTATCCGATTCTTAAGAAGATGGGAAGCTACATCGGATTGAAGATGACGAGAAAATCTTTCGCACAAGGGATTTCTAAAGTAATTCCTATCGCTGGAGGTGTGATTTCAGGTTGGATCACGTATTCATCCATGCATCAAATGGGAAATAGACTACTGACAGCACTTGAAGAAAGCATTGATCTCTCTGATGAGGAACTTGTAGCGAGTATCAAAGAGATGAAACAAGAAATTCCGAACATGACTGAGAAAGGTTTCGGGATTTTGCAAGCGAGTGTGTAAACAAGGAGACGGAAATATCTCTGCCAGACGGTGACGAGCGGTAGAAAGACATCATGAGTGTAACGGAGGAGACGACATGAAATCGTATGAAATTGAGTTCCATATGATCAATGATGAGGTGTTGACGCAAGTAGTGGAAGCGGAGAGTCGCTATGCGGCGCTCGAATCAATTTATCAATCGTTCCGTCATGCGACGGACGGATTCGTCCAGTTCGAGGATGAGTGGATCATTTTCCTCGATCATGTCGTGTACGTGAAGGCGTTTGAGATTGTGGAGTAGTTGAGCATATTTAAATTTTAATGAATGAGATATTTCTAAGATATCAAAAAGATCATGATGTCTTTTCGGACTTCATGATCTTAGTAATTAAGGTATTATGTTCTCTTGAAAATTTCTCCGTACTCAATTAGCTCATTATAATTACCAGTTCTACTTAACTTATTAACAGTGACTTTAATAATATCCATAATATATTTTTTGTCAGTTTTAAAGAAGTTACTTACACTCGTCACTTTATTTTTGTCATATTGACTAGAGTATTCTTCTTCTAGAATGTCTACAAAGAACTTAATTAGGTCTTTTAGTTTTTGTTCAATATCATCTCCTTTGTAGTTAGAAATAAAGGAGCCGTAAACAAAATCATCATCTTCTATGAGCGATGTATCCATCTTAAGGGTATTTATATCTACATCGCCGTTTATAATTCTGTAAGTTAAACCAAAAAGTGCGAAAAGGACGAACTTTCCATTATTAAAAACATTTGCTTGTTCTATTGTGAACTCATTAATTTGTTCTACTTTGAATTTTTTTTGGAGCACGCTGTATCTGTTGTATTTTGCAATACAAATGTGCACAATAATGCAACGAAAAGTACAGAACTTTGCCAGCTGGGTTTTAGTGTTTCGACAACGCATGCGTGACACGATAACTGTCACCTGTGAAATTTAATATGTGAGCGTGATGGATGACGCGATCGACGAGTGCCGCCGTTAGGCGCGCGTCGCCAAAGATGCGATTCCACTGGCTGAACTCAAGGTTGGACGTGATGATCAAGCTCTTTCGCTCATACCAGTCAGTGATGAGATGGAACAGGAGTTCCGCAGATTCTTTTGTGAGAGGGATGTATCCCATCTCGTCCAAAATGATCAGGTCTGCCGATTCGAGACGTGAATGGAAGCTGCTCAGCTTCCCATCCCTCCAGGCCTTGTTAAGTTGCTCTACGAGCTCGGAGACCCGGAAGAACCTCACCTCATAACCTTTGTGACAAGCTTCTCTCCCGAGTCCGATGGCCAAATGGGTCTTTCCCGTCCCCGGGGACCCTGTCAGAACGACGTTCTGTGAATGCTCGACGAAATTCAATGAGGTCAGTTCGTCCTTATCCAAATGCTTCGGGAAATAGATGTGATTGCCCCAGTGATAATCGTCGAGTGACTTGTTGTTGATGAATTTAGCCTTTTTGATTAACCGTTGCGCTTTCGCTTCCTCGCGGAGGCGCATTTCCATCGAGAAAAGCTCCGTGAGAAACTTTTCAGGGGATTCCGTTGGAATCGATTCATAGATTTCAGCGACATAGGCAAGGCGGAGCGATTTGCACATTTCTTTTAGGCTCATACTGCACCACCTTCTCCCCAAGGCCGATTCAGGCTATCGTACTTGCTCCAATCCACATCATAAGGATGGTCCTCAACCACGGCTGGATCGTCGTCCTCGCTCAGTAGCTCGTATAGGCGTTCATTGATCTCGAGGATTGGATAGAGTGCGAGCTTGGCTCGGATCCAGGCCAGTCTTTCCTGCCGAACGAGTAAGTTGGGTACGCCCAGGTATTCTTTGATTCTACCCGGCAGATATTCGGAATAACGGGAGTGCCCGAAGCTTCTCGGCTTCTTGTGCCAAGTGCTGATGATGTTTTCCCATGGGAGCGCACGCTTTGTCATCATGTAGGGACGTTTTTCTTCGTAAAGGATTTCTCCGTGAAGTGAGAGAATCTTCATCGAATCCCACCTTAAGATGGCGCGTACTTGCCCATGACGAGCCCCTGAAGGGATCAAGACTTTCGTCTTATCGATCGTTATTTCGCCGTACTTGTTCACCTTGAACAGTTCTTCCTTGAAGACGGGGAAGTCTTCTTGAGGTAATCGCAATAGATGTCTCTGCTCTTTTTCGAACAGCTCACGGATCAGCACATGCTTTTCGTAATGGACTCGCTCCATGTCGTCCCGTAGGGAAACTGCGAGCTGTCGGTTCATCGAATCGTAATCATGCATGACAGGGGCCGGGACAAGAAAGTTGTATCGAACGTATCCGACCTTGTTCTCGACACTTCCTTTCTCGTTCCCGCTGTAAGGATTACAGCTTTGGACTTGGAATCCATAATGAGCCATGAACTGCATGAAAGCATCGGTATAGATCGCCTCTTCCCTCGTCGTTCGCGGTTGGATGACTGCCGCGGGGAGATTATCAATTCGGAGTTGTTGCGGCACACCGCCGATTTCTTCAAAAAGCATTTTGAGTCCCGTCAGGAAGCACTCTTGGTTTTCTGCGGGGAGGGCGACGGCTGCCGTACGGTTGCTGAAGGGCAGACTCATGACGAGGCACTTCATATCGACCGCATGACTATCTTTGACGACTTCCATCGTCCCGAAATCCACCTGCGCCTCACCCGGAGGGTGCTGCAGTCGTTCATGCCTTGTGTCGTTTTCCTCTTCGCTTGTCATATGCCAGTTCTTGATGAAATTGCACACCGTTCGATAAGAGCCCTCGAATCCGTTCGCCACCAGCGTTTCATAAATCTTTTTATTCGTTCGTCTCAACTTTTTCTGAAGCATCTGATCCTCTGTCAACCAATCTTCGACCATCTCGCCCCATTTCGTTCCGTACATCATGCCCCTCTTGGGGCGAATGGTTTCGCTTGGCAATTGAGCTGAATCCGCGTATTTTTTTACCGTCCTCCAATTGAGGTCTAGATTTTTAGCGATTCGATTGATTGAATGTGATTTGTGGTTTCTAAGAAATTTGATACAATTGATATCGGACATTGCTAGCATTCCTTCCATCTCCTAACGTTCTTGTTTCGCAACTTAAACGTTAGGGTGAGATTATGGTTGCTGGCAAGTCCTTTTTCTTTTCTAAAATAGGAGTGCAGAGTTGTGTACGTTTCCGTTGCACACTTCTGCACTCCTATTTTGCACTACACATCTGTCATTGAGTTCAATTAAATCTAACAGAAAGTTGGTTTTCTCGATCTCACTAGCGTATCTTTTAAAGAAGATTTGTTTATAAAACTTGTTATTATTAAATAATGAGTTTTTATTAGATCTAGAAGTTCCAGGTTTTTGATTTACGAATGAAAAAATCAATTGGGCTAGCTCATCATTTTTGATTTTGGTATTAGTGTCTTTTGCTGGCTTTTCTCCTCTTTTAATTTCTAGAAATACTTTATGTTTTAATAACAGTGTTTGTAGTGAACGCATTTCTGGAGAATTAGATTTCAAGTCCTTGGGTTGAATTGGTTTTTGTGAATTGGTTGCCTCTGCAATAGTATTAAAAAAATTCATGGTGTCTTGAGTTGATACCTCATCTACACTTGAAACAATTTTGCAGGGTATGAAAAATTCTTCTCTGTTCTTACCTTTGTATTCTCCAATTAAATTTGTAGTCTGACCGCCGTTCACTATTGAAAAATTGTATAGTTTTATTTTGTTTCCATCTTCTACGAAGTCAGTACAAGCTATAGTTAAGCCATTATTTAAGAACCAAAATTCATCACGATTATTATCAAGAGTATTTTTAATTCCATCGTCAACATTTTTATTTCTGATATATCTTCTAATATTTAGATTAAATAATCCCTTTTGGTTATATCTATTATATAAACGGCTTATTGATTCTGAGCTGACATTTACAAAAATACCTTTATGTTGATCACTACAATACTTCAAAATATTTTTTGTATTATCAATTTTTAGACTATCTTCAGCTACTACTTCATGTTGCAGCTGAAGCTTTTCAATCATTTCTTCTACATTACCTTTATTCAATAATGTAATGTAGGCAACTTTATCTTCAATGCCTGTTAATTTTGATTTGGCTTTATGTATATCAATATTAGCTAATGAAGAGAATAAAATTTCAACGTTGCCTTCATTTTCGTCTGTCAATCTATCCAATGATTCTTGTAAAAGTTTTTTTGTCTTTTTATTATAGCTACCTGTGTGGGCAGCTTTAAAATCATTCATTGTAGTAATAATCTTATTAATTTCGTTAACAATATCCTGAACTTTAATTACATCTGAATACTTGTTTTGCAGAATTATTATTTTTGAATCTTCTTCATCGAAATAGATAGCATCAATTCCGCCATCATCCTTACCGTCTGTAATCATTGATAAAATTTCATACCAAACTTTTGAAATATCCGATTCTTTAAAACAGTAATATTGAAGTAATAGAACATTAAATGCTTGATCTTCTGACAAGGAAATTTTTGGGTTTGAAGATGTTCCATATGCTATAATTTCTTTGATTTCTCTATTTATAATGTTTGACACACATGTACCTCCATTTATGAATTTAGTGATGTTGATATTTTTTATAAGTTACTTTTTATTATTTCAAAGATCAAAATAAAGATCTAGTAATATATATGATGGAGTTGTTTTTCTAAAAGGAGGAGTAAGTATGGTATATAACAAGTTAATCCGAGACCGTATTCCTGAAATCATCCATGAAGCAGGACAAATTCCTGTCGTCAAACACTTGAATCAAGCTGAACATTTCGAACAGGCCCGCTTGAAACTTTACGAGGAAATCAAAGAGTACGAAGAAACGAACATTGATGAAGAATCACTCGAAGAACTTGCTGATATTTTGGAACTCGTCTATACGCTTGGAAAAATGCACGGCGCGAGCTTCGAGGAATTGAATCGTATCCGTGAGAAGAAACGTGAGAAGCGGGGCGGGTTTGAAAAAGGTCTCTTCTTGGAAGAGGTTCTTGATCATGAGTGAGTTACGTCTGCATACGAGTCATTTACGAATTCCATTACAACACCAAATCGACGCGGCGACTGAAATTTATATGGTCGTCGCGTTTGCGCAAGTATCGGGTGTTCAAGAACTCACCGCTTCACTTAAGCAAGCAGTCAATCGCGGTGCACAAGTCCGCATTCTGATTGGGGATTACCTCTATTTGACGAACCCAGACGCGCTTGAGATGCTAATGAACATTCAAGGAGTAGAGCTACGGCTCTATCGATCGAAAGGCCAGTCGTTCCACCCAAAGGCATATTTGTTCCGCACACAAGATGGAGGGACGTTCTTTGTCGGTTCTTCCAATCTGTCGCATAGCGCCTTAAATCGAGGCGTCGAATGGAACGTCGAGATACCGGCGAGCATCTCGGAGGACGTGTTTGAACAGTCAGTCGATGCGTTTCATGAGCTCTTTTATAGCGACTATGCCCAAATCATGAACATCGTCTCGTTGCAGCCTTATCGTGAAGAATATGAAGCGAAGCAACAGCGCATCAAGGAAGCGGAACTGATTGCGGAACCACCACCTGTCTATATCGAGGACGATACGATCACACCGAACACCGTACAAGACGCTGCTTTGAAGGCGTTACGCGAGACGATGGACGAAGGCAGACGCAAAGCGATGCTCGTGCTCGCTACCGGACTAGGAAAGACGTACTTGAGCGCCTTCTTCGCCCGCCAGTTCAAACGAGTGCTCTTCATTGCCCACCAAAAAGAAATTCTGCTTCAAGCTGAGGCATCCTATAAGAAAGTCTCGAGCGAATGGAAGACGGGATTATTGCTCGGAGGTGACTCGAGAGATGAGAAATCAGCCGACGTATTATTCGCTTCGATTCAAACATTGGCCTCGAAACATCGGATGCAACAGTTCACACCAGATCAGTTCGATTTGATTGTCGTCGACGAATTCCACCATTCGGCTGCGCCATCCTATCGGCGTGTCCTTGATTACTTCGAGCCGAAATTCTTGCTCGGATTAACGGCAACGCCCGATCGATTGGACGGGGGCGACGTCTACGCCTTGTGTGATGACAATGTCGCGTATCAGATGCACTTCACTGAAGCGATTGAAGAGTCGTATTTGACACCGTTCCATTACGTTGGGATTTATGATGAGATCGATTATTCGCAGATTCGATTGATCAATGGTCGTCGCTATGATCAAGACGAACTGTTGGCGGAGCAGTTGAAGGAAAGTGTCGCTCAAAAAATCTTTGATGCCTGGCGGATGCATCACCAGACCAGAGCGCTTGGATTCTGTTCATCAGTCACTCAGGCTGAATATTTGGCCGACTATTTCCGTCTGCAAGGTGTGCAAGCTGTCGCGTTACATAGCCAGACCGAATATGACCGTACCGATGTGATGTGTCAATTGAAGCAAGGTCATCTCGATATTATCTTCGCGGTCAACTTATTTAATGAAGGTGTCGATATCCCTGAAATCGATACGTTATTGTTTTGCCGCCCGACTGAATCGTTGA
Organism: Exiguobacterium aurantiacum; assembly: GCF_024362205.1. Classification (GTDB taxonomy): domain Bacteria; phylum Bacillota; class Bacilli; order Exiguobacteriales; family Exiguobacteriaceae; genus Exiguobacterium; species Exiguobacterium aurantiacum_B. The sequence goes on along the minus strand of NZ_CP101462.1, from coordinate 2,158,860 downwards.
CTGTCTTCACGCAACAAATTGGTCGTGGATTACGTCTATTGAGGGGAAAGACGCACTGCACCATCATCGATTTGATTGGGAACTATAAGAACATCGATAAAAAGTTGGCGCTATTGACGACGAAGCGACAACCGATTGTAAAAGCTCTTCCTAGAAAAATCGATTTACCAAGTAGATGCACGATTGAATTCGATTTGCACGCCATCGATTTGTTGAAGCGAATGGTCACCCATTCTTCGACACGCCGGCAACAGTTGGAGCGTAACTACTTCATGGTGAAAGAAGAATTTGGAAGACGTCCGAGTTACCTGGAGTTGATCCAGCGAGGTGAATACTCAATCGATGCCTATCGTTCTGAATGGAAGAAAGACGGAGGGTATTACGGGTTCCTAAATCGGGTGGGGGAGCTGGATGATGAAGAGAGTCACCTGTTTGAAGAGGCGAAGTCGCTGTTGCTTGAAGTAGAATACACAGACATGACGAAGAGCTATAAGATGATTGTGTTATCAATCATGTTAAGTCGTGGGGTCGCGGGATGGCTTCAACCAATCTCAGCGAGCGAGGCGGCTCGTCCATTCTATGAGTTCATCAATGAATTCCCATATCGTCAGCAGATTGACGGACAGACGAAAGACTTCCAATCCCCGTTCCATCAGCAAAAGATTGAAAAGTTACTGTTGCGGATGCCATTTGATAAAATAGCTAAAGGACCGTTCTTCGTATCTGAGGAGTCATTACATATCGAGCATAATGAAGCATTTGCTCATCCTTTGGTTTACGAATGGGTCAGTCAAATCGTTGAAGTGCGGCTGCATCACTACTTCAGTCGTAAAGCTTCAGAATGAGGGTGGCGTAATTATGGAAGATCGGCTTAAGCAGTTAATTCAGTACATAGATGAGTTCGATAGACAGGGACCTTACAAAATGAACGTACTGAAAATAATGTTAGAGCGAGGTTCTCGAGATTGGTATGCGCCAATTTCGATAACTGAACTCGCAAAACCTTATTATGATTTGGTGAACGAGCAACTCCGCTCTTATACCCTTAAAAATATAAGTGCGGATTTTACAACGAATTTTTCACAAGCAAACATGGAACGACATTTAAGAACACTGCCATTAAAATATCTATCAACAACTTCTACTAGAGTAAGCAATATTTCTCCACTCTTTGAATTAATTGATGATATGTTTTATGTGAGGGAAGAGTACCGTATTGAAGGTGAAGCTGCTCATGATAGAATTATTAAAGCAGTGGAACAAAAGTTTGAAGAGTACTTAGAAGTATTTAGTGAAAGGTGAGGGATAATTTGAAACGCGCACTACTTCGCAAAATCCAATTCGCCCTCCAGCATCACGGCGGGACGGCGTCACTTAAAGAAATCTATGACTACATTGAACGGTCGTACTATCAACTCGAGCTCGATCGCTATAAAGATTGGAAGGCACACGTCAATAAACAGATTCGGGCCCATTCGAGCGACTCGGCCAGCTTCGCGGGGAAAGAAGACTTGTTTTATTCCACGGGAAATAAAGGCATCTGGGGTCTGCGCCAACCGAATAATTAACCGAAAGCGGAACCATTTTAGTTGGTTCCGCTTTCAAAGTTTACAATACGTCACACCCCCTTGTCACAGAATGTTCAATCCTGTAAACTTCGACACAGTGTGAAAAAATGTATAAGGGGTTTATCCATGGAAATCGTTCAGCAATTATCGCAAGTACAATTACTCAACCAATTCTGGTTGCTCATGGCCTTCGTCATCCCGATGGTCATTTTATCGCGGATGGTCGTGGCCGGTTCACGATTCTCGCCAATCCTCGTCATCGTCATCTTCGGTCTTGGACTTGGCTTCGCCATGGTCGAGATGGGTATCGCGACACCGGGTCTCCCTGAGTTCCCGCTCGTCGATTTCTTATCACGGACGACGATCATCGCGCTCGTCGTATCGTTCTTCGTCGGTGGACAAGAACTTCGCAAGATTTTAAGCAAGCAAGAGCTCGACGTGAAAGACATCGTCGTGCCATCGAAAGAAGAGATGTTCCTCGGGACAGGACGGACACAGTTCATCTTCATCCTCCGTTCATTCTTCTTGCTCGTCGGTCTCGAAGGGTTCTTTCGCATGATGATTCAACCGGGCGCGGCAGAGGGCATCATGCTCTACTACCCGATCCTCGCGTTGATCGGTCTCGCGGCGTCGTTCCTTTTGATCGACCACAAGGCACAAATCGACGATAAGAAGGTATACATGCGTAAAGGCGTCATCGAGACAGTCTTAATGCTCGTCATCTTGTTCGTGTCGTACGGCATCGCCGTGGCGGTTCAACCGATTATCGCACTTCCGCAGATCTTCTTCGCCATGTTGCTTTCGTCAGCACTCGGTGCCATCTTCCACAACTGGACGTATGGACCGACCGTCCGTGCGCTTCTGTTCGCCGGGATCCCGGTCGTCTTGGCCGCCAACTTCATGGTCGGTGGCTCGCGAATCGGTGATGCGTTCGCCATCGAAGGCATGAACTCGATTCTCGTGTACGGTTTCTTCGGTCAATTGTTCTGGATGTTCGGTGGGATTGCGCTCCTTATGTGGTTCGCCCGCACAGGACATATCCGCAACCTCGCACCAGGTATGGCCGGCTCGCTCTCGCACAGTGGTCTCACAGGCGCATGTACGGCCGGTGACTTCGGTCAAGTGGCCGCGAAACGGGCCCCGATCATGATTAACATCCCGTTCTTCGGTCACATCTTCGTGTTCTCGATTTTGGCAGTCAGTGCCGACAACGGGGCGCTCTGGATCTGGCCGACGGCAATCATCGTCTTGGTCGGTCTCGTGCTCACGGCGCTCGCGCTTAAAAACTTGCGCGGTGCCAACGGAGAAGACTTCAAAGAAGTGAAGGCGCTCATGCAGTTCTCGTTCGGCTGGCAGATGATGGCAGTTTTCGGTGGACTCGTCCTTCTCACGTTCAGCACGATCGCGTTCGACTATACGACGATGGCTCAATCGTCAGCCATCTCGCACTTCGGCCTCTTCGCAGCCGTGCAGGGCGGCATGTTCGGGACAGAAGCGTCGCTTCTCATCCCGCTCATCTTCTCGATGCCGTTCCTCGTTCACCCGCTCGTGTTCTACATGTTCGGGAAGGCGCTCGATAACAACGGTGAGATGCCGCGCGTACCCGTTTACGCGATGGCGCTCATCGGAGTCGTCGGAGTCTCGTTCGCGATTCTCGGTATATAATCAAACAACCGTTTCTACAAATGCGTAGAAGCGGTTTTTGTATGTTTATTTTTTTGTTAACGGCCGCCACTTTGGGTCTTTGATGTCGTGCTAGTTCGGAGTCCGAACAAATTTGAGCGAGCCTCGATCGCATGCGCCAAAATGAATGTAGTTCTGTTGCGCTTGCCGGAGCGACACTGTATTGGCACCACCCTCATAATCTGGATCGCTGAACTGAACGCCGTCGTCTTCCCAGAAACAGATGCCGCAAATGTCATACGTGCCGGGTGGTTCTTCGTTAAGTGTTTGATAGCCGCAACAAGGGCATGTGTATGTCATCGAACATCACCTCACTTTTCAGTATAGCGCACGCCGCCTACAAAAAAACGGCCGACACGAAGTCGACCGCTTTCAGCTCACCACAACATGGACAATAGCGTCAAAATCGCCAATCCGCCTTGCGTGAGGATGATTTTTTTATTGCTCGTGATACTGCCGTACAACGCGACGAGCACGATATAGATGAGGAGCATCGTGACGATCTCGATTGACTGGCTGACGAACAGCCCGTACAGCAAGCCGACGCCGATCAATCCGTTATAGACACCTTGATTCTTGAACAGCACCGACACGGAATCACGCGCGAGCTCTTGTTCCGTCATGTTGAAGACACGGGCCGTCGTTTTTGAACGAGTGGCGAACGTCTCTAAATACAGGATGTAGAAGAACTCGAGTGCGACGAGCGTTCCGAGGACGAGGGTGAGTCCGGACATGTTAGTTGGCCGTCGCGACTTCCGTCACATGGAGCACCGGCTTCGCCGTCACGTAATTGCCTACGTTTTGGGCGAACGCGATGAGGTCCGGGTTTTGGTTGTGTTGCTCGACGGCCGCTTGGTCGGCCCAGTTCTCGATCATGACGAAGCGGTTCTCTGAAGTCGTCGATTGGAACAGCTCATAGCTCAAGCAACCGGCTTCTTGTTTCGACGAGTCGATGAGCTTGTTGATGTCCGCCAAGAAGTTTTCAAATTCCGTTTCTTTCACGTCGAAAATAGCGTTGATTAAGATCATGTGGGTGTCCTCCGATTATTTGAATGATGTGATTTTTTCAGCGTCGAGACGTACCGATTGGTAGCCTTCTTCTGCAGCTTTACCGACCGAGAGGATCATGACCGGCACGTAACGGTCTTTATCTAAACCGAACGCTTCCGCGAGTTGGTCTTTCTCGAAACCACCGATTGGGTTCGTGTCGTAACCGTGAGCACGGGCGACGAGCATGAATTGCATCGCAGCGAGACTCGAGTCGATTTTGACGATGTCGTTCATCTCTTGTGTCGACAAGTTCTTGTAGTACGGAAGGATGGCGCCGAGCTGTTGGTCGCGTACTTCTTGTGGCATTTTGCCTTCTGCGACAGCTTGGTCGTAGATCTCTTCACCGAGCTCGTAGCATTCCATATCGCCGAAGATGAGGACCATCGCAGCCGACGTGTCGTTTTGACGGACGTTGAAGCGGATGAGTGGCTTGAGCGTCTCTTTCGCCTCTGGGCTTTCGACGACGACGAAGCGCCACGGTTGCATGTTGACTGAAGAAGGAGCCGTTGTCGCTTCCTCGATCATTTGAAGCATTTCAAGTTGTGAGATTTTAACGTTCTCGTCGTAGACGCGGATCGATTTACGACCGAGCATCACGTCTGTGAATGTGTTATTTTCGAATGTAGTTGCCATGGATATTACCTCTTTCTCTCTTGTTATAGTTGGTTAAGCTTTTGCAGCAGACTAGACAGCTGATTGATTTCTGACTCGGACAGCACTTTCGTGATCAAGTGCTTGCCGCGGTCGTGGTCTTGTTCACAGCTCGTCAAGTCATGCTTGGCTTCGTCGGTCAAATGGACGAACACTTCACGATGGTTCGCAGTGTTCCGTTCCCGGCGGACGTAGCCTTTTTCTTCAAGGATCTTCAAATGGCGGGTGATGGCCGCATTGTCGATTTTCATCGCCTGCTGAATCTCGCTTTGCGAACAGACGCCCTTGTCATGCACGATCATGAGCATCTCGTAGCGGGTCAGGCTGAAGCCCGTCTCTTTCTCGAACGAGGTTGCGACGCGTTGGTCCGCCAGTTTGATTTGGTATAGCAGTCGGCTGATATCTCGTAATTCCATCTGTGGTGTCTCACCCCTCTCATTTGATAAGTCAATTGTTGACTAGTCAAATGTAAAACATTCACGCCGTGCTGTAAAGGAGAATGCTCACAAATAAACCATCCGCTCGTGCGAATGGTGATCAGTCTTCATATTCTGTTCCGTCAAACCGATACTCGGTGATGAACGTCGTCTCGTCGAAGCCATACAGGCGATCATGGCGATTCAAGTCGTCAATCGTCTGGAGCGAATCGAACGACGGATCGCCGGATTGAGACGTACGTGACACGTTCAAGTAGCGCTCGGTGAAGTCGTCATCTTCATTCGGTGTCCCATCGAACGAGAAATGAATCGACGTGACGTCGTCCTCGAGTAGGCGGATGATGTCGAGGACGCGTTGCTTCTGAGCGACGGTGTCGTTCCATGCTTCGTGCAACATGACAGAGACATCTAAAAACGTTTCTGGATTCAACTCGAAGACGGACGTCGGTTGTCGTCTGTTTACGTCTCGCATGCGGACGGCGTCCACAGGCACGTTCGCCCGGACCGTTTCTGTACGTGATAAGACGTTCGCCGTGACGAGCCGGTCGTGTAGCGTCGTCTCTGCCTCTTTCACCCAGTACGTCGGCATCACGTCGTCATGGATTGTACCGTCACCATACGTCCATGCGGAATACGTCCCGCGAAGCGGCTGCCTTTCGAGCTCGAACGTCGCCTTGTACCCAGTCAGTTTCCAGTCTTGTGACACGTCGACATCGACACGTTCCCCGTACGTGTCATCAATGTAGTCCGTATAACGTTCCGTCGCTTCGTTTCTTCCGAACATCGATCCGGCGACGAGCAAGCCGACGACCCCAATCAATAATCTTTTCTTCATTTTCGGTTCACCTCTCGTCCAATGTACCTGAAAAACACGACGCGCGTCTCAGTCCAAAGTCGTATTCAATTTATTCCCAATTCCCTGTAAACTGAAAGTGCCCTTTAAGAACTATTGTATTTACGTGTACTAATACATATAATACACTTATACCACGTACACAAGAGAGGGTGTGACCCATGTTATATAAAATTGATATGAAAAGCGCGGAACCTTTGTATGAACAAATCGTAAATCAGACGAAGGCGCTCGTCATCCGCGGGATTTTACGGCCAGGCGACAAGGTCATGTCCGTGCGAGAACTCGCGACCGACCTCGTCATCAATCCGAACACGGTCAGTAAGGCGTATCAGGAACTTGAGCGACTCGGCTTGCTCGAGATGCATCGCGGGAGAGGGACATTCGTCTCCAAGGACTGGATTGACCAGGACTCGCCGCGCGCACCGATTCTTGAGGCGATCAAGAAGCTCGCCATCGATTGCCATTACGCGAACATCGCGCTCACCGAAGCGCTGACGCTATTTGAGACAGAGTATAAGAAAGTAGGGGAGAACCATGCTGACAGTCCAGCAACTGAGTAAGACGATCGATCGACAGCGCGTCTTAGACGGCATCGACTTCACCGTCGGCGCCGGGGAAATCATCGCCCTCGTCGGACGGAACGGCGCCGGGAAAACGACGCTGCTCCGAACGATGGTCGGGATTATCCGACCAGACATGGGCGACGTCCGTTACGGTCCATCGAGTATTTTTGAGAAGTCAGAATTGAAACGTGACGTCATCTTCGTGCCAGATTCGGCCGACGCGCTCAAACATTATACAGTCAACGAGGCGGCCGCACTTTACGAATCGATTTACCCGACGTTCAACCGGTCAACCTTCAGAGAGACGCTCACTCGTTATAACATCGACAACAAGAAGATTCGTCAACTCTCGAAAGGACAGAAGGCGATGGTGACACTGTCACTCGCGTTCGCCGTCCAAGCGAAATACTATCTGCTCGATGAACCGACGGACGGACTCGACGTCGTCGCCAAGTCGGACGTCTTGAAACTGATGATCGCCCAAGTCGAGGCACGCAATTGTTCAATCATCGTCTCGAGCCACCAGTTGCACGAGCTCGAACGAATCGCCGACCGCATCATCATGATCGAGAAGGGGCGCGTCAAGGCGATTATGTCGCTCGAAGAGGCACGTGAGACGAGCGTCAAACTGCAAGTCGTCTTCAACGATCAAGTGCCGGTCGAACTGCTCGAACGGAAAGATATCGAAATCATCAACGTCACAGGGCGGGTCGCCTTGTTCATGGCGAAAGAACGGACGAAAGAACTTGATACGTTCGTCGATGCGCATGACCCGATGCTCGTCGAAGAGATTCCGATGTCGCTTGAAGACATCTTCCGGGTCCAATTAGGAGGTGAGGCAAGTGTCTTTTAAAGTGTTGTTAAAGAAAGACTGGAAACAAGTGTCGTTGTTATGGATGTTGCTCGTCTTCCTTGGGATTGTCGCCTACACGCTTCCAGTATGGACGCAGATGCAATCATTCGATGAACAAGTTCGAGAAATTCAAGCGAATCCCGAGGAGTTTGCCGAATGGTATGGCGACAATGTAACGAATCCGTCAGTTGAAGAGTTGTTCAGCCCGGAGTACAGCTACTTTATTGGTGACTTACAGACACTGATCCCGTATGGTGGCGTCATCTTCCTCTATATTATCTTTGGCTTCTTGATGGCATCCGTCTTGATTGGAAGTGAACGTAATAGCCAAATGTCTGACTTTGCGATGTCGCTCCCGTTCAACCGCAACCAGCTATACATATCGAAGTGGTTGATTGGGACGAGCGGGATCATCGTCTCGTCTCTCCTTGGCGGACCGCTCATGCTTTGGATCATCCATTCATCACGCTATTCGTTTTTGATGGAAGGACACGGATTGAAAGTCGCTGGGCTCGTCGGCTTCATGTTGTTGACCGGCATTGCCGTCTTCTCATTGGCGTTATGGATGGGGTCATTCGGCGGGGAGGCCGTCTCGCAAGTGCTCTGGTCGGTCGTCGCCTTATTGTTCCCAGTCGGCATCTTACTGTTGATTCAAGGGTCGATTTTCTCGGTCACGCAAAATACATCTGGTGTCTATGAACTGTTCGAACGGGCCATCGAAAGTGTATTCTTGCGAGTGATTTCACCGCTCGCGAACCTATTTAACGTCGATACGTTCAACATGTTCACGGACAACACGGTGTGGGAGAACTTTATGACGGTGGCGATGATTAGCGCCCTCAGCTTTATCGTCCTCTCGTTCGGACTCGGCTTATGGATGTTCAACCGGGCCCCACAAGAGAACAATGGCCGCTTCTTTATGTTCACGAACTGGCTTTGGCTCGTCCACGTGATCATGGTCGTCTGTTTCGCCATGCTCGGCGGAATCATTCTGGCCAACCTCTCGTACCCGACGAACAGCATCCTTTACGTTGTCGGCTTTGTCATTGGCGGTTTCCTCGCTCATTTACTTGCGAAACGCCTGCTCTATCGCTTGAACTTGAAACTAAAATCTTGATAGGAGGATTCTCATGAAACGGCTCAGTCTGCTCGTCGTCTTGCTCATCGTGCTCGCTGGATGCGGGGACACCGAACGATCGAACGCTTTCCAATACAAAGGGTCTTACGTCGGGGACAATAGCGCCGTCGCCGGCATCGCCCAGACGTTGCCGATGCACGACTGCTACAAGTCGATCGAGCTCCAGACGAAAAAACGTCCGTACGGCCTGACGATTCGGTACAGTGACCCTGAGATTGAACGGATCGAGCAGGAGCGGCTCGCGATTCGCAACGCGGCGACGTATTTCACGCTCGTCCAAAACACCGAGATTGTCCGCTTCGCTTTCCCGAACCGTACGTATTCGTTCTCGCGTCCAGAGATGGAGGCGTGGCTCGACATCGATTTCTCGACGATCAAGTGGGAAAAAGATTTGAATGATCATTTGGACGAGAAAATCAGCAACCAAGAGCAGACCGAAGCCTATTTCAAGAGAATCTGAACGTGTGCGGAAACTTACATCCGCACACGTTTTTTCGATATTTTCTGAAAATTATCGGGTAAAGGGTAGATGAAAGCGTTTTCTTGGCATTATAATAGAGTTAACTGAATGACTATTCATTCCAAGGAGGAAAAGCGATGAACAAACCGTGGTTGCAAGATTATCCAGCTGACATGCCAAAAACGATTGATTATGAGGTGAAGCCGCTCTATGAGGCGCTATCTCGTGCCGCTACCGATTACCCGGACCGGACCGCCGTCTCCTTTATCGGCAAAACGTTGACGTTCGCCGAAGTCGATGACGCGGCGAAACGGCTCGCGACGATGCTTCAATCGAAAGGATTGCAAAAAGGGGACCGCGTCAGTCTGATGCTCCCGAACTGTCCGCAATTCGTCATCTCGTTCTATGCGGTCCTTTATGCCGGTGGGACGGTCGTCCAGACGAATCCGCTCTATACCGAGCATGAGCTTGAAAACTTGATCACGGACTCCGGCGCGAGTATCATCATCACGCTCGACCTCCTCTATCCGAAATCGCTTCGCGTGAAACAGAAGACGGACGTCAAGACGATCATCACGACGAGCATCGCCGACTATCTGCCATTCCCGAAGAACAAGCTGTATCCGATCAAAGTGAAGCGCGAGAACAATATCGTCATCGATACGACGGGCTCGGTCGCGCTCAAAGACTATAAGAACTTCGGTCCGATCACACCAATCGAGGTCGACCCGAAAGAAGACGTCGCGGTCCTGCAGTATACGGGCGGGACGACGGGGCTGCCGAAAGGCGTCATGTTGACCCACTTCAACTTGACGGCGAACGTCGACCAAATTTCGAACTTCTTCTATAAATATAATCGCGGTGATGAGAAGCGTGTCTTGTGCGTCGTGCCGTTCTTCCACATTTATGGCATGTCGTGCTGTCTGAACTTCGGGATGGCGAACGGATACGAGCTCGTCCTCGTCCCGCGCTTTGATGTCACCGACGTCTTGAAGACGATCAACAAGAAGAAGCCGCACTTCTTCCCGGGCGCCCCGACGATGTATGTCGGAATCTTGAACGACCCGAAACTGAAGAAATATGACTTGTCGTCGATCGAGGCGTGTATCTCTGGATCGGCACCACTACCTGTCGAAGTGCAGGAACAGTTCGAGAGCATCACAGGCGGTCGCATCGTCGAAGGGTACGGTTTATCGGAGACGTCACCGGTCACGCACGCGAACTTCCTGTGGGATAAACGGATTGTCGGCTCGATTGGGGTGCCGTTGTCGGACACTTCTGCTAAAATTGTAAAGGCAGACGGAGAGACGGTGGCTGATATCGGCGAAATCGGGGAAATCATGCTTCACGGTCCGCAAGTCATGAAAGGGTACTGGCAGAAGCCGGAAGAGACGGCCGCTGTCTTGAAAGACGGATGGCTCGCGACCGGTGACCTCGGCTATATGGGCGAGGACGGGTTCTTCTATATCGTCGACCGGAAGAAGGATATGATCATCGCCGGGGGCTTCAACGTCTATCCGCGTGAGATCGAAGAAGTGCTCTATGAGCATACGGCCGTCAAGGAAGCGGTCTGTATCGGCGTCCCGGACCCGTATCGCGGTGAGACGGTCAAGGCGTTCATCGTGTTGCGCGACGGTGCCAGCGTGACGGAAGAAGAGCTCGACAAACACTGTCGCGAGAAGCTTGCGGCGTATAAAGTGCCGAAGCTGTACGAGTTCCGTGACGAGTTGCCGAAGACGTTCGTCGGTAAGATTTTACGTCGCGTCCTCGTCGATGAAGAGAAGGCGAAACAAGTGAAACAAAGCAGTTGACACAACCGTGTCACATGATAGAATAATAAATGAATGAACCATCATTCATTTTTATGCAGCGGTAAGGAGCTTGGGTGTTTATGACAAAGAATGGATCAAAAAGTGACCGCATTATCGATGCGGCAGTGAAAGTGATTGCGAATCATGGCTATCACGGTGCAAAGGTGACAGCCATCGCCAAAGAGGCGGGTGTCGCCGACGGGACGATTTACTTGTACTTCAAAAACAAGGAACATCTGTTGATCGAATTGTTCCAAACGAAGATGGGCTTGTTCATCGACTACTCGAAGCAACAAATCGAGCAGGAGACGACGGCCGGCGACAAACTGTATCAATTGATCGAGTCGCATCTCAAACAACTGTCGGCCGATTACGACCTCGCCGTCGTGACACAAATCGAGCTCCGACAGTCGAATTTGGCACTTCGTCAAAAAATTAGCGAAGTGTTGAAGCCGTACTTGAACTTGATTGACGCGGTCGTGCAGCACGGGGTCGACACCGGCGAGTTCGACCAAGAACTCGACTATCGTCTCGCCCGGCAGATGATTTTCGGTACGATCGATGAAGTGGTCACGAGCTGGATGGCGAGCGGCTTCAAATATGATTTGATGTCGACGCTACCGAAAGTACACCATATGTTAAAAAAAGGGCTTGCTTAACCGTAAGCCCTCTCGCTAGCTCAAAAAATGAACGCTGATTCATGAATGATGGTGCGAACAACTTATAAGGGGGAACTACGATGAATATTTTTGTATTGCTGAAGCGTACGTTCGATACAGAAGAAGCGATTCAGCTCGAGAATGGGGAAATTCAAGAAGACGGCGCTGAGTTCATCATCAACCCGTACGATGAGTATGCGGTCGAGGAGGCCATTCGCAAGCGTGACGATCTCGGGGGAGAAGTCACGGTCGTGACGGTCGGACCGGAAGACGCGGACAAAGAACTCCGTACGGCGCTCGCGATGGGTGCGGACAAAGCGGTCCGCATCTCGATCGAGGATGACGTCGAGGACGCCGACCATGTGACGATCTCGAAAGTGCTCGCCACATACTTGAAAGAACAAGCACCGGACCTCATCTTCGCCGGGAACGTCGCCATCGACGGCGGCAGCGGCCAAGTCGCACCACGTGTCGCGGAACTGTTGGACATGAACTACGTGACGACAATCACGAAGCTCGACATCGACGGAACGACGGCGACGGTCACACGTGACGTCGAAGGGGATACCGAAGTGATCGAAGTGGCGCTCCCGCTCCTCGTGACAGCGCAGCAAGGACTGAACGAACCGCGTTACCCGAGCCTGCCAGGCATCATGAAGGCGAAGAAGAAACCGCTCGAAGAACTCGAACTGTCGGACATCGACCTCGACGAAGATGAGATCGAAGCGAAGATTGAGACGATCGAACGGTTTATGCCGGAAGAGAAGAAAGCGGGACGCATCCTCGAAGGGGATACGTCGTCACAAGTGAGCGAACTCGTTCAATTACTTCGCACGGAAGCAAAAGTCATTTAAGGGGGACACATAGATGAAAGCTTTAGTACTCGCAGAAGCGCGTGAAGGCGCGTTACGGAACGTATCATTCGAAGCCATCGCCGCGGCGAAGCAATTGACGGACGATGTGACGGCGGTCGTCATCGGGGATGACGTCAAAGCACTCGCCAATGAACTCGGGGAATACGGCGCGGGCCGCGTCCTCGTCATCGAAGACGAGCGTCTCAAGCACTACACGCCGGACGGTTACGGGCAAGTGCTCCGCCAAGTCATCGACCAGGAGTCACCGGACATGATCGTGCTAGGTCATACGGCGCTCGGGAAAGATATCGCCCCGAAACTCGCGGCGCGTCTGGACGCCGGTCTCATCAGTGACGTCGTCTCGATCGAAGGATCTGGCAAAGACGCCGAGTTCGTTCGCCCGATCTATTCAGGGAAGGCGTTCGAGAAAGTGAAGTTCAAAGACTCGGTCATGTTCTTCACGATCCGCCCGAACAACATTGACGCACTCCCACGCACTGCCGGGGCGAGCGTAACGGTCGAGACACCTAGCGTGGAGCTGAAGGACCTCGCCATGATCGTCAAAGAAGTCGTCCGCAAGGCGACAGGGAAAGTCGATTTGACGGAAGCGAAAGTCATCGTCGCCGGTGGCCGTGGCGTCAAGAGCGAGGACGGCTTCAAGCCGCTCGAAGAGCTCGCGGAACTGCTCGGCGGGGCTGTCGGTGCTTCACGTGGAGCGTGTGACGCCGACTACTGTGATTATGCGCTCCAAATCGGACAGACCGGCAAAGTCGTCACGCCGGACCTGTATATCGCCTGCGGTATCTCAGGTGCGATTCAACACTTGGCCGGGATGAGCAACGCCAAAGTCATCGTCGCCATAAACAAAGATCCGGAAGCGAACATCTTCACCGTGGCCGACTACGGCATCGTCGGCGACTTGTTCGACGTCGTCCCACTGTTAACAGAAGAGTTCCGCAAACACCTCGTCAATAGCTGATATGCAGAACGTTTGGGGAAACGTACCCTCCGTGGTATACTCTGAACATGAAATGCATGAGAGTCCTTAATCGGCTCTCACATCTTACTGGGGAGGTATTTACCAAATGGCTATTAAACACGCAACGACTCAAACGTTCGAACAAGAAGTAAAAGAGGGCGTCGTCCTCGTCGATTTCTGGGCAGCTTGGTGTGGACCGTGCCGCATGATCGCACCGGTACTCGAAGAGCTTGACCAAGAGATGGGCGACCAAGTCCAAATCGTGAAACTCGACGTTGACGAGAACCCAGAAGTAGCGGGCGCTTTCCAAATCCAAAGTATCCCGACACTCATGATGTTCAAAGACGGACAACCTGTCTCGAAAACAATGGGCTTCCAACCAAAAGAAGCACTCAAAGAGTTCATCGCGACAGCACAATAATGCCCAAAACAGCCGATCGGGTCTCCCGTCGGTTGTTTTTTTATATCCTTTCCTAAATCGAATCATGAGATTTTTTTTACATTTTCCGACGTGTTCTTTCATATTTAACAGTTTCAAAACGATTGAGAAGTGTGAAGAAACAGGGAAGTTTTATTCATGGCTAAGAACGGAAAAGTTGCGTTATACTCAGGTAGAGACGTGATGTAGTCAGATGAACCTACTTTTAGGATCACTCTGCTACATCACTTGTACGACTCTGTTCGAAGGAGGAATTTTCTTGTCGGTGTTACATCTCGCAATTTTATTGCCGCTTCTTGCGGCACCGTTTATCCCGTTTCTGTTTCGGGCAGTGAAACGAATACATACGGGCTGGTTTGTGTTGGTCGTCCCAGCACTTTTGTTCGCGTATTTTTTCCGTTTTATCGGCATCACGAGTGACGGAGGGGTCGTAACCGAAACGGTACGATGGATGCCTTCGCTCGGCATCAACTTCACGGCGTATGTTGACGGGCTTGGTCTTTTATTTGCACTCCTCATCACGGGGATTGGGGCGCTTGTCGTCTTGTATTCAATTTATTACTTGAATAAAGACAAAGAGTCACTCGGCCATTTTTACGTGTACTTGCTCCTCTTCATGGGAGCGATGCTCGGGGTCGTTCTGTCCGACAATATGGTCGTCATGTACATGTTCTGGGAATTGACATCAATTTCGTCTTTCCTCCTGATCGGCTACTGGTATGAAAAAGAGCGCTCCCGTTACGGGGCGCAAAAGTCGATGCTCATCACCGTGTTTGGTGGTTTATCGATGCTTGGAGGGATTGTCCTACTCGAGTCGATGGTCGGTTCGTTCAGTATTCGGGATATGATTGCGAACCAAACGGTGATCGTTGATAGTCCGTTCTTTATCCCCGCGATGATTCTCATCTTGCTTGGGGCGTTCACGAAATCGGCGCAGTTCCCATTCCACATCTGGTTACCGGATGCGATGGAAGCACCGACGCCGGTTAGTGCTTATCTGCACTCGGCGACGATGGTCAAGGCGGGGCTCTATTTGGTCGCACGGATGAGTCCGGTGTTCCAAGAGTCTTCGCTTTGGCTTTGGATTATCGTGTCGTTCGGGACATTCACGTTATTCTGGGGCTCGTTCAATGCGGTCAAACAGACCGATTTGAAAGGGATTCTCGCCTATTCGACCGTCAGTCAGCTTGGTCTCATCATGTCGCTACTCGGTCTCGGTGCCGCGGCGCTTCATTATGACGGCATGGATGACAATATCTTTATGGTCGCGACGATTGCGGCGATTTTCCACTTGATCAACCACGCGACGTTCAAAGGTTCGCTCTTCATGATGGTAGGGATTGTCGACCATGAGACCGGTACGCGTGACATTCGTAAACTCGGTGGCCTGATGACCGTCATGCCAATCACGTTCACGATTGCTGTCATCGGTTCATTGTCGATGGCTGGTCTGCCGCCATTCAACGGCTTCCTCAGTAAAGAGATGTTCTTGAAGGCGACGACGAAAGTGTTCTCAATGGACTTCTTCGCGCTCGACACAATCGGGTTACTCATCCCGGTCGTCGCGTTCATCGCGAGTGTGTTCACGTTCATTTATAGTTTGATCATTTTCACACGGACGTTCATGGGCAAAGCGCAGTTCGATAAGTTGCCTAAACAGCCCCACGAGGCACCGATCGGGATGCTCATCCCACCGGCAATCCTTGCCATCCTCGTCGTCGTGCTCGGTTTCGTACCGAACGTGTTGTCGAACACGCTCATCCGTCCGGCGGTCGAATCGATCTATCCGACGCTCGTCGAAGGCGGACAAGCGGTCGAAGTCGATTTGTACTTCTGGCATGGGGTCACTCCTGAGCTCTTGATGACGATTGGAATCGTTGCCCTTGGGACGCTCATGTTCTTTACCCTCAACAAGTGGATGGGGATTTACAACCGTGTTCCATACCGTTTGACGCTAAATGGGATGTATGACGGATCACTCGTCTGGTCGAATAAGGCGGCGTACCGTTTTAAAGACAACTACATGACGGGCTTCATCCGCTCGTATTTGATTTATATCTTTGTCTTCATGTCGGGCATGTTATTGTTCTCGATGTGGTGGTACGACCTGTTCAACTTCTCGTTCAGCGAGATGGCTGAGATCGCACCGTATGAATACGTACTCGGTGCAGTGGTTGTGTTGAGCGCGTTCGCGATTCTTTTCATGCGTTCACGTCTCCCGGCCATCATTCTGCTCGGTGTCGTCGGCTACAGCGTCGCGCTCTTCTTCGTCTTTTTCGAGGCGCCGGATCTCGCGCTCACGCAGCTCGTCATCGAGACGGTATCGGTCGCACTGTTCCTGCTCGTTTTCTATCACATGCCGGAAATCAGCAAAAAAGAGGCGCGGATGCGCTTTAAAGTTGGTAACGCCATCGTGTCTGTCCTTGTCGGCGTCACGGTCATGATGCTTAGTTTCATGACATTGTCGAACAAGTCGCTCAGCTCGATCTCGGAATACTATAAAGAAAACGTCTATGATTTGGCAGCCGGGAAGAACATGGTCAACGTCGTCCTTGTCGACTTCCGTGGCTTTGATACGTTGTTCGAGATTATCGTCCTCGCGGTCGCAGGTCTTGGGATTTATACGATGATCAAATTTAGAACGACGGTACAACGTACGAAAGGAGAAGGTGAACATGGACATGAAGCCAAAAAGTAATAAGCGCGTCAATGACGTCATTTTACAGACGGCCGCGGTGATCATCTTCTTCATCATCATTATCTTTTCGATTCACTTGTTCTTCTCGGGACACTATTCTCCAGGAGGAGGGTTTATCGGGGGCTTGATGACGGCCGCTGCACTCGTGTTGTTGTTGCTGGCCTTTGACTCGAAGACACTGGCGACAGTATTGCCGTTTGACTACCGTCGTTTGACGGCGCTCGGGGCGCTCATTGCGATATTGACGGCGATGCACTCGGTTTTCTTGGACTTGCCGTTCTTCACGCACGCCTATGATAAATTTAACTTGCCGTTACTTGGCGAGGAGACGCTCCATACGGCGATTGCGTTTGACCTTGGCGTCTACTTCGTCGTCATCGGTGTCACGATGACAATCATTCAAACGATTGGAGAGAGTGAATAATGGAAATCTTCGTTAGCATCATTATCGGTGCCTTGACGATGTGTGCAGTCTATATGATTCTCTCAAAGAGTTTGTTACGCATCATCATCGGCACGTCACTGCTCAGTCACGCCGCCCACTTGCTCGTCTTGACGATGGCAGGGTTGAAGACAGGCGCCGCACCTGTTCTTGTCGACGGGGTGACCGACTATACCGACCCGTTACCGCAGGCGCTTGTCTTGACGGCGATCGTCATCAGTTTCGGGGTGACCGCATTCTTCTTGGTTCTCGCTTACCGCGCCTACCAAGAGCTGAATACGGATAATATGGAGGAAATGAAAGGAACGGAATCGAATGATTAACTTACCTGTGTTTCCGATTGTCATCCCGGCGCTTGCGGCGATCATCATGATGTTCCTGCCAAAGAACGTGCGTCTGCAGCGTAGCCTGGCACTTGGATCAATTTTTGTTACATTAATCGTGTCACTCTTCTTGGTGCACACGGTCTCAAACGAGGGGATTTTGACCCTCAACCTCGGGAACTGGCCGGCGCCGTTCTCGATTACGCTCGTCTCAGATATGTTGTCGGCACTGCTCGTCACGACATCTACGCTACTGACATTCTTTATCGTCTGGTTCGCTGTCCATTACTTCTCGGCAGCGTATGAAGAGAACTACTTGTACGTGGCGATGCTGTTCTTGCTCGTTGGGGTCAACGGTGCGTTCACGACCGGGGATATTTTCAACTTGTTCGTCTTCTTCGAAGTGTTCTTAGTTTCGTCATACGTATTGATCGTCCTTGGCGGAAAAGGTGTCCAGTTACGTGAGTCGATTAAATACTTGCTCGTCAACGTCATTGCCTCGGCGCTGTTCGTCATGGCGGTCGCTTATCTCTATGGTGCCGTCGGAACGCTCAGCTTGGCGGACCTGGCGCAAAAGATACCACTCGTCGACAATCCGAACGTCATCTCGGTCATCGGGGTTATGTTCATCATCGTCTTTGGTTTGAAGGGCGCGCTTGTGCCGCTCCATTACTGGTTACCGGGATCGTACGTTGTCGCACCGACACCGATTCTCGCGTTGTTCGGGGCACTCCTGACCAAAGTCGGGGTTTACTCGATTCTTCGGACGTATACGCTCCTCTTCGATGTGAATGGCACATTCTTGCAGACGTTCTTGATCGTCCTTGCTGTGTTGACGATTGTCACGGGGATGGTTGGGGCAATCGCCTACAATGACGTGAAACTTATCATCATCTATAACATCATGATTGCCGTCGGGGTCATCTTGTACGGAATCGCGATCAATACACAGACGTCGCTTGAAGGGGCGCTCTATTATTTGATTCACGATATGATGATCAAAGCCGTCCTGTTCATGCTGGTCGGAATGATGATTGGCATCACCCGTGCAGGTCAACTGAGGGATATGGGTGGATTGATCACTCGTTTCCCGCTCTTTGGTTGGGCGTTCTTCATTGCGGCACTTTCACTCGCTGGAATTCCGCCACTAAGTGGATTCTTTGGAAAGTTGCTCATTATTCAAGGTGGGGTCGGGGAAGGCGATTTGTTCGGACCGATTCTCGTCCTCATTTCGAGCCTGTTCGTTTTATTCTCCGTCATCAAGATTTTCTTGAACGGATTCTGGGGAGAAGAGCGCAAGCCGTATGATGGCCCACTCATCCCGTACACGAACCGCTTGCTCGTCCCGGTTTGCTTATTGTTGATTGTGGCGGTCGCATATGGATTCGGTGCTGAATTGATGCATCCGTATATTACCCAGGCAATCGAACCGCTCGTGCAACCCGAACTTTATATCGATGCCGTATTAAAGGAGTGACAACGAGATGGCCTATCAAATATTAATCAACTTTTTCTTGGCGTTCATCTGGATGTTCCTCACGGGATCGTTCACGACGTACGGTTTTCTGATCGGGTATTTGCTCGGTTTACTCGTCATCTTCATGATGCGACGCTTCTTCCGGGAATCCGGAAATAACTTTTATTTCACGCGCGTGATTAAGCTTTTCAAATTATTGCTCGTCTTCTCGCGCGAACTCGTCATGGCGAACTTCGAGGTGTTGCGCCTCGTCCTTAGCCCGAAACTCGAGATTCAACCGGGAATTTTCCGATATGAAACGACACTTACATCGGGCTGGAAGATTAGCTTGTTATCGATGCTCATCTCGCTGACACCTGGTACACTCGTCGTCCAAGTGTCACAAGATAATAAGATCCTCTATATTCATGCGCTCCATATGCCGAATAAAGAGGCGCTCAAACAAGACATTTATGATAACTTCGAAACTGGGATTAAGGAGGCGACGGACTGATGCATTGGTTAGACATTTTAATCTACATCTCACTCGCCATCCTCGTTATCGCGATGTTGTTCATGCTGTACCGAGTCGTCAAAGGGCCGACGACGCCAGACCGCGTCATCGCTCTCGACTCGATCGGGATTGCTCTCATCTCAGTCGTTGCGCTATTGTCGATTTTACTCGACACGACGATGTTCTTTGAGGTCATCCTCTTGCTCAGTATCCTTGCTTTTATCGGGACAGTGGCGTTCTCGAAATATCTAGAGAGAGGAGCCATCATCCATCATGACCGCGACAATGATCTTTGATATACTAACCGGCGTTTTCACGGTGATTGGAGTATTCTTCACGGTCGTTGCGGCGATTGGTCTCATCCGTCTGCCTGACATCTATTCGCGTACACACGCGGCATCGAAGTCGGCGACGCTCGGGGTCATGTTCGTCTTATTCGCGGCCGTGCTCCACGTATGGGTCGACCAACGTGTTTTCGATGCGCGTCTCTTACTCGGGTTGTTCTTCGTTCTCTTGACGGCACCCGTCGGCGGACATTTGATTGCCCGGGCGGCACACACGAAAGGGGTCCCGCTTTGGAAAGACTCGCTTCAGGATGCGCTGAAAGAAGATAAGGATAAAGGATTGGAATGACAAAAAGACTCGCCGCGGCGAGTCTTTTTTGCTTGTGAAAATGATAGGAGGGCTAGCTTTCATTTTTTAGTTAGCCTGGGAACCATACACCAAATAGCGGTCGATTTTCTAAATCAAATAGCTGAGGTCGGACGCGGACGTCGGATAGG
This sequence comes from Exiguobacterium aurantiacum, assembly GCF_024362205.1. GTDB lineage: Bacteria > Bacillota > Bacilli > Exiguobacteriales > Exiguobacteriaceae > Exiguobacterium > Exiguobacterium aurantiacum_B. Next base: position 2,138,644 of record NZ_CP101462.1, on the reverse strand, counting down.
CGAACTCCAAGTGTTTGACGTGTTGATGGGTGATATTGTTTTGTATAATGAACGAGAACAAGTTGATCAATTCCGGCGCGTGTTGTCCGATCAAGTGGGCGCCGAGCACGTGCCCGTCCTTGCTGAGTAAGATACGGGAGAAGGCCGTCGTGTCGTTGATGCGCTCATACGTCAAGAAATGGGACAAGTCGTTGTCTTTACACTCGTAGTCGATGTCCCGTGCTTTCGCCTCATCGACCGTGAGCCCGACCTTGGCGATCGGGGGTGTCGTGAAGACGACGGTCGGGGCAGGGCGCTCGGGCAACGGACGGGTGTTGTTTCGCAGTAGATTGAGAGCGGCGATGCGCCCTTCCTGGCCGGCGAACGGGGTAAGGGCCGGATTGCGGCTCTTGGCGACGTCTCCGGCGGCATAGACATTCGGGTTCGTCGTCTGCAAGTACTCATTGACGAGGACACCGCCGTGGTCGGACTCGATGCCGCCCGCATCCAGGCGGAGTCGTTCGATGCTCGGAATCCGCCCGGTGGCGTTAAGCACGAGCCCTACAAGGGTAGAGTCATCTGATAACGTCAGCACGTCCCCGTCGATCCGGACCGGCTCAATCCCGTAGCGGACATCGATCCCGATTCGAATCGTCTCATCGACGAGCCGTTTGACGACTTTTCGGTCGAAGGCCTTGAGCGCCCGCGACCGGATGAGGAGGGTCACCTCACACCCGAAACGGCGGAGGATATGGGCGAACTCGAAGGCGATATAGCCGGCCCCGATGATGCTGACGTGTTTCGGTAAGTCTTCGAGTTCGAAGACGTCGTCGCTCGTGATGGCCGCGTCATCACCCGGAATATCGAGCGGCCGTGGGATGAGGCCTGACGCGATCAAAAACTGATGCGCCGAGATCTCATGCCCCTCGATGACAATCGAATCCTCGTCGATGAAATGGGGTTCCCCCTCGAACAAGTCGATGTCGTGCTCTTTCCAATGATGCATTTTCGTCGTCGGGACGGCGAAACGATACTCGTCGATGCGCCGTTTAAAGGCGTGCCAATCGAGCGAGAGCTCACCGTGAACGCCGAGCGGTTTCATCCGTTCCGCACGGGCGATGAGCTCTGCTCCTTCCGCGAGCATCTTTTTCGGGTCACATCCACGCTGCGGGCACGTCCCGCCGAACGTCCAGTTCTCGACGATGGCAATTTGTTTACCGGCGTCGCATAATACGTTAGCGGCTTGGCTCGCGGCCGAACCGCTGCCGATGATGATGACATCGTACCGTTTCATAACTAAACCCTCCCTCTGAGACTTCATCAATTTTTTCCCGTCTGGAAGGAACCTAAACTGAGGTGATTGAATTTGAGTCATTCTGACCACATTAAACATAAATTGGCGCTCCTCCCGGACGAGCCTGGCTGTTACTTGCATAAGAACGAGTACGGCGAGATCATCTATGTCGGGAAAGCGAAAAATCTGAAGAACCGGGTCCGGTCTTATTTCACCGGGGCGCATGACATCAAGACGATGCGGCTCGTCGCCGAGATTCGCGACTTCGAATATATCGTCACGGCGAGCGAGCTCGAGGCACTCCTGCTTGAGATGACGCTCATCAAAAAGCATGACCCGAAATACAACATCCGTCTCAAAGACGACAAGTCATACCCGTACATCAAAATCACGAACGAACCGTACCCGAGACTGCTCACGACGCGGAAGCTGAAGCGGGACGGCGGCTTCTATTTCGGCCCGTATCCGAACGCCTACGCCGCCAACGAGACGAAGCGGTTGCTCGATAAACTGTACCCGCTCCGGAAGTGCCAACCGATGCCGCGCAAACTCTGTCTGTATTACCACATCGGGCAGTGCCTCGGACCGTGCGAGCTCGCCATCGACACGGACGAGCAAAAAGAGATCGTCCAAGAGATTCGTCGCTTCCTGAACGGGGAGACGAGTGAGACGCTCGCCAAGCTCCAAGTGGACATGGGACGAGCGGCCGAAGACATGCAGTTCGAACGTGCTGCTGAGCTCCGTGACCAAATCCGGGCCGTCGAGTCAATCATGAACAAACAGAACATGATCACGGCCGATCCGACGGCGCGCGACGTCTTCGGCTATACGCTCGACCGAGGCTGGATGTGCGTCCAAGTGTTCTATATGCGGGGCGGCAAGATGATCGAGCGCGACGTGTCGCTGTTCCCTCTCCACGGCGAACCGTCCGAGGAGCTCGAGAGTTTCATCGTCCAATTCTACGAGCAGAACGTGTTGCCGAAGGAAGTGCTCGTCCCTGAGATCGTCCGGATCGATTTGTTGAACGAGGCGATCGGGACGAAAGTGATGCAACCGAAACGTGGGGCGAAGCGGCAACTGCTCGATTTGGCGACGAAAAACGCCAGCATCGCCTTGAACGAGAAGTTCGAGTTGCTAGCCCGTGACGAAGAGCGGACGCTTCTCGCCATGCGTGAGCTCGGCGAGGCGATCGGCATCCCGAACTTGTCGCGCGTCGACATCATCGATAACGCCAACATCCAAGGGGCGGACGCCGTCTCGGCACTCGTCGTCTTCGAGGATGGGAAGCCGCTCAAGAAGGAATACCGGAAATACAAGATTCGGACCGTCCAAGGGCCTGACGACTATGAGACGATGCGTGAAGTCGTCCGGCGTCGGTTCCGTCGCCTGTTGACGGAAGAGAAGCGTCTGCCGGACCTGCTGTTGATTGATGGCGGGATCGGGCAATTGAACGCCGCCCTCGACGTCCTCCAGAACGAGTTCGGGCTCGACTTGCCTGTCGGCTCATTGAAAAAAGATGACCGTCACCGGACGAGCCAACTGTTGTTCGGGGAAGGCGGCAGCGTCATCGAACTGAACTCGCGCTCGAGCGCGTTCTATTTGCTCCAACGTATGCAAGACGAGGTCCACCGGTTCGCCATCACGTTCCACCGTAGTTTGCGAACGAAGAAGATGACGAAGTCGGTGCTTGACGACATCCCGGGCGTCGGACCAAAGCGGCGTCAACAGTTGATCCGCCATTTCGGGTCGATGAAACAGATTCGACTCGCCTCGCTCGAACAGCTGAAAGAAGCGGGACTGCCCGAGAAGCTGGCCGAGACCGTTATCCAATACGTCCATGAGGAGACGGACGAATGAGTCGCGGTGCATCCTCCGAGATGCCTGCCATCATCCGTCCGGTCGTCGAGGCGTTCATCGAGCGGGTCGACGGTGTGATCCCATCGCTTGAGCACCTCTATTTGCATGGGTCGGCCGCGATGGGAGGGTTTCATCCGGACCATAGCGACCTTGATTTTCTGATTGTCACGAGTCGTCCGCTAACGCCTGAAACAAAGGTGGGCCTGACACGTCTCTGTCTTGAGTCATCGAACGAGCCCTATCCGATTGAGTTGAGTGTCCTCACAGTGGGTGACCTGACAGCTTGGAGGCACCCGAGTCCATTTGATTTTCACTACAGCGAGGGTTGGCGTTCGCGTTTCGAGTCGGCGCTTAAAGCGGGGGAAATAGCGACCATACAAGCCGGGATGACCGATCCTGACTTGGCCGCCCATATAAAAATTACTAGCGAGCGAGGCATCGTGCTCTACGGTCGTCTGCTCAAGGACGTAATCGTCGGCTTCAATGAAACAGACTATCGAGATGCCATCCTGTTTGACGCGCGAGATTGTCTCGAGTCAATCCACGATACGCCGATGGATAGTGTGCTCAATTTGACGCGCGTCCTGGCGTATTGTTTCGACGACCTGGTTTTATCGAAACAGGAGGCGTTTGAGTGGTCAAAAGCGAAAGGCTTCTCAAAAGATGTGTTGCCGACGATCGAAAAAGCGGCAGCGGGTTACGCGGGAAATGATGTGAGCTTCAAAGAGGATGAATTAGATGTCTTCCGAGACTTCGCCCGGACCAATCTTCAACACATATAAGAAAGAGCCGATGCGGTCGCATCGGCTCTTCGTCATTCGTACGTATCTTTCCGGTCTAGTTGGACAGTGATTTGGACGGACTGGCGCGCCACGTCGGCGTAACCTTCGGCGACGCATTGGAAACGACCGGCAATCTGTTCGGCTAAGAAACCAGCCTCGAGCTGGTGATAGCCGGTAGCTTTTTCTTGGGTCGCGGGAGGGGGGATAAGTTCGTACACGAACTTATTTCCTTTTTCTTTCAACAACGTCAATTCTCCCCAGCCGGCTTCGGCAAAAAAGGCGCTCAGTTCGTTGTCCGGCATGACCGGGAACCTGCGGGCGACCCGTTTACCTGACCAATAGATGACTTGGCCGTAGTCGTCCCCGAGCAAATCCGTCAACACATAATCGCGAAGCAGTTCAAGCGCGAAAGTGGGTTGGCTCATCGTTTCCATCTTCTTCCATCACTCCATTCTCTCTATACCATTATAACGACGAATCGCCTTTTGGTCACCGGGTATTTTGCAAAAGAATGTGGTACAAATCGGTCGGGTTGTCTTGTCATACAAATTTCACAAGAGTAGAATAGGAGACAGAAAGCTATATTTACATTTGAAAACGCTTTTATTTACAAAACGAGCCAAGGGCTCGTACAAAGGGGGAACTAGAATGGCAGCGCGTCGTGACTATTTCAGTCGTAAAGTCCATTCGCTACTTGGGGTCATCCCAATCGGCCTGTTTTTGATCGTTCACTTGTCGGTCAACTACTATATCGTCGATGGGGTGGAGTCGTTCAACAAGGCAGCAAAATTTATGGAGAGCTTACCGTACTTATACTTCCTTGAAGTGACGGTCATCGCTTTGCCGATGATTTTCCACGGGGTGTATGGCGTGTATTACGCGTTCCTCGGTTCGATTAACACGAACCGTTACTCGTACGCCCGCAACTGGATGTATATGATCCAACGCTTCACGGGCGTCTTCCTCGTCATCTTCATCGCATGGCACGTTTGGGAAACGCGCTTGGCGAAGTTGCGTGGCGTCGAAGTGAACGCGGAGATGATGCAAAACATCGTCGATAATCCGCTCATGCTCATCTTCTACATAGTCGGGATTCTCTCGGCTACGTTCCACTTCGCGAACGGTCTCTGGTCGTTTGCCATCACGTGGGGGATCACACAGTCGCCTCGTTCACAGCGCTTCATGAGCTACGTCTCAGGCGTCGTCTTCTTGGCACTATCTTTTGTCGGCATCCGTTCTATCTTGACGTTCGCGGGCATCTTGTAATTAGGGGGAAAAGTTCATGGCAAATCAAAGTTTGATCGTCATCGGTGGCGGTCTGGCTGGACTCATGGCGACAATCAAGTCGGCTGAGATGGGTGTTCCGGTAAAACTATTCTCGCTTGTACCGGTCAAGCGTTCACATTCAGTTTGTGCACAAGGCGGCATCAACGGAGCCGTCAACACGAAAGGCGAAGGGGATTCTACTTGGCAACACTTCGATGACACGGTGTACGGCGGGGACTTCCTTGCCAACCAACTGCCAGTCCAGAAGATGGCGGAAGCGGCACCTAAAATCATCCACATGTTCGACCGGATGGGTGTCATGTTCAACCGGACTCCGGAAGGTCTGCTCGACTTCCGCCGCTTCGGGGGCACGCTCTATCATCGGACGGCTTACGCCGGTGCGACGACGGGGCAACAGCTCTTATACGCGCTAGACGAGCAGGTCCGTCGCTTCGAGGCGCAAGGTCTCGTCGAGAAATATGAAGGCTGGGAATTCCTCCGGGCCATCATCGACGAAGCAGGCGTCTGCCGTGGTGCGGTCTGTCAGGATTTACGCTCGATGGAAATTAAAGCGTTCCCATCGGATGCGGTCATCCTTGCGACAGGCGGCCCAGGTGTCATCTTCGGTAAATCGACGAACTCGGTTATCAATACCGGCCAAGCGGCTGGAGCGGTATACCGTCAAGGTGCGGTCTACGCGAACGGCGAGTTCATCCAAATCCACCCGACGGCAATCCCAGGGGACGACAAGCTTCGCCTCATGAGTGAGTCGGCACGCGGTGAAGGCGGACGCGTTTGGACGTATAAAGACGGTAAGCCATGGTACTTCCTTGAAGAGAAGTATCCGGACTACGGAAACCTCGTGCCGCGTGACATCGCGACACGTGAGATTTTCGACGTCTGCGTCAACCAAAAGCTCGGCGTCAACGGCGAGAACATGGTGTACCTCGATCTTTCGCATAAAGATTCGAAAGAACTCGACATCAAGCTCGGCGGCATTCTTGAAATCTACGAGAAGTTTGTCGGCGACGATCCACGAAAAGTCCCGATGAAGATCTTCCCGGCGGTCCACTATTCGATGGGCGGACTATGGGTCGACTACGATCAGATGACGAACATCCCAGGCTTGTTCGCAGCTGGTGAATGCGATTACTCGATGCACGGTGCGAACCGTCTCGGGGCCAACTCGCTCCTCTCGGCCGTATACGGCGGGATGGAAGCCGGTCCGGCAGCCGTTCACTATATGCGCGGTCTCGACCAGGCGACGGAGAGCGTGCCAGAAGCGCTCTTCAACTTCAACGAACGTGAAGAAATCGAGCGGTTCAACGACATCCTCGCGATGGACGGTACGGAAAACGCGTATCAAATCCACCGCGAGCTCGGCGAACTCATGACCGACAACGTCACGGTCGTTCGTTACAACGACAAGCTCGAGGCGACGGACCTCAAACTCCGTGAGCTTCGTGAACGCTTTAATAACATCTCCGCGACCGACACGGCTCGCTGGAGCAACCAAGGGGCATCGTTCATCCGACAACTCGACCACATGCTCGACCTCGCGCGCGTCATCACGCTTGGCGCTTTGAAACGCGACGAGAGCCGTGGCGCTCATTACAAACCGGACTTCCCGGAACGTGATGACGACAAGTTCATGAAGACGACGATGGCACGCTACAACGCAGGGGAAGTCGATATCTCGTATGAAGAGATCGACGTTTCGTTAATCCCGCCACGCAAACGGGATTACTCGAAGAAAGGGGCGAAGACGAAATGACGACGCCGATGCAATCTGAACAAAAAGATATTCGTTTTATCATTGAACGCCAGGACGGACCGGACCAAGCCGCTTATACGGAAGAGTTCACCGTCCCGTACCGCCCGAACATGAACGTCATCTCGGCGTTGATGGAAATCCGCCGAAACCCGGTCAATGCGAACGGGGACAAGACGACACCGATCAACTGGGATATGAACTGTCTCGAGGAAGTGTGCGGTGCCTGCTCGATGATCATCAACGGCAAGCCGCGCCAATCGTGTACGGCGCTCGTCGACAAGCTCGAACAGCCGATCCGCCTTGCTCCGATGAAAACGTTCCCGGTCATCCGTGACCTTCAAGTCGACCGTCAGCGCATGTTCGACGCGTTGAAAAAAGTGAAGGCATGGGTCCCGATCGACGGGACATACGACCTTGGACCAGGGCCGCGGATGCCAGAGAACAAGCGACAATGGGCGTATGAACTATCGAAATGTATGACGTGCGGTGTCTGCCTCGAGGCGTGCCCGAACGTCAATGACAAATCGAGCTTCATCGGACCGGCCGCGATCTCGCAAGTCCGTCTCTTCAACTCGCATCCGACTGGCGCCTTCCACGCGGAAGACCGTTTGGAAGCGCTCATGGAAGACGGCGGCCTCGCACAGTGCGGAAACGCACAAAACTGTGTCGAAGTTTGTCCGAAAGGTATTCCACTCACGACATCAATCGCCGCGATGAACCGTCAGACGACGCTTCACTCGTTCAAATCGTTCTTCGGTAGCGACAAAGGCCGCACCGGTTCTGCGGTCGAGGCGTAAGGCTACGGATGACGAAGTACTTCCGGGAAGCCGATTGGGAAACACGTGTCAGAGCAGGGGTCGCGCTAGACGTCAAAGTCCGATTCTCGGAGTGCGACCCGTACGGTCACATGAATAACACAATTCCGTTCATCTATTTCGAGGACGCGCGGATCGAGTTGCTTGAAGCGACAGGTTTTTCGTTAAAAGATGGATTTGTCGTCGTGGCAGACGCCCAGTGCGACTACGTTCGCCAAGTGATGCCGCGGCAATCGATTGTGGTGTATGCCAATGTCTTGACGGTCGGAAACACTTCATGTGATATTCATTACGGGGCATATGATGGAGACCAGCTCATGTTCGCGGGGCGTACGAGCCTCGTGCACTTGTCGAAATCCGGTCGTCCGACCGAATGGACTTCAGAATATAAAAATCGCTTGCAGAATTTTTGCGAATCCGCTATCATTTGATAATGAGTTCACAAACAATTATTCTGCGGGTTCGCCTGTAGAATTGAAATTTGAAGGGAGACCTCACGTCATGGAAAAAACGTTCACAGTCGTTGCAGATTCAGGAATTCACGCTCGTCCAGCTACACAGTTGGTAAACACAGCTTCTAAATTCCAATCAGATATCAACCTTGAGTACAACGGTAAGACAGTAAACCTCAAGTCGATCATGGGTGTACTTTCACTCGGAATCGCAAAAGATTCTACAATCAAAATCACTGCAGCTGGTGACGATGCAGAAGAAGCGGTTAACACGCTTTCTGACATGCTCACAAGCGAAGGTCTTGCTCAGTAATTGAGCGACGGACGAGGCGGCCAATCGGCTACCTCGTCTTTTTTGTTTGTCACGAGACCGTTTCTTTTTCAGAATCGGCTTTTTTGGTAAGATAGATGGGAATGGAAGTGATGATCATGAAACGAGCGATTGGAGTACTCGATTCAGGAGTTGGCGGCTTGACCGTGGTCAAAGAACTGATGCGCCAACTACCGAAAGAAGAAATAATTTATATCGGCGACACGGAACGGTGCCCGTATGGCCCGCGCCCGCACGATGAGATTGAAGCCTATACGTGGGAACTGATCGAGTTCCTGTTAAGTAAGAACGTGAAGATGATCGTCATCGCCTGCAACACGGCGACAGCGGTCGTCTTGAAAGAAGCGCGCAAACGCCTCAATATCCCGGTCATCGGTGTCATCGACCCGGGGGCACGGGCGGCCGTCAAAGGAACGCGCAATAAACATATCGGCGTCATCGGAACGAAGATGACGATTGAAAGCAACTCATACGAGACGGCGCTCCGACACGTGGCCGGCGAGATCGATGTATATTCGCTCGCCTGTCCGCCGTTCGTCCCGCTCGTCGAAGCCGGCGAACTCGATGGAGAGCGCGTCCGCGACATCGTCGCTGAGACGATTCGTCCGCTTCAGTCTTCCGAGATGGACACGCTCATCCTCGGCTGTACGCACTATCCGCTGCTCGCACCGGTCATTCAAGACGTCGTCGGACCCGACGTCCATTTGATCTCGTCCGGTGACGAGACGGCGCTCGAAGTAGCGGCCATCCTTGACTTTAAAGAGCTCGAGAACGATTTGGATACGGTCCCGGTGCACCAGTTTTATGCGACCGGGGATGTCGTCATCTTTGACCGTTTGGCGACAGAATGGCTCGGTCAACCCGTGAGAGCGGAGAAAGTAGAGGTGTCCGGTGTCGATGCGTAAAGAAAGACAACATGACGAGCTCCGGCCCGTCGAGATCGTTCCCCATGTGAATAAACATGCGGAAGGGTCGGTCCTCATCTCGATCGGGGACACGAAAGTCATCTGCACGGCCACCGTCGAAGAGCGTGTCCCGAACTTCTTGCGCGGCAAGAAGCAAGGCTGGATCAACGCCGAGTATGCCATGCTTCCGCGTGCGACCGGCAACCGCACGGTCCGCGAATCGGTCCGCGGCAAACAGTCGGGCCGGACGATGGAGATTCAACGGTTGATTTCGCGGTCGCTCCGTTCGGTCGTCGATTTGGAACGGCTCGGTGAACGGACGATTTGGATCGACTGTGACGTCATCCAAGCCGACGGGGGCACCCGCACGGCCTCGATCACAGGCGGCTTCTGCGCGCTCGTCCTCGCGGTCGACGCGCTCATCCGTCAAGGCAAGCTCGACGACACGCCGATCAAAGAAGGCGTCGCTGCCATCTCGGTCGGACGGACCGACGAATTGCTCCTCGACTTGAACTACGAAGAAGATGCCGCGGCCGAGGTCGACATGAACGTCGTCATGACGGCGAGCGGACGTTTCGTCGAAGTGCAAGGGACAGGGGAAGAAGCGACGTTCACGTTGCTCGAGATGAACGAGATGCTCCACATGGCCCAAAGCGGAATCGAGACGCTGTTCAAAGCGGCCGAAGACGCGCTCGGTGCCTCGTGGTGGTATGTCGGGGAACAATTGGAGGAAACAACATGAAACTGATCGTCGCAACACGCAATAAAGGAAAAGTCGCAGAAATCGAAGGAATGCTCACGCCGCTCGGATTTGAAGTCGAATCACTTCTAGATTATCCGGACGCACCAGAGACGGACGAGACTGGGACGACGTTTGAAGCGAACGCCGAGTTGAAGGCGACGGAGGCGGCCCGCTATTTCGGCCACGCCGTCCTCGCAGATGACTCTGGACTCGAAGTCGATGCGCTCGACGGGGCACCCGGTGTCCATTCGGCTCGTTTCGCCGGGCCGGAGAAGTCGGATGAAGCGAACAACGCGCTTCTTCTCGAGAAGTTGAACGGAGCGACCGACCGAACGGCTCGTTTCATCTGTGCCCTTTGTCTCGCCAAACCAACAGGGGAGACATTGACGGTACGTGGCACGATCGAAGGGACAATCGGCTACGCGCCTCATGGGGAGAACGGTTTCGGTTACGACCCGCTCTTCATTGTTCCGTCACTTCACAAGACGGCAGCAGAACTTGAACGCGACGAAAAGGCGGCGGTCAGTCACCGCGGTCAAGCACTACGAAAGTTAGAGGCAGAAATTATTCCGTTTATGGAGGGGTGACCTGTATGCGTTTTCTCGTAGTCAGTGACAGTCACGGATTGACAGAAGAACTATCGATCATCTTCAACCGGCACGAACAAGAAATCGATGACGCGTTCCATTGTGGGGATTCCCAGCTCGCGCTCGTCGATGAACATCTGCTCCCGTATCGTACGGTGCGCGGTAATTGCGACTTCGGCGGCGACCTCCCGCTCGAGCGAATCGAGGAGACGGCTGAAGGGACGATTCTCATCGTCCACGGCCATCATCACGACGTGAAGTACGACTTGAACCGGTTGCGTTACCGGGCTGAAGAGGTCGGGGCGAATGTCGTCTTGTTCGGCCACTCGCACGTCGCCGGAGCTGTGATTGAGGACGGGGTGCTTTACGTGAACCCGGGTTCGATTCGCATGCCGCGTGGACGGAGTGACAAGACGTATGTACTGATGGATCTCGAGAACGGACAGGCAACGGTCCGCTTTTATCGGTCAGAGGACGGTTCGGCCGTCGAAGATCTCGATGTGAGCGGAAAGCTGTGACGGAATGAAAAGAAGGAATTGACAGCAAACCATTTTTCTATTATAGTTTTCTTGTCAATGTCCCAATAGCTCAGCTGGATAGAGCAACGCCCTTCAAGACAAATAGGAGCCTTTATAGGGAAACAGAAACCTATAGAGTGGACGACACTATATCGGTGAAGCCTTAACAGATGATGCTGATGGTAATACCGAGGAAACTTATTTCCTTTCGGGGACAAGGTGGTTCGAAGGACTAAAGGTCATCCTTTAGAGGTAGAGCCATTGAAGGAGCAGTTTGCTCGTGAGGTTCCGTAGAGACTACACGTGTCGCACCTGAAATGGTGAAGATATAGTCCAGACTACAAACAACACACGTTGGTGGCGAAAGCCATGGTGGTAAGCTAAGGCGTCGGTCGGGGGTTCGAATCCCTCTTGGGACACTTCCATTTAAAATAGAGATAGCCTCCACGGAGGTTGTCTCTTTTTTCGTTTTTCGGGGTATTGATTGACAACGAATCGATTCCTAAAGGAAGATGGAGATGAATGGAAAGGGTGTGGGGAGATGGCAAAAGAGCAAGCGTACCCGTTTCCAGGGAACTGGTCGCGGCTTCAGAAGATGATTCAAGAGGCAGACGCGGCCGGGGAACGGCAACGGGTCGAACCGATTCTGTGGGATTGGTACGAGGCAGTGCCCGGCGATCCATTTATTTTCATGGAAATATTCCAATGTCTGATGGAACGACCGGAAGAACCGGAGACGCTCGAGAAACTCGAAGAGCTCGTCACGACACAGATGACGGTGGCAGAAGAACCTGCAGCCGGCGGGCTTCAAATCGCCCAGTATTACATCATGCGTGACCAACCGTTCGAGGCGGCCCATTGGATCAACCTGTATCTCGAGTGGCAAGAAAAGACCGATCATGTCAACACGCAAGCACATCAAGTGCTCCAAGTGTTGAAGTTGACCGAGTTCCCGGCCGCAATCGCCAAAGTGAAGCGAATCCTTAACCGGGGCGGGATCGGCGAACAAATCGAGACGCTCGAACACGTTCATTTCAATATCGATGACGTCCTCGACAACGTTTTGAAAGAGCTTCTCGTCGCGGAACGGCCGAAGTTGATGAAGTTGATCGTGCTCCAAAAGGCGTTCGACGAGCTGCCGGTCATCGAATGGACTGACCTCGGGACGCGGCACCGATTGACGCATGACGAAGCGAAAATCCACACGGAAGCGTGGGAGACGATGGTCAACGGGTTGCAGCGAGCGGTATATGGTGACGAGATCGCGACGCAGCTGCTCATGAACTACATGTATACGCACTACCCGTTCACGCCTGAGGAAGCGTCTGCCGTGGAGACAGCGATTGCTCAAGCGAAAACGGCCATCCTGCAACATGAGGAAACGGACGGCCTCGCCGCCGAAATTCTTGAGGCGGACATGCGTTTCACCGAGGCGTTTCTAGACTAAATCCTTGTGTGCAGTCGCCGGATTTATGCTATAATACGGATTGTTGTACATTTTTGTACGTATAAACGAATTGTTGGAGGGACTTAGCATGACAGCAAAATGGGAAAAAACATCAGGTAGCCAAGGCGTACTCACGTACGAAGCACCTGCAGAAGCTTTTGATAAAGCAGTTGACGCCGCATTCAAAGATGTCGTCAAAACTTTGAACGTGCCTGGCTTCCGTAAAGGGAAATTGCCACGCCCAATGTTCAACAAAATGTACGGAGAAGAAGCACTCTATCAAGATGCGCTCGATATCCTCTACCGTGACACAGTTCAAGGTGCGGTCGAAGAAGCTGGTTTCGAACCAATCGCTCTCGAAAACATCGATGTAGACGGCACGCTCGAAAAAGGCCAACCTGTAACGTTCAAAGTAACGTTCGTTGTTGAGCCAGAAGCTGAGCTTGGCGAATACAAAGGTCTCGAGTACGAAGCTGTTGAAACAACAGTCACTGACGAAGAAGTTACAGCTGAACTTGACGCGCTTCAACAGCAAGGCGCAGAGCTTGCTGTCAAAGAAGGCGCAATCGAAAACGGCGATACAGCTGTCTTTGATTTCGCAGGTTTCGCTGACGGAGAGCAATTCGAAGGTGGCACGGCTGAAAACTACACACTCGAAATCGGTTCAGGCCAATTCATCCCTGGATTCGAAGAGCAAATGGTTGGCATGACGGCTGGCGAAGAAAAAGACGTTGAAGTAACATTCCCTGAAGAGTACCACGCTGACAACTTGGCGGGTAAACCAGCGACATTCAAAGTCAAACTTCACGAAGTCAAAGCGAAGCAAGTTCCTGAGCTCGACGACGAGTTCGCAAAAGACATCGACGAGTCAGTTTCATCACTCGACGAGTTGAAAGCGAAAATCCGTGAGCGCTTAGAAACTGCGAAGAAACAAGAAGCGGAAGGCACAATGCGCGACCAACTCGTCGAGCAAGCAACAGCTAACGCAACAATCGACGTACCTGCAGTACTCGTTGACCAAGAAGTAGACCGCATGGTTCAAGAGTTCGGCACACGTGTTTCTTCACAAGGAATCGACCTCAACATGTACTTCGAACTCACTGGTACTTCTGAAGAAGCGATGCGCGAAGAGATGAAAGAGCAAGCTGAAGAGCGCGTTAAAGCTCGTCTCGTCTTGAAAGCAATCGCTGAGAAAGAAGCGATCGAAGTGTCTGACGAAGATGCTGAGAAAGAACTCGAAGAAATGTCTAAACTTTACAACATCGCACCGGATCAACTCCGTACAATGCTCGCGCCACAAGGCGGAATCGAGACACTTAAAGGTGACCTCAAATTCCGTAAAGCGATCGACGTTCTCGTTGAAAACGGGAAAGCGAAGTAATCGGATGACAGAAGGACGGCTGCTCAGCAGTCGTCCTTTTTTTCGTCACGACACTTTGCATGTGTTTATCTTTGATGAAGTGATTTGTTCATGCTACAATTATTGCAACGCAGAGATGTAAATGTTTTTTCGAGAGTGCTTTGCACCTGAAAATACAAATAGGCGATTTATCGCACTTACATCCATTTTCATTCAGAAGGGGTGTACCGAATGTTCAAATTTAACGAGGAAAAGGGACAACTTAAATGCTCGTTTTGCGGGAAATCGCAAGAACAAGTCCGTAAACTAGTCGCCGGTCCTGGCGTATACATTTGTGACGAATGTATCGAGCTTTGCAATGAAATCGTTGAGGAAGAGCTCGGTGTCGAAGAAGAAGTAGAATTCAAAGACATTCCAAAACCACAAGAGATTCGTAACATCTTAGACGAGTATGTCATCGGTCAAGACCGAGCGAAACGTGCGCTTTCGGTAGCCGTCTACAACCACTATAAACGCATCAACGCCGGTGGCCGTTCTGATGATGTCGAACTTTCGAAATCGAACATCGTCATGATTGGACCAACTGGTAGCGGTAAGACGCTTCTCGCTCAAACGATGGCCCGCGTCTTGAACGTCCCATTCGCAATTGCGGATGCGACGAGCTTGACTGAAGCCGGTTACGTCGGGGAAGACGTCGAGAACATCTTGCTCAAGCTGATCCAATCGGCGGACTACGATGTCGAGAAGGCTGAAAAAGGGATCATCTATATCGATGAGATCGATAAGATTGCCCGTAAGTCGGAAAACCCATCGATCACGCGTGACGTATCTGGTGAAGGTGTCCAACAAGCACTTCTCAAAATCTTGGAAGGTACGGTCGCAAGCGTACCGCCGCAAGGTGGACGGAAGCATCCGCATCAAGAGTTCATCCAAATCGATACGACGAACATCTTGTTCATCGTCGGCGGCGCGTTCGCTGGCATCGAAGCGGTCGTCAAACGCCGTATCGGGAAAAAAGTTATCGGATTTGGGAACGACCAAGAAAACCGCGAGATGACGCAAGAAGATTTGCTCGCCCGCGCGCTTCCGGAAGACCTTCAGAAATTCGGATTGATTCCCGAGTTCATTGGTCGTCTACCAGTCATGGCGACGCTCACGACGCTTGACGAGGAAGCACTCGTCGAGATCTTGACGAAGCCGAAGAACGCCCTCGTTCGTCAGTACGAGAAAATGCTCGAACTCGACGATGTCGAACTCACGTTCACAGACGAGGCATTGGTTGAAATCGCCAAGCTTGCGATCAAACGTAAGACAGGCGCACGCGGTCTCCGCTCGATTATCGAAGAAATGATGCTCGATGTGATGTTCACTGTCCCATCGCGCGACGATATCGAGAAAGTCATCATCACGGATGAAACGATTACGGGTCTTGCCGGTCCGAAATACGTGCTTCGCGATGGTACTGTCGAACAGACAGGCGACAATAAAGAGACAGCATAATTTTTAACGAAAAAGGCTCAAACACTCGGCACATCCGAGTTTTGGGCCTTTTTGCACAGGAGGCGTTGTAATGGAACAATTACCAATCCTTCCTTTGCGTGGGGTCGTCGTGTATCCGCTCATCGGCGTGACGATCGACGTAGGGCGTCCGCTCTCGCTGCGGGCACTCCTTGCCGCAAAGGAACACGAGACAGATTTGATTGTCGTGACACAAAAAGAGACAGGCAAAGAATCACCTGACCCAGAAGACTTGTACGCGATTGGGACGCGCGTCCATATCGCCAAGATGAGCGAACTGTCGAACGAGACGGTCCGCGTCCGCTTGGTCGGGAAAGAGCGCGTCAAGGTCAACTCGATTGAAGAGACGAAAGAGGGCTGGTTCGCTGACGTCGAGCCGCTCGAACTCGTCGAAGGGGAAGAAGTCGAACGGACGGCACTCGTGCGCCTATTGAAAGAACAGTTCGGTAAGCTCGTCGGGACGATCAAAGGGTTGTCACCGGACGAGCGCCGCCGCTTTGAGATGTATGAACGGCTCGAGTCATTGACCGATTATATCTCTTCCAAACTCGACGTCGATGTCGACATCCGCCAAGCGATGCTCGAAGAAGCGGACGCGGTCAAACGCGGCTTAGAGCTGCTTGAGATCATGACGCATGAAGTCGAGATCATCGAGCTCGAGCAAGAGTTGCGCGAACGGACGAAGAAGACGATCGAACAGGCGCAGAAAGAGTATTATTTGCGCGAACAGATGAAGACGATTCAGCAAGAGCTCGGCGACCAGACGCAAGAGTCTGAGCCGAACCGTCTCCGGGAGAAACTCGAGGCGCTCGACTTGCCTGAGACGACACGGAAGAACGTCATGCGCGAAGCCGAGCGGTTGAACGTCGTCCCGGCGACGTCGCCGGAGTACGCCGTCATCCGCAACTATCTCGACTGGATCGCCTCGCTCCCGTGGGGCATCGAGACGGAAGATAAGCTCGACGTCAAACACGCGGCCGATGTGTTAGATGACGACCACTATGGCCTCGAATCGGTCAAAGACCGGATCCTCGAGTACTTGGCGGTCCGTCAATTGACGAACTCGCTCCGTGGACCGATTCTTTGTCTCGCCGGACCTCCAGGGGTCGGGAAGACGTCGCTCGCCCGTTCGATCGCGTCGGCGCTCGAACGTCACTTCGTTCGTGTCTCGCTCGGCGGGGTGCGCGATGAGGCCGAGATTCGCGGTCACCGCCGCACGTACATCGGGGCGATGCCAGGTCGCGTCATCCGCGGCTTAAAGCAGGCCGAAAGCAAAAACCCGGTGTTCTTGCTCGATGAGATCGATAAGATGGCGTCAGACTTCCGGGGCGACCCGGCGTCGGCCATGCTCGAAGTGCTTGACCCGGAACAGAACGTTTCGTTCTCGGACCACTACATCGAAGAACCGTTCGATTTGTCGAACGTGCTCTTCATCGCGACGGCGAACGACGTCTCGCAAATCCCGGCACCGCTCCTCGACCGGATGGAACTCATCCAAATCGGCGGCTACACGGAACTCGAGAAAGTCGAGATCGCCAAGCGTCACTTGGTACCGAAGCAATACAAAGAGCACGGCTTGAAGAAGAGCCAGCTCACGATTAAAGAGGACGCCCTTTACGAGGTCGTCCGCCGTTACACGCGTGAGGCCGGCGTCCGGAACTTGGAACGGGTCATCGGTTCGCTCTGCCGGAAAGCGGCGAAGCAAATCGCCATCGGTGAGAAGAAACGCGTCACCGTCTCGTTGAAGAGCCTCGGCGACTACCTCGGGAAACCGAAATATCGCTACGGCAAAGGTGAGACGGAAGATTCGATCGGTGCTGTCACCGGACTCGCCTACACGGCGTTCGGCGGCGATACGCTCACGATTGAAGTCGCGCTCGCACCTGGTAAGGGCAAGCTCCAGTTGACGGGGAAACTCGGTGACGTCATGCAAGAGTCGGCGCAGACGGCGTATAGCTACGTCCGTTCGAACGCGGAACGGTTCGGGATTGACCCGACGTTCTACGAGCGCCAAGACGTGCATATCCACGTCCCGGAAGGTGCCGTCCCGAAAGACGGTCCATCGGCCGGCATCACCATCGCGACGGCGCTCATCTCGGCGTTGACCGGGAAGAAAGTCCGCCGTGATATCGGCATGACCGGAGAGATCACGCTCCGGGGCCGCGTCCTGCCGATCGGCGGGTTGAAAGAGAAAGCGCTCGCTGCACACCGGGCCGGTTTGACGACCATCGTCATCCCGAAAGACAACGAGCGTGACATCGATGACATTCAAGACACCGTCCGTGAGAAACTGACGTTCGTCCCGGTCACGACGCTCGATCAAGTATTAGAAGTAGCATTTGGAGGAAATTAAATAATGAAAATCACTAAAGCAGAATTTGTCACGAGTGCCGTCGCACCGGACCATTATCCGATTCACGAGTTGCCGGAAGTCGCACTCGCTGGACGTTCGAACGTCGGGAAATCGTCGTTCATCAACAAGATTTGTCAGCGCAAAGCGCTCGCACGCACGTCTTCGAAGCCAGGGAAGACGCAGACGCTGAACTTCTTCAACATCAACGATGAGATCATGTTCGTCGACGTTCCAGGTTACGGCTACGCGAAAGTCTCGAAGACGGAGCGCGAGAAGTGGGGCGTCATGATGGAGCAATATTTGACGTCACAGAGCGCGCTTCGCGGCGTCGTCCTGTTGGTCGATATCCGTCATGAGCCATCAGGCGATGACGTGACGATGTACAACTTCTTGAAGCACTACGAGATTCCGGTCATCGTCGTGGCGACGAAGCTCGATAAGATCAAGAAAGCGCAGCGTCAAAAACATGAGGCGGCCGTCAAACGCAAGCTTCAGTTCGAATCGACTGACCGGTTCGTCGCATTCTCCGCGGAGACAGCCGAAGGGAAAGACGAGGCGTGGAAAGCGATTTATGATTTGTTGACGCAAGACGAAGATTGAGCGAAGACGAGGGAACCCCTCGTCTTTTTTGTTTTCAGGGTTACGAGAGCGGGTAAGTATCGTATAATTGTCTACATACATAGGACAAGAGAATATAGAACGAGGTGGAAAGATGCAAATCATGTTTCAAAACAAATGGTACCGCTTCTTATTTTGGACGCTGACGATTTTCTTGGTCATCTGGGTCGGGACGGAGATTTCTTTCGTGTTCGAACCGATTCAAGTCATTTTGGCGCTCGTCACGGTACCACTCATCATTGCTGGACTTTTCTATTATTTCTTAGTCGGGATCGTCGACTTCTTAGAAAAACGGATGGACGGCAAACGTCCGCTCGCCGTCGGCATCACGCTCGGCGGACTCGTGCTGATTTTTACGCTCGTCTTCAGCATCCTCGGACCGGTGCTCGCGGAACAGGTGACGTCGCTCGTCAACGCGATGCCGAGTATCGCCAAGGAGTTGCAAGTACAGGCGTTCGCCGTCCGTGACTCGCTCATGCAAAACGAGTTCTTGTCACGCTTTATCGCCGAGAATGACGATATGTTCACCGACTTCACGAATAATGTGACGTCGTATCTCGGAGACGTCTTCGGGAATGTCGCTTCATCGTTCGGTCGTCTTGTCGGTTTCATCACGTCGGCCGTCATTACGATCGTCGTTATCCCGTTCATGCTTTTGTACATGCTCCTTGACGGGAAACGTCTTCCAGACTCGATTGTGAAATTGTTGCCGTCGAGCTACGAGACGGAGACTCGTAAAATCTTGCATGACATGCATACGACGGTTAAAAACTACGTCCATGCCCAGTTGATCGTGGCGTTCTTCGTCGGGATCACGTCGCTCATCGGTCTATGGATTATCGGCCTTGATTACGCCATCTTGCTCGCACTGTTCATGATGGTGACGAACATTATCCCGTACGTCGGACCGTTCCTCGGTGCGGCCCCGGCTGTCGTCGTCGCCTTCATCCAAGATCCGATTAAAGTGCTCTGGGTCATCGTCGTTATCATCATCGTCCAACAGATCGAATCGAACGTCATCTCGCCGCTCATCCAAGGCAAGTCGCTCAAGGTGCACCCGCTGACGATTATCATCGTTTTGCTCGTCGCCGGGAACTTGGCCGGGATTATCGGGATGCTCATCGCGGTTCCATTTTATGCGGTGGCGAAGGTCGTTGTTCAAAATATTGTCCGGATCTATAAGCTGAAGGAACGGAAACATTACCTTGAAGCGGAAGAAGAAGAGAAGGTACAAGAGAGTACAATCATCACCGATCCATCCTCTCTGAAATGAGGAATCAAGTAGAAATGGTCTTCATGTCCGTTTCTACTTTTTTTTGTCACAAAAAGTTCTTAAATTATTTCACAAAAATCGAACAGAAGATTATAGTTCCTAAATAAAAATTGTTATAATGTACGGTAGAGATGTGAAAAAGAAGAGACAACCGTCGGTGGATTTTGGATGAGGGGAAGAGGTACATGCATATTGTCGTCGTTGGACTAAATAACAAGACAGCCCCTGTCGCGATTCGGGAGCAGTTCTCGTTTGGGGAGCAAGAAATCGTGGATGCGATGATTGCACTTCGCGAAGAGAAAAGCATATTTGAATCGGTTATTTTGTCGACTTGTAACCGTACGGAGCTATATGTCGTCACAGACCAGCTCCATACAGGTCGTTATTATACAAAACGCTTTTTAGCGAACTGGTTTGATTTAGAGATGGACCAATTCACCCCTTATTTATCGATTCGTGAAGGCGAAGAGGCGATTCGCCACTTGTTCCGTGTCACGTCTGGACTCGATTCGATGATCATTGGGGAAACACAGATTTTAGGACAAGTGAAATCGAGCTTCTTCCGCGCCCAAGAGAACGGGACGACGGGAACGGTGTTCAACAAACTGTTCAAAGAAGCCGTGACGCTCGCCAAACGCGCCCATACCGACACGCAAATTGGGGAAATGTCGGTATCGGTCAGCGCGGCAGCGGTCACGCTCGCTCAAGGAATGTACAACCGTCTCGATGACAAACAAGTCGTCGTCGTCGGTGCCGGTGAGACGGGCGAGTTGACGACGCTCAACTTGTTTGAGGCCGGTGCGAAACAGATTGCCGTCTTCAACCGGACCGAGAGCAAAGCGAAAGCGGTCGCCGATAAGTTCAAAGGCCGGGCCCATTCAATCCGTGAGATCGCCTGCGGACTGCTCGACGCCGATATTTTAATCAGTTCAACCGGTGCGAAAGAAGCAGTCATCGCCTATGATGACGTCGCCGCGGCGCAACTGCTTCGCCGAGAACGTCCACTCTTATTAATCGACATTGCCGTGCCGCGAGATATCGATCCAGCGGTCCGGGCGCTTCCGGGCGTCCACTTGTTCGATGTGGATGACTTGAACGGTATCGTCAATAAAAACTTGGCGGCCCGTCTCCTCGAAGCCGAAAAGATTGAAATCAAAATCGACGAGGCGATTCAAGAGTTCCAAACGTGGCTCGTCACGCTCGGTGTCGTCCCAATCATGAACGAATTGCGCGCCCGTGCGCTCAGCGTTCAAGAAGAGACGATGGAAAGCCTCGAGCGCAAGCTCGACCATCTATCGGACCGCGACAAGAAAGTCATCGGCAAACATATGAAGTCGATCATCAATCAGATGCTTCGTGAACCGATCGATTATATCAAAGACGCCGCCGCGCAACCGGATGCGAACACACGCATCAACCAGTTCGTCGAGACGTTCGGCCTTGATGTCGACGTCCCGGACGCCGAACCAGAGATGGAAGAAGCGGAAGCGATGTCAGCGAAAGCACCACTCCGCGCCTTGATGCGCTAATACAAAACAAAAAAAGGCGGCGAATCTCGTCGCCTTTTTCTATGAAGGGGATATGGACTATGCGTAAAATTATCGTCGGCTCACGCCGTTCACAACTTGCGATGACACAGACGAAATGGGTCATCGACCAATTGAAGAAAGCCGGGGCTCAAAACGAGTTCGAAATCAAAGAAATCGTGACGAAAGGCGACCAAATCGTCGACGTCCAGTTGTCGAAAGTCGGCGGCAAAGGGTTGTTCGTCAAAGAGATTCAACAACAGATGATCGCCGGAGACATCGATTTCGCCGTCCACAGCATGAAAGATGTGCCGGCCGAGTTGCCGGAAGAGCTCTTCATCAGCTGCATGCCGAAACGCGTCGACGCCCGTGACGTGCTCATCTGTGAGAACGACTACACGCTCGAGACGCTCCCGGAAGGTGCCGTCATCGGGACGAGCTCGCTTCGTCGCGGTGCGCAGATGCTCGCCGCCCGCCCGGATTTCGAGATTCAATGGATCCGTGGGAACATCGACACGCGTCTCAAAAAACTCGAGACGGAGAAGTTCAACGCCATCTTGCTCGCCAAAGCCGGGCTCGAACGGATGGGCTGGACGGACCGCGTCGACTTCGAAGCGCTTGACGCCGACATGATGGTCCCGGCCGTCGGACAAGGCGTACTCGCCATCGAGAGTCGGAAAGAAGACGCTGAAGTGACGGCGATTCTGCAACTGTTACATGATGACGTGACGGCGAAAGCGGCGACGGCTGAGCGGACGTTCTTGAAGGCGATCGAAGGCAGCTGCCACGTACCGGTCGGCGGTTATGCGACGGTCGATGGGGACGACGTGACACTCACGGGCCTCATCGCATCGGTCGATGGGAAAGAAGTGCTCCGTGTGACGAAGACGTCGACTGACGCGGTCGCACTCGGCAACGATGTGGCAGACGATCTTCTTGGACGCGGCGGGCGCGAAATTCTCGCCTCGGTCAATGCGTGACGTCTGGTACACGGGAACAAAACGACTGACCGCTACGCAACGAGCCCGGCTCGCCGCGAGCGGTCTTTCCGTTCATCACGTCCCGCTCATCGAGACGAGATTGACGCATAGCCAGATACCGATTCACACATTCGACTGGCTCGTCGTGACGAGTCAGACGGCCGTGCCGGCGCTCCGTGACGTCCCGCGCGACGTCCGGGTCGCAGCCGTCGGCGAAAAGACGAAACAAGCACTCGAGGCCGTCGGTTTCACCGTCTCGCTCATGCCCGAGACGTATACGGGCGAGGCGTTGTTCCGTGACCTTAAGAACGTCGTCCAAGCGGATGAGATCGTCCTGTTCGCCCGAGGCGACTTGGCGAACACGGACCATATGAAGCAACTCGAAAACGTCCATGACTGGGTCGTCTATGAAACGATCGGCCGTGAACTGACGGATACGGAAGTCGAGGCGCTCGAGAACGTTGACGCGCTCCTCGTCCTCAGCCCGTCCGCCGTTCAGGCGCTCACGCCTTACCTCGAGCACTTCCACGGAACGTGGTACGCCATCGGTGAAGTGACCGAGCGCGCCGTCCGGGAAGTGTCGACGTTACCGGTCCGAGTGCCTGAGTGTTATACTATGGATGCATTAATACAGTGTATAGGGGAGGATTTTTCATGAACCAGTTTGACCGTCACCGTCGCCTTCGTTCATCGAAGTCGATGCGTGCACTCGTACGTGAAAATCATGTTCGGAAAGAAGATTTGATTTACCCGCTCTTCATCATCGAAGGGACAGACATTAAACGCGAGGTCAGCTCGATGCCTGGCGTCTTCAACTTCTCGCTCGACCGCCTCGAGGACGAGATCAAGGAGATCGTCGACCTCGGCATTCAATCGGTGCTCTTGTTCGGCGTACCGGAACATAAAGACCCGGAAGGTACGGAAGCGTATCACGACCACGGTATCGTCCAAGAAGCGATCCGCAAAGTGAAAGAGTGGGCGCCACAGCTCACGGTCATCGCCGACACGTGCCTATGTGAATACACGTCGACGGGCCACTGCGGCATCGTGAAGAATGGTGACGTCGATAACGACGCGTCGCTACCGCTTCACGTCCAGACGGCGATCACGCAAGCGCAAGCAGGCGCTGACATCATCGCACCGAGCTCGATGATGGACGGCTTCGTCGCCGCCATCCGTGAAGGGCTCGACCAAAACGGGTTCAACCATATCCCGATCATGAGTTACGGCGTCAAGTACGCATCGGCGTACTACGGACCGTTCCGTGACGCAGCCCAATCGGCACCTGGTGAAGGCGACCGCAAAGGCTACCAGATGGACCCGGCGAACCGCCGTGAAGCGTTCCGTGAATCACAATCAGACGTCGAGCAAGGCGCCGACTTCATGATCGTCAAACCTGCGCTCGCGTTCATGGACATCATCCGTGACATGCGCGACTCGCTCGATATGCCGATCGTGGCGTATAACGTGAGCGGAGAGTACGCCATGGTCAAAGCGGCGTCATTGAACGACTGGGTCGATGAACAACGCATCGTTATGGAGACGATGGTCGGTTTTAAACGGGCCGGTGCAGACCTCATCGTCACATATTTCGCAAAAGACGTCTGTCGCTATTTGGAAGGAGACTACGCATGACCTATAAACAAACACGCTCAGAAGCGGCGTTCGAACAAGCACGTCCGCTCATGCCGGGCGGGGTGAACAGCCCGGTCCGTGCCTATAAATCAGTCGGCATGACGCCAATCTTCGCTGAACGCGGTGAAGGCTCACGCGTCTATGACATCGATGGCAACGAATATATCGATTACGTCCTCTCATGGGGACCACTCATCCTCGGCCACCGCGACCCGGTCGTCACGAAGGCGATTCAAGAGCAAGCCGAGAAAGGCTGGACGTTCGGAACACCGACCGAGCTCGAGACGAAAATGGCCGAGCTCGTCATCGAGCGCGTCCCATCGATCGAGATGGTGCGTATGGTCAACTCGGGTACGGAAGCGACGATGGCGGCACTTCGCCTCGCACGCGGCTACACGGGCAAGACGAAAATCTTGAAGTTCGAAGGTTGCTACCACGGTCACGGCGACTCGCTCCTCATCAAGGCCGGTTCAGGCGTCGCGACGCTCGGTCTCCCGGACTCGCCGGGCGTACCGAAAGACTTGGCGAGCCAGACGCTCACGGTGCCGTATAACGATTTGGATGCCCTTCGCATCGCTTTCGAGAAGTTCGGCGACGACATCGCTGGTGTCATCGTCGAACCGGCGGCCGGCAACATGGGCTTCGTGCCACCGCAACCTGGGTTCCTCGAAGGACTCCGCGAGATCACGGAACAGTACGGCTCGCTCCTCATCTTTGACGAGGTCATGACCGGGTTCCGGGTCGGTTACAACTGTGCCCAAGGCTACTTCGGCGTGACGCCGGATTTGACATGTCTCGGGAAAGTCATCGGCGGCGGCCTTCCGGTCGGTGCCTACGGCGGAAAACGCGAGATTATGGAACAAATCGCGCCGCAAGGACCGATTTACCAGGCTGGGACGCTGTCAGGCAACCCGCTCGCGATGATCGCCGGCTACACGACGCTGTCGCAACTCAAGCCTGAGCACTACGCCGAGTTCGAACGCAAAGCGGACCGTCTCGCCGAAGGCTATACGAAAGCGGCAGAGAAGTATAACATCCCACACGACACGAACCGGGCCGGCTCGATGTTCGGGTTCTTCTTCACGAACGAGAAAGTGACGAACTTCGAGAAGGCGAAGACGGCGAACCTCGACTTGTTCCGCGCTTACTATCAGAAGATGGCGGCGCGCGGCGTATTCTTGCCACCGTCACAGTTCGAAGGGTTGTTCCTCTCGACCGTGCATACGGACGAAGATATCGACCAAACGCTTGCGGCGGTCGACGCGACATTTAAAGAGCTGCAACAAGAGTTTTCATTGTAATCTTGACGGAAACATCTTCTGTCGCTACAATTGTTTAACAGATACGATAAAAAGCTACGATGAGGAATAGTACGCAATCGACATCCTTTTTCAGAGACGCGGCCGCTTGGTGCGAGGCCGCGAAGGATGGTGCGGAAGTCGCCTCGGAGCTGACCTTTTGAACGAAGTAGGAAGGTCCGGTCCATCGACCGTTATTCGATTTTGAGGGCGCCACATGTGGCGAACTAAGGTGGTACCGCGGAAGATACGGCTTCTTTCGTCCTTAGCGTTAAGGACGAGAGTAGCCGTTTTTTTGTCCACATTACTAGAGGAGGTTGGGCATATGGCCAACGAGACAAACGAAATCACCATGCCGACGAAGTACGATCCAAGTGCGACGGAAGCAAAATGGTATGACTACTGGTTAGAGAACGACGTATTCAATGCAGACGAGGACGATTCAAAACAGCCGTACACGATCGTCATCCCGCCACCGAATGTCACGGGGAAACTTCACCTCGGACACGCGTGGGACACGACGCTCCAAGACTTGCTGACACGCCTCAAGCGCATGCAAGGCTATGACGTCCTCTGGCTCCCAGGAATGGACCACGCCGGGATCGCCACGCAAGCGAAAGTCGAACAGAAGCTCCGTGAAGACGGCATCATGCGTTACGACCTCGGACGCGAGAAGTTCCTCGAGAAGACGTGGGAATGGAAAGATGAGTACGCGGACACGATCCGTGCCCAGTGGTCAAAACTTGGCCTCGGTCTCGATTACTCACGTGAGCGCTTCACGCTCGACGAAGGACTCTCGAAAGCGGTCCAGGAAGTGTTCGTCCGCCTCTATGAGAAAGGCTTGATTTACCGCGGCGAATATATCGTCAACTGGGACCCGGCGCAAAAGACGGCCGTTTCCGATATCGAAGTCATCTATCAAGAAGTCGAAGGTGCATTCTACCACATGAAGTATCCGCTCGCTGACGGCTCGGGCCACATCGAGATCGCGACGACGCGTCCAGAGACGATGCTCGGCGATACGGCCGTTGCCGTCAACCCGAAAGATGAGCGCTATGCGCACCTCGTCGGCAAGACGATTATGCTTCCGGTCATGAACCGTGAGATCCCGATCGTCGCCGACGACTACGTCGACATGGAGTTCGGTACAGGTTGCGTCAAGATCACACCGGCGCACGACCCGAACGACTTTGAAATCGGGAACCGCCACGAGCTCCCGCGCATCCTCGTCATGGACGAAGGCGGCAAGATGAACGAGAACGCAGGCAAGTACGAAGGGCTCGACCGCTTCGAATGCCGCAAGCAACTCGTCAAAGACCTAGAAGCGGACGGCACGCTCGTCAAGATCGAGCCGCACACGCACTCGGTCGGACACTCGGAACGTTCAGGCGCGGTCATCGAGCCTTATCTCTCGAAACAGTGGTTCGTCGACATGGAGCCGCTCGCGAAAGCAGCGCTCGAAGCTCAAGGACATGACGATACGAAAGTCAACTTCGTCCCAGAGCGGTTCGAAGGCACATACCTCCGTTGGATGGAGAACATCCGCGATTGGTGTATCAGCCGTCAACTCTGGTGGGGCCACCGCATCCCGGCTTGGTACCATAACGAGACGGGTGAAGTCTATGTAGGTAAAGAAGCACCGGCTGACAGTGAGAACTGGCACCAAGACGAGGACGTGCTCGACACTTGGTTCTCGTCAGCGCTCTGGCCGTTCTCGACGATGGGCTGGCCGGACACGGATTCAGCAGACTTCAAACGTTACTTCCCGACGAGCGCGCTCGTCACGGGTTACGACATCATCTTCTTCTGGGTCTCACGCATGATCTTCCAATCGCTCGAGTTCACTGGGAAGCAGCCGTTCAATGACGTGCTCATCCACGGTCTCATCCGCGACTCGGAAGGCCGCAAGATGTCGAAATCGCTCGGAAACGGCGTCGACCCGATGGAAGTCATCGACCAATACGGCGCGGATTCGCTCCGCTGGTTCCTCCTCACAGGATCGACACCAGGGAACGACCTTCGTTTCTATTGGGAGAAGATCGAGTCGACATGGAACTTCGCGAACAAGATTTGGAACGCGAGCCGTTTCGCCCTCATGAACATGGACGGCATGAAGTATGAGGACATCGATTTGTCAGGCGAGAAGACGCTCGCTGACAAGTGGATTCTCACGCGCTTGAACGATACGATCGATCAAGTGACACATCTCGTCGACAAGTATGAGTTCGGCGAAGCCGGCCGTTACTTGTACAACTTCATCTGGGAAGAGTTCTGTAACTGGTACATCGAGATGGCGAAACTCACGCTCTACGGTGAGGACGAGGCTGCGAAAGCGACGACACGTTCAGTGCTCGCGTACACGCTCGACTCGATCATGCGTCTCATGCATCCGTTCATGCCGTTCCTCACAGAGGAAATCTGGCAGCACTTGCCGCACGAAGGCGACTCGATCGTCCGTGCGAGCTACCCGACACGTCGCGACGAGCTCCACTTCGCGGACTCGGTACCAGCGTTCGAAGCGGTCATGAACGTCATCCGTTCGGTCCGTAACATCCGTTCGGAAGTGAACGCACCGATGTCGAAACCGATTCAACTCTTCATCTCGACGTCTGATGAGGCGACACAAGGTTACTTGAGCGCGAACGAGACGACGATTGGCAAGTTCACGAACGCGACAGAGCTCGAAATCGGACGCGGCTTGACGGCTCCTGACAAATCGATGTCGGCCATCATGACGGGTGCGGAACTGTTCATCCCGCTCGCCGACCTGATCAACTTCGAGGAAGAGATCGCCCGTCTTGAGAAAGAAGTGGCGAAGTACGAGAAGGAAGTCGAGCGCGTTCAGAAGAAACTCGGCAACCCAGGCTTCACTGGCAAGGCGCCGGCTCACGTCATCGACGAAGAGAAGGCGAAAGAGAAAGACTACCTCGACAAGCGTGACGCAGTCCGTGCGCGTTTGGAAGAGTTGCGTAAATAATGAATCAACCTTCTTTGGAGAGCTGTTCTCCGAAGAAGGTTTTTTTGTCGTTTGGTGGAATTTAGGAGAGGAGACGATACAAAGGTGGAGTGACATGAGACGAATCGGAATAGTGTTGGGTTTGGCTGTGATCGGATTGAGTGGATGTGTGGCGGAACGAGCTGAACCAACGGAATCAAAAATCACGGTTAGCGTAAACAAAGAAGAAATTGATTCAACCGTTTCCGATGTTGAGGAAACGACGGCGAAAGAAGTGTTCGGTTCGATGATCGAGGACGTGCCGAAAGGGACCACCCGACTACTCGATGCGGTCACGGCCCAATACACGCTTCAATATACGGATGGCACGTCCGAACGACCGTCGAGAGACGGTGTGATCTATGAAACGGTCATCGATGACCTTGGGCTCATTGCCATCAAGTTGCCAAATCGCGACGATTCGTTCGGCGTGTTCAACTATTCCCGGGACGAAGAGTGGGCGTTGCATGGCATCCAAAACGTTACGATTCCCGAGACGGCCGAAAAAGTCCGACACGGGTTGGATTTGCCTGAAGAGGAGCTATTTGTCACCCACTTTGAGATGAATCAGCTGGAGCGCCCGGTAGAGATGTGGACGTTGTATGATGAGACGCAACGCATCACGATTTTGTCGACCGATGCGTTCAGCGTGGCCGATGGAGAGTTGATTGAGCGGCGAGACGTTTCAAATGAGCGGTATCGCTTGGATCAACCGGAAGGGAGAGGCTTGTTTTATGTAGATCAAGGCAAGCTCATCGTTTTGACGGGTGATGTGTCAGAAGAAGTGTTGCTCAACCTCTCGGACTCATTGCCAGAGGCGTCGTCGGCTGATTTTCCATTGAAGAACCAGGAATAGAGTAACGAACCCCCGGCATCAGGAATGATGTTCGGGGGTTCGTTTGCGTTTAACATAGATGATGCCAAATACTGTGGCGGCAATCAAAACATGAAAGAAGAACGGTTGAGGATGCCCAATGAGGAATAGATGAATCGCATAGACGACGTAAAGGATGCTGCCGAATCCTAGCAAGATGGAATAAAGAACCTTCATACGTCATCTTCCTCCGGTTCTGTCCAAAATGGAAGGCGACCGGTCGTCACGAAATAAGATGATGTGAGCAGGACGCCAATTGCAAGTCCAGTTACATGAGGCTGAATCGACTGACCTATCAACGACAAATAAAAACTGTAGACGAGATATGACGTGGACACGACGATCAGCGTCATGAGCAAGATAGTCATCTTCATTTTGTTTCACTCCATTCGAGCTCGTTCAAATGCTTCATAAATTGGACGAATGAGACACCTAGGAAGAAGGACGGCATCGCCCAGACCCAGTTGCTGAGAAACGGTCCTTGCCAGAGCTCAAGCGAAATCATGCAGGCGAAACCTAACGAAATGAGTGAAGCGAGTAAGCGCATCATAAAACCTCCAAACGGAATTTGTCTATTCTACGTGGCGAATCACAAAAAGGTTCCTACAAAAAAACCATCCCGCAAAAGCGAGATGGTTCATGTGCCACAAAATGTCTGATACGGATACGTCCGCGGCGGTCCGGGTGAGACGTAGCGTCCGTAGTCGGCTTCGTAGTCGTACGGCTTCCGCAATACGTCGAGCAGGGCTTGGGTCGGCTCGAAATCACCGCGTTCGGCTGCCGAGAGGGCGGCCTCGACGTGATGATTGCGCGGGATGACGGCCGGGTTATGCTGACGCATAAGCCGGGTGACGTCCTCATCGGGGAGACCTTGCTCATTGAGGCGTTTCCGCCAAGCGGCGAGCCACGCCTTGCCATCGTCCTGGTTGGCGAAGGCGAGTGCGTCGGTGTCGCCGAGCGTGAGGGCGCGGAACGTGTTCGTGAAGTCGGCCTCGGTCTCCATCATCAGCCGGAGCAATTCGTCCGTTAATACGTCGTCTTCGTCTTTCCGGACGTAAAGCCCGATTTTATGGGCGAGCCCTGTGAAGTAGGCGTCTTTATACGTTTCCGTATAGTCGTTCAACAGCTTGTTGGCGATGTCGACGGCCTCTTCTTGCGTGTCGGCGAGGAGTGGGAGCAACGTCTCGGCCAGGCGGGCCAAGTTCCACGACCCGATATACGGCTGGTTCGCATAAGCATAACGTCCCTCACGATCGATCGAGCTGAAGACGGTGTTCGGGTGATACGTATCCATGAACGCACACGGTCCGTAATCGAGTCCTTCACCGCTGATGAACGTGTTGTCCGTGTTCATGACGCCGTGGATGAATCCGACGAGCTGCCAATCCGCGATCAGTTTCGCCTGCCGGGTAATCATGCGGCCGAGGAACTGTTCATAGCGGTCCGGTTGTCCTGCAAGGTCGGGGTCGTGGCGCTGGATCGCATAATCGGCGAGCACAACGACGTCATCGATTGATCCGGCCGCGGCGGCGTATTGGAACGTGCCGACACGTAAGTGGCTGGCCGCGACGCGCGTCAAGATGGCCCCGTGCTTCGGACCTTGACGCATGATTGGCTCACCGGTCGTGACGACAGCGAGCGCCCGGTTCGTCGGGATGCCGAGTGCGTACATCGCCTCACTGATGAGGAATTCGCGCACCATCGGTCCAACGGCGGCCCGTCCATCACCGCCACGCGAATACTCGGTCGGACCTGAGCCTTTCAATTGAACATCGAACCGCTTTCCGTTCGGGGCGACATGTTCCCCGAGCACGAGTGCTCGTCCGTCACCGAGCATTGTGAAATGGCCGAACTGGTGACCGGCATACGCTTGCGAGAACGACGTGTCGGTCTGGCGATTCCCGGCGAAGAGCGCGATGTCTTGGCGTACCTCGGCGTCGAGGCCGAGTGTCTCGGCGAGTGGTTCGTTCCACAGGACGAGCTCGGGCTTGTCGACCGGATGGACCGGTCCCCGGTCGTAAAAGATGTCACGGAGATCGAGGTAGGTCGCCTCGAAGTTCCAGTTGGTTGTCATGGTGATTCCCCCTTCTTCGCCTCGAGTATAGCACAGCCGATTCCGTGCGTAGCGCTTCGCGAATTTTGGTAAGATGAGAAGGAAGTGTGAAAACGGGAGTGATGGAAGATGGAGACGAGACAAGATGTATTTGATTGGCTACATGGCCAGCTGCGGTTCGGGATTAAGCCGGGCCTGAAACGGATCGAGTGGATGTTGAACGCGCTACAGGTCAAAGAGTTGCCTTCGATTCATGTGGCGGGGACGAACGGGAAAG
Source organism: Exiguobacterium aurantiacum (assembly GCF_024362205.1). Taxonomy (GTDB): domain Bacteria; phylum Bacillota; class Bacilli; order Exiguobacteriales; family Exiguobacteriaceae; genus Exiguobacterium; species Exiguobacterium aurantiacum_B. Next base: position 2,107,135 of record NZ_CP101462.1, on the reverse strand, counting down.
GGTCGACGGTCGCTTTCTTGCGGGCGATGGCGATGAAACAGGGGTTGAACGTCGGGACGTTCATCTCACCGTACATTATCCAGTTCGAAGAGCGGATTATGTTGAACGGGGAACCGATTCGTGAGGACGACCTCGTTCAGATTGCCAATCGCGTCCGCGACTGTGCCGCCAAGTCGCCGGAGACGTTGACGGAGTTCGAACTGCTGACGGTCATGGCGTGGCTCTATTTCCATGAGCAACAGCCCGACCTTGTCATTTGGGAAGTCGGGCTCGGCGGACGTCTCGACTCGACGAACGTGTTGACGCGACCGCTCGCGACGGTCGTGACGTCGATTGGGCACGATCATCAAGGAATTCTTGGCGACACGCTCGAAGAGATTGCCCTTGAGAAGTTTGGCATCATGAAGTCGGGCGTTCCGATGTTCCATAGCTTGACGGAGGAGCGGTTGATTGTTTTGCTCAAGCGACAAGGGGAGACGATGGACGCCCCGATTCACGATGTCACACCACTCGTCACATCTGTAGAGGATGGGACTGACACAGTCGTCACGTATGATGGGATGCCTCCAGTGACACTCGGATTGACCGGGCACCATCAAGCATATAATGGGGCGTGTGCCATCGCCGTGGCTCGTCATCTCGGCTGGAAGAATGAAGCGATTCAAGCGGGACTCGAGTCGGCGCAACATCCGGGACGCTATGAACTGATTTCGAGACAGCCGCGCATCGTGCTCGACGGGGCGCATAACGCGGAAGGCGTCGCCGCGCTCGTCGAGCAGCTGAAACTCGAGCGTGACGTGACCGTGCTCGCAGCCATCCTCGCTGACAAGGACCGGGAAGCGATGATTGAGTCACTCCAGACGGTCGCGGACGTCTATGAGACGACGTTCGATTTCCCGCGTACCCGAACGAGGGACAGTCTGATTACCGACGGGGCCCGTTACATTGACTGGCAGGAGTGGTTGGCTGCGTGGCTCGAAGCACCGAAATCTGAGACGCTCGTCGTGACGGGGTCGCTCTATTTTATTAGCGAAGTGAGAACATATTTAAAAGAAACATTTACCAATGCTTAAAGAAATCTATGTAAGTTCTTGTAAAGTGGTGTGATAATGAAGCATAACCATCAAATTCGGGGAGGAACTCGCATTGCGTAAGTTTCTGCATATACTCATTATTTTTATCTTACTTGGCTCGGTTGTGCCACCAACCGGGTCTGCCAATACAAATCAACCCCTATTGAACGTGTTGATTTTACGAGATGCTTTTAGCTCCTCAAAAACGCTCACCGTCGATCAATATAAGGCAGCAATCGATACGTACCGTGCCTCATTAAACGTAGACAATGCAAAGTTAAACTTGCAGTTCATGACGATTAAAGAATTTAACGCTTCTCGTTTTCCTATGGTAGGAGCGTATGACGCCGTCATGATCGGTAGCAGTCCGTTGTCTGTCAAATACCAGACGGGAACTATCGGACGGAGCGCGAACCATGACACGACACTTCAATTCAACGATTTGACTGCCCTTAAAGTAGATGAATTGTTCAACTCAATCGTGCGCGTCGGCTTACCGCTCTATATACACGAAGATGCGGCAAATGGAGGTCCCCAATTAAAACGACTCGCTTCATTTGCGACGTACTCGAATGTCTCGGTCTTCCCGAAAGAAGGCGAGAAAAATATCGATCAGCAGATGATTCAACAACTCAATAAATCTACGGGCATCCGTCCTCGATTGACGAGCACGAACCTTACTTACAATCAGCAACCTATCACGAATAACACCATCACTGTTCAACAGGATGTCCGAGCTCCGATTAATTTCGCATACAATTTGGCGATGTCTCCAAGTGCTGCCACGATTGTCGAGCTATATATCGACTTCGATCACAATGACCGGTTCCAGCCTCAAGAAAAAGTGGTCGAGCAAGCTGCCAAGCTTTCGGCAACGATTGACTTTACATTGTCACGTCCGACGTTCAGTGGTCCGAAAAACTGGATGCTTGTGGTGAAAGATACGATTACAGGACGAGCCGACTATAAAAAAGGAAGCTTTGTCTACGTGGATCAACAAGTGCAAGCAAATATTTTACAATTGACGGCAGGGACGAGCACGAATGGACAAATATCTAGAGATTTATCAGATATGCTTGTCGACCCGGCCGGAAACTATGCGTTCAAGCTGAAGAACGGAAACACGGACAGTTTCGATAAAGGCGCATATGATGCGTCATTAGCGGCAAACGAATATGATATGTTGATTTTCGGCTTTCAAGACTCATACAACGTGTCAGGCAGCATGAGTGAGACCGCGACGAGAAAAGTTAAACGCTTCAGCGAGACTGGCCAAGGAGTCATGTTGACGCACGACACGATTTTCCGCACGAATAGCGCGGATGCGCCGACTTCAGAATGGGAACGGCAGTTTGTCCACCACGATGCCGCATCGAACATTTCTGGGCAACGGACGTATACGAACATGGGGTTCGGTGCACCTGAACGAACGTCGCAGGCCATCAAAGTTCAAGATGGGATTTTCACCAACTATCCGTTCAAGTTAGATGCAGCACCGAAAAGTATCTCAAGTACCCACAATCAATATTTCACGCTCGATTTAAATGATCCTGAAGTGACGCCTTGGTATAACTTGTACTCTACAAGTGGAAACCGCGTCTATGGAGACGCGAATAACCATTATTACACATACACGAAAAACAACTTTACCTATTCAGGAGCAGGGCACACGAACAGCTTCACTCAGCTTGATGAGAAAAAAATCTTTATCAATACGATGTATCGTGCTTTCATCGGGGCAAACCATAAACCTTATAACGTCATTGAATCGATTAGCGATCAAGTGAATGCCTATTCGAAAGAAGACATTAAAACAAAGACGCTCGAAGTGACGGCTGGACGTGATGTACGCATCATGTGGCGTCCAAGCGACTATGACTTCCAAGATCAATCGCTCACTTCGACGTTCACGTACAACGGTAAGACAAGTACGTTTGAAAATTTACGAAACTATGAGGTAAGAGAATTCGTCATACCGGCCGCCGATGTCATCGAAGGGACACCTTTAGTAGTCTCCATCGAGACTACGGACAAGCGAAACGCCAAAGTGACCGATACGTTAACCATCAATGTGAAACAACCGGAATCGGTCTCGGATTTAATTAAAGTGACGCGCTCGATTAATCCGTCGACCATCTCCTTGTATGAGATAGGGACGATCAATTATCAAGTCGAGTATCCTGAGCAATTTGATCGACTGCCGAACCAGTTAGGAGACAAGTTTATTCGCATCAAGTTGGCGACATTCACTGAACAGTTGCCAAAAGAACTTGAAGTCGTGGCCATCCGCGATGCGGCAGGAAACGAGTTGCCCATCTCAAATACTCAAAGAATTGATGTCGCATTCCCGTTAGAGCTCTATTATTTACGAAATGGGTCTGTCAATGTCTTTTTACCAGAGGAGAGCGGGGACCGTCGTCTCACGTTTGACGTCGTCGTCCGAGCTGTTCAACCTTCTGCTTCGATTCTCCAGTTGAAACAAGCCGACAACGCCCTCAAGACGGACATCGATTATTCGAAGAAGCAAGATCATATATTAGATAAACATAACGACTGGGATAAGGAGACGACCATCACCTCAACGTTCCCGGATCTCTTTATCAACATCGGCTCCCCGTTCGCCTATAAGGCGAAGATTCCAGACGTGACACTACAAATCGGAGCAGATCAAGTCGTCAGTCCGGTCATCACGGATGCGAAAGGGAACGTGTTCACGAACCCGAACTGGAAAAACTTGAAATGGGAAGTCGTGGGCAACGACGGCATTGTTCAATTAAGTGGCTTAGGCAATAACGCCGTCATTAAAGGAATCAAAACCGGACAAGCGAAACTACGTTTAACGGTTGAACCAGGAGAAGGAAGACCGGCCATCACAGCTGAATCGACCATCAAAGTCATCAGTCCACCTGAGCAAATCCAAATCAACGCCCAATCGTTATACGTCGGGCAAAAGGTGACGGTGACTCCAAGCATCCTACCGAGTACGGCTCAATTCGAGACAGTGCGCTATGAGACCGTGTCGGGTGACAGTGTCTCGTTCGTTCAAAAAGGCTCGGCACTAGAAATTAGTGGCCTCAAGCCAGGTGAAACGGTCATTAAAGCGACGGTAAACGCAGGAGACGTGTTCACTAATTTGAACATTCGTATGCCGTCTACGACGTTCACTGTGAGTGTAGTAGCACCTACGTTGACGCAAACGCCGGAACAACTTGATCTATGGGTATGGGATAGCCTTGATGATGAGAAGCGTGTGAACGATACGGCTTCGATTCGCATTCTGTCCAACCCAGAAGTCGGAAAAGAGACGACGTTGATTGGAACGATACCCGCTGCGTTGACGGTTACACCCATCGCGTCTGGTTATACGCTACGCGCCAACCATGGCCATGGGTCAAACGGGAACGTGACATCTATCTCGTTACAGACCGCCTTCGTCGAGACTGCACTTAAAAATGTCGTATCCAATCCTACTGTGATTCGCGTAAACGAGTATCCGAATCAAGTGTTGGCGCAAGACATGACCATCAATATTGGAGAAGGTGCCGCATCGAGAAGTCCGTCACTTCAATTCTGGCCGGTCACGTCGACATGGCGAGATTACCGTTTAGAAGTGTTGGCAGGTGAAGCGTTTGTGAAGGTGAATAGTTCTGGCAAGCAATTGATTCCCGTCAAACCAGGTATCGCAAAAGTGAAAGTATACACGACGCTCCCTAACGGTCGAACGTTCGTCCCTGTTATAGACACGTTCTATGTCCGTGTCATTGAAACATCGGGAGAGAGTAAAGACGATCGGTATTAATCCAAGAAAGTTGGAAGTCAATTGAAACGAAAATGGATGTTATGTGCCATGGTGCTGCTCGTATCACTCGGACTATTCGTTTGGAGCAAAGCGACAGTCGACCTTGCGTCCCTTCAAGGAGAGGACCTGCAAAAAGCCGTCTCGGCAAAACGTGATTTGACTGTGGAAGACGTTCATGAGCTTCAACGACGTGGTGAATGGAAAGCGGTCGAACTCGCAATTGAATCTGAAAAAGTAAAGCCGACACCCGACTTATTTTTAGAAGCCCTTCAACTCGGAACGAGTGAAGTGATTCGCACCTATTTGCAACATGGGGCTGATCCGTTCGCGGAAGTGAACGGAGAACCACTCATGGCGAGAGTGTATGGTGAAAACGCAGATGCAGAAAAATGGAAAGTCGTGAACCAAGAAGTTGACGATGATCGGCTCCTTGTCCTCGCCGCTGATGCGCTCGATATGAACGCCGTCACTTCACTGCTTGATGGTGGTGCAACGATTCCGGTGCAAGCGAAAGAATCAATTTTATATCAACCTATCCGCCATAATCATGTGCTGCTCATCGAACGGTTGATCGCGAACGGAGCGTTATGGACGTCCGCGCACGAACAGTTGGCTCGTGAGTTCCGTTCCGACGCTGTATTGAAGTGGATGAATCAACATTAAAAAGACCCGCGCTCCAGTGAAGGAGCTCGGGTCTTTGCTGTCGCTTATTGAACTTGAACCGGTTGGCTCACAAAGAATTGAAGCTGATTGGTGACAGGTAACGTATCCAATTGATTGAAGACCGCATCGTTATACGTCAGCTGAAGACGCGAATGCTCGGGCGCTTGCTCAGGTACGTTACGCTCAAAGTACTGAGCGGCCGACAGTCCGTCCGCCTCTGGATAACGACCACGGAAGACGTTTACGTCGAGCGGGCCTCTGCTATATAACCCCCCTTTGATTTGGAGCTCCGACCCGACCGCGTACACTTGTGTCTTTTCTAAAGAGTCACTATACAAAAAGGCTTGGAGTGATGTCGAGCCGGTTTCGAATTCGTTGATCCGGTTCAATAAGATTTTCCCTTTCGAAAGAAGGATGAGCGAATTGAGACTGTCTTCATCAAGTGGTCGAATGTTGGCGCGATCAATCACGCTGTCACCGAGCACGTATACCGTGGACTCAAACGAGACGTTTCCTTGAATTGTCAAATCGCCGTTTACCAGCAACGGCCGATCAATCGAAATATGATCGAGCGAATCAATTGTAAGGTCACCATCAAACAAGAGTGGATTCTCATTTTTTGCAATTGATTCCGTAATCACCATCGGTCTCCCCGCTAAAGAGGGCGGTAGTGTCACGATGGACGTATCCGTTAACCGGTCATATAGTCGTTTTGTTAAATAGGGACTCGGACGTTCGATAATAGTCGAGCCATCGTCACTAATGACACGTTCCGTCTCGAACACTTGGTTTGTCCGAGGGATGATTGATTCTTTGAAGAGGGTAGCTTCGACCGTGTTCGTGTAAGGCAATTTTTGAGCCAATCGTCGGTTCACGAACTCGATGATGGAATAGTCAAACTGGAATGGTGAGAACTGGCTAGTGACAGGTCCGGCATCTGGAAACTCGTTCGCGCCGTTATTTCCAGCTGTGAAATAGTTTGGCTGACGACATACACTACAAGAGGCAAGGTCCGGTACGTCGATTCGTCCATCTAAATAAAAGCGGCTCGTGGGCAGGTTTTGGAGCTGTTTCGCTTCGCCATCCAATTGGTAATTGGCAGAGCGCAACAACGTGAACGGGCCACCTGAGTAGATGTTCCCTTTTACGGTCGGCATCCCATTTACCGATAGCTGTTGGTCTGAACCAAGTACGTAATATAAAAATGATGGTAACGCCGTTAAATATAAGTCTTGAGTGTATTCGACCTTTAAACGTGGCTGTTCAGGGTTTGTTTCGCGGCTAGCCACGACGTTCACTTGTAAAACTTTTGTGAATGGTGCGGTGTTGAGGGTGTTTGCTTCGTCATCCTCTTTTAATCGGATTGAGTACGTGATGGTACTGTCGCTCGTCTCGTTAAATTGCACAAACGGTTCGTCGGAAGCAAGTGTCTCTTGAATCGCGTCATTAAAAACGGTCTCAGAAGTCATATGATCCGGTACGCGATTCGAATCATGAAGCGGAAAACGATTACGCACGTCTGCTGCAATTAAGTTAAGCGCACTTTTTGCGTCTTCGTTTAGCTGCGTATCTTCGGTTCGGATGATCGTCAATTTATTTGTCACAAGGTTGACTTGCATGGCGGCGAGCGATAACACAGCGAGTGCCGCCATCGTCACAAGGACGAGGACGAGGACGTATCCTTCTTCTCGCTTATGCATAATGAGGACCTCCTTCTTTTAAAATGGGATAGCACTTTTAAACGTCCTGGTTGAATCAGGGTTCTCGGCCAAAGACAATACCAGCTCGATCTCAAAGAGCCCACTGGTCATATAGCGCGGACGACGCGCGTCGTAAACGGGATCAAGTAGCTGAATCGAGATTTGCTCGAGTATAACGTTTGGATTACTTGGTGTATAAGACGAATCAGATAAGTTCAGTTCAATCGATTCATAACCTGCTTGGCGATAAATCATGCCGGCCGATGAAATCTTTGGTTCGGAAAGTCGATGAAACTGATAAGTGTCATCGATCATTGTGACCGCGTCGAATTCACTGCGGTTCACTTCTGATAAGATGGAAGAGACTAAATAATCGGCTTCACTTCGTAGTTCACTCGTATCGTTTGTCAATCTAAACCCTAGAGTACCTGATAGAAAAGCCGTAATAATTGCTCCGCTCAAAATCGATGCCACGACTACTGTCACAAGCAGTTCAACTAATGTAAAACCATCTGATTTTTTACTGAGCGTCTTCGCTTTCCGGAACAGCTGTCTCGGGGAACGGTTCACGTAACGTGGCATTTGATATCACTCCTTTCAGACTTACAGGTGTGGTCATCGTTTCCGTCATGACGGAAACTTCAATTTCAAGCGTGTTATCGAGTTGAATCGATCGCGTTTCGTTTACGTCAACTTGGAACGTCTGTCCGTTAATCTCCGTACAAAATGGACAATGGGCTCCACTCGGGACAAGTTTTGATAGAGACAACTCATCTTGTAGCGTTGAAGCTCGCCGATCAAGTGTATGTAACGTGTTTTGTGCGACTTGGTTGGCAATGGTTCGATTCAAACTATCGTTCGTGGTTTTCAAACTTTGACTAAAAATGTTCAATAAGGAAAAGGAGACGATAGATAGAATGACGATCGAGACGAGTACTTCGACGAGCGTGAAACCTTGCTCGGAACGGGTCATTATATTGACCTCCTTTTCAAATATATTTTAAAGATAGGGAAAAAGAGACGTTTAACCTGAAATAATTGTTATTTTCTGTACAATGCATATTATACTAAAGTTACAGTGGTAACGGATAGTCATTCAAAGTCCCATTGGGCTTGAAATAGAGGGGGAAATGGAATGAAGCGATATGGGATACATTTGTTCATCCTAGCCGGGCTAGTCCTGCTCGTGTCGTTGCCGACGATTGGGCTCGTAAACTATCTCGATGCCTCGGCGAAGACGAGTACTACATATAAAAAAACAATAGTGGCTGGTATCAATGTATCGGGGATGACGAAAGAAGAAGCGGTTGTTCGGCTTGATAACGCCATCAAAGACTTCAACAACACGCCGTTCACAGTGACGCTCGTCGATGGGACGACACTCGAAGTCGGAAAAGACGTCGTCTCGTTCAACGTCGACGCGACACTCGAGGCGGTCACTGAATCGGATACATATCCGCTCATCACGACGGTCGATGAAGCACGGTTGACGCCATACTTAGAAAACCAACCGGTGACGCTTTCGATGGTGACACCGCCGCTCATCGAAGCGGCCTCGAACTTAAATTCAGACGTGATGCTCGAGATGACGGCAACAGAGAGCGACGTTGTCGCCTCGATCACGGTCAGTCCGACACCATCAATGCGATCGGCGCTCGACCGAATGAACGGCTTCGAGATGGAAGCTGGTGACATCTTCAGCTTAAAAGCGTTCGGGGAAGATTTTGAGGCGCTCAGCACGCTCGGTTCATCGATGTATCAATTGTTCGCGGCGACACCGTTTCAAATTTTAGAGCGCGTGCAACATGAGACGTTACCGGCTGATATTGAGCTCGGCTATGATGTCAAAGTCGACGAGCGTTCGAACTTCGCCGTTCAGAACACGGAACAGACATCATACGCGCTCATCGTGTTAGAGGAAGGGAACACCGTGACGGTGCAGTTACTCGGTAAGCCATTCATCGGCGCTTATGAATCGCGCGTCGAAGACGTGTCGACTGTCCCGTATCAAAACATCGTCCGCTTCTCACCGTCGCTCACGGCAGGCAGTTCATCTGTGACCCAGTCCGGGCAGACCGGGGAGTCAGGTAAACTGTATCGCGTCCGCATCACGGACACCGGCGAATCACTCGAGCTTCTCGGATTTGATTTTTATGAGCCGATCCCGGAAATTGTGACGAAAAGTTCCGTCCCGCTCCCGCCTCCTGAACCGGTCGAACCGGTGATTCCAACTTTCCCGGACGAATCACTGGAAGATGACCTGTTCGATGACGATGTAGAGGATGACGGATTGAATGAGTTTGAAGAACAGCCACCGGTGTATGAAGATGACCCGGTGCCAAGTGAGGGGGCAGTCGGATGATCGGGTATTTGATTTTGATTGCCTTTTGGGTACTCGCTACATTGACCGTGTTCGCCTTGTCGATTCCATACATTCGGAAGCGTGAGACGAAAGGGGTCATCTCGTTGCTCGTCGCCGTGCTCTCGCTCGGCGTGTATAGCCTGTACGTCGAAGGGCTCGAACGGGTATGGTGGGCGTGGGCCCTCCTCGCTATCGGTTTGGCCGGCGGTGCAGCGCTCAGTACGTTCATCGAACAGCGAGACGTCGAACAGGAGGTACCACAGAGGATGGTGAAGTAAGTTGAGACGAACGAAAAAACGGCTCGGCGAGATGCTCGTCGAGGCGGGGATAATCACACATAACCAGTTAGACGAAGCACTTACTCAAAAGCGGACCGGGGAGAAACTCGGGGACGCACTCATGCGATTGAACTATTTGACCGAGACGCAATTGATTCAAGTGCTGCACGAGCAGTTGAACGTGCCGATCATTTCAATATATGCGCAAGACATCAATGTGACCGTGACGAAGCTCGTCCCGAAAGTCATCGCCCAAAAACATGACATCATGCCGATTTCGTTGCAAGGTAACACGTTGTTCATCGCGACGGCGGACCCGCTTGATTTGATCGCCATTGATGACGTACGTCTCCAGACGGGGATGAACATCGAGGTCGGCATCGCCACGCGTGAACAGATTCGTAAGACGATTAGCCGCTTTTACGAGATGGATGCGTCGCTCATCGAGATTTTAAAAGAAGAAGCACCTGAACTTGAACGGCAGGAGACGGCGTCGCGTGATGACGCTCCGGTCATCCGGCTCGTCAATCAGTTGTTCTTGAGCGCGATTGACCAACGCGCCTCGGATATCCACTTCGACCCGCACGAGAAGCAGTTGCACGTCCGCTTCCGGGTCGACGGTGATCTTCGGACCGAGACCGTCTATCCGAAGAAAATCCAAAGCGTCATGCTGACGCGCCTCAAGGTCATGAGTAACCTCGACATCACTGAGAGTCGCTTGCCACAGGACGGACGTATCAAATATACGCTTCGGGGCCGCCCGTACGACTTTCGCGTCTCGACGCTCCCGACGATGTATGGGGAGAAAATCGTCATCCGGGTGCTCGACTCCTCGGAAGGGTTGACGGATTTGACGAAACTCGATTTCGGCGATGAGAACGAGGCGGTCTATCGCGATATGTTGAAACGGCCGAACGGGATTATCCTCATCACCGGGCCGACAGGGTCAGGGAAATCGTCAACGCTCTATGCGTCGTTGCGAGAACTGAACGAAGAATCGAAAAATATCATCACGGTCGAAGATCCGGTTGAGTACCAGCTCGATGGCATCAATCAAGTCCAAGTCAACACCAAAGTCGGTTTGACGTTCGCGTCCGGTCTTCGGTCGATTTTGCGACAAGACCCGAACATCGTCATGGTCGGGGAGATTCGGGACACCGAGACGGCCGAGATTGCCATCCGAGCGTCGTTGACGGGTCACTTGGTTCTATCGACACTACATACGAACTCGGCTATCAGCTCGATCACCCGCTTGATTGACATGGGGGTCGAACCGTTCCTCGTCGCTGCCTCGACGTCAGGGCTCGTCGCCCAGCGGCTCGTCCGCCGCGTCTGTCGCGACTGCGGCCATGAACAGCCGGTCTCGAAACGGGAGCAGGAACTGTTTAGTGCTGAAAGCGTCCCGGTCGAGCGGATCATGCGTGGCAACGGTTGTGCGTCGTGTAACTTCACGGGCTACCGTGGACGGCTTGCCATCCATGAGGTCGTGCCGATCGATGAAGGGTTGCGCCGTCTGATCATGAACCAGGCGACGGAGGCCGAGATGGTCGCCTATGCGAAAGCACAAGGTGTTCGTTTCCTCCTCGCCGATGGGCTTGACAAAGTCGCGCTCGGATTGACGAACACCGAGGAAATATTGAGAACAGTGATAACGGAGTGAGCTAATGATCCATCAGTCGATTGAAGTGATTTTAACGAAAGCGGTCGAACTACGCGCCTCGGACATCCACTTGACCGCCGGCTCACCGCCGATCATCCGGATCGACGGGAGCCTCATCACGATGGGTGACGAGAAAGTGTTGCCGTCTCATATCGAAAGCTATTTAAAAGACATCATGACGGATGAGATGCGGGGCCGCCTTGATATGCAGCGCGACCTCGATTTCTCGTTCGGCGTCCCGAGCGTGTCGCGGTTCCGCGTCAACGCCTATTATCAACGAGGTACGGTCGCCATCGCGTTCCGTTCCATTTCCGGGGAAATCCCGACGATGAACGAGCTCGATTTGCCGCAAGTGTTAAAGCGGTTGATTGAGAAGCCGTACGGCCTCATCCTCGTCACCGGCCCGACGGGTTCTGGGAAATCGACGACGCTCGCCGCGATGATCCACGAGATTAACCGGACACAGCGGAAACGAATCATCACGCTCGAAGATCCGATTGAATATCTCCATTCGCACGACCAGAGCATCGTCGATCAACGCGAGATCGGCTCGGACGTCATGAAGTTCGTCGACGGTCTTCGGGCCGCGCTCCGGCAAGACCCGGACGTCATCTTGCTTGGGGAGATGCGGGATCTCGAGACGATTTCGACGGCGATGACGGCTGCCGAGACGGGTCACCTCGTCATGGCAACACTTCATACATCAAGTGCGATGTCGACCGTCAGCCGTGTCATCGACGCCTTCCCGGCCGAGCAACAGGACCAGATTCGGACCCAGCTCGCCAACGTCCTGCTCGGTGTCGTCAGTCAGCGCTTATTCCCGCGCGTCGACGTGCCGAAAGGGCGTGTCGCCGCGATGGAAATTATGATCGGCAATCCTGCCGTCGCCAACTTGATTCGGAACGAGAAGGAGTTCCAACTCCCGACCGTCATCCAGACGAACCGGCAGAACGGGATGCAGACGATGGACATGGCAATTGAACAGCTCGTCCGTCAAGGTGTCATCAACCCGAATGTCACACCAAATGAAGAGAGGTGACTAGATGGCCATCTTCCAATACGAAGGCAAATTGCTGAACGGAAAGCGTAAAAAAGGACGAATCACCGCCGTCTCGCTCCGCGAAGCGAAAGAAAAGTTGCGCCAAGAATCGATTCTCGTCACCGAGCTCAACGAACTCGAGTCGACGGGGTTGAATAAAGAAGTCAACCTGCTCCCTGAGCGGGTCAAGATTGAACATTTGATTATGTACGTGCGCCAGTTCGCGACGCTCATCAGGGCCGGTGTGCCGATTGTCCGGGCGACGTCCATCTTACGCGTCCAGACCGAGTCGAAAGTGTTGAAGAAGACGCTCAGTCAAGTCGAGGACGATTTACGCGAAGGGATCGCTTTCTCGGAGGCGATCAAGAAACATCCGCGCGTATTCTCGAACTTCTTCAGCTCGATGGCACTCGCAGGTGAGGCGAGCGGGAATTTAGAGGAGGCGCTCGACCAAATCGGGCTCCAGCTCCAAAAACAGTATGACGTCAAACGGAAAGTCATCTCGGCGTTGACGTACCCGCTCGTCGTGTCGATCGTCGCCATTGGCGTCGTCGCGTTCCTCATGGTGAACGTCGTCCCGACGTTCGCAAGTATCTTCGGACAGCTCGGTGGGGAACTCCCGCTCATCACGCGCATCGTCGTCGCCGTGTCGGACTTCGTCGCCGCCTATTGGTGGCTCATCTTCGGTGGGGTATTCCTCGCACTGCTCATCTTCACCTGGATGCTCAAACGGGACAAGGAACGGTACGTGATTGACGGGTTGTTGTTAAAGCTGCCAATCTTCGGACCGATTGTCCTGAAGTCACAAATCGCATTGTTGACGCGAAGTTTGGCCGTCTTGCTTCAAGCGGCCGTTCCGATTTTGTCGGCGATTGAGATCACTGAGAAAATCGTCTCGAACCGGGTCATCCGCAAAGGGCTTGGTCAGGCGCGCAAGATGATGGCGCAAGGGATCCCGCTCCATGAACCGCTCGAACGAAACGACAGCTTCCCTCCGCTCATGACACAGATGATCGCGGTCGGCGAGGAGAGCGGAGATTTAGACTCGATGTTGAATGAGGTCGCAGAGTTTTATGAGACCGAGGTCGAGACGACGACAGACCGTCTGAAGTCGATCATCGAGCCGCTGTTGATCGTCGTCTTGGCGAGCATCGTCGGGGTCATCGTCATCGCGATTGTCGTGCCGATGTTCCAAATTTATGGTGATATCCAAAATCAGTAGAAATTTTTTATTTATTTGAAGATTTGTATCTTTTCAATCCTATTTTTTGAATGTATAGTAAAATTGTTCTACTTATACTTAGGTCTAAGGTAATGCATGCAGCACACCACACAGCAAAACACACAAAAGGGGAGAATCAGTCATGTTAGAGAAAATGAAAATGATTTGGCAAGACGCCAAACAATTGAAAGATGAACGCGGACTCACACTCGTCGAGTTGCTCGTCGTCGTCGTAATCTTGGGGATTATCGCAGCAATCGCCGTTGTCGCGATTGGTGGGATTATCGAGAATTCGAAGAAGGATGCGATGGTTGCCGATGCGAAGCAGATGGTGAGTGCGGCGAAGTTACATACGGCGTCGAATCCACAAGCTGGAACTTTAACTTTCTTATCTACTTCTACAGGTACAACACCTACAACAACACCTGGTACCGGAATGGATTATATTTCGAACTTAAAAGATCCTTTTGGCGAGGGTCAATACAAAACTGCAACTGTAACTATAACCGAGGATTCAGGTAAATTTGCATATGCTGTAACATTGGAAGGAGCCGTACCAACAGAATTTGCTTTTAACCTAACTCCTGAAAAAGACCTCAATAAAGATACATTAACTAAATAAACATTTACATTAATCCACCGGCTGGCGCTGGGCACTCGCTCAGCCTAGCCGGTTTTCTGTTTTTGGCATATACTTACAAGTAAGGAAGTGACCTTGATTGGTTGAACTCATTGGTCTTATTTATAGCCTCGTCCTCGGGGCCGTCATCACGTCATTCACGAACGTCGTCGGGCTCCGCGTGCCACGCAAACAGTCCATCGTCACGCCGCGCTCACACTGTCCGTCATGCGGACACGTCTTATCCGCTTGGGAACTGATTCCGGTCTTCGGTTACGTGTTCCTGCGCGGAAAATGCCGCGGCTGTGGCGGGCGGATCGCGCCGACGTATCCGCTCTTTGAATTGCTCGGAGCGGTCGGTTACGCCTATAGCTTCTGGCTGTACGGCTTCAGCCTCACGACGCTCCTTGCCTTCGTCTTCTTATCGACGCTCCTTGCCTTGGCGATGTCGGATTTGTCGACGATGCTCGTCCCGAACGTCATCTTATTGTTAACGGCACCGGTCCTCATGTTGCTCGCCTATGGCGCGGGTGTGGCCTGGTGGAGCCCGATTGCCGGAGCGGCGCTCGGATTTTCTGTCCTCGCCACCGTTTTTTTCGTCTCCAGGGGGGGACTTGGGGCCGGCGATGTCAAACTATTTACAGTAATCGGGCTCGTCCTCGGGCCGCGCGACGTCCTCGTCGCCTTATTTTTATCGAGCTTGATTGGAGCAATCGTCGGACTGACACTGATCGGTTTGAAACGGATGGATCGCAAACAGCCGATCCCATTCGTGCCATCGATTGCACTCGGCACGATGCTGACATTTTGGTTCAGCGAACGCTTCTTTGATTGGTATTTTGATTTGATGTAGGGGGAAACCAGCATGAGCCGGTCTATAGAGAAAGGAACGGTCGCGTATTTCTCGTTCGATGCGCTCAGCATCCACGGGGCCGTGATTAAACAAGGCGTGTTCAAACGCAGCGCGTCCGTCCAATTGGCAAAAGGCGCCTACGTAGGGGGACGAATTGAAGACGAGAATGCATTCGGTCTCGCCTTCGATGAACTGTGCCGCAAACTGAAAGTCCGAAAAGGGATGGTCTGTGCCGTCGATATGGCCGAGACTGAGGTGTTGTCCCGTAAAGTCGAGATCCCGTCGACAATCCCGAAAGATGAGATCCGGGGTTATCTGTTCATGGAAATCGGCAGCTCGATCATCTTGCCGTTCGACGACGTCGCCTTCGACTATGAAGTGCTCGGCGAGACGGAGACGAAGACCGAGGTCATGCTCCACGCCGTCTCGGTCGATTTGACGAAAGCGATTCGCGCCTACATGAAGAAACGCGGGTTCCAACTGAAGAAGATCGTGCCGCGTCCGGTCGCCATCGCCAACGGGGTGGCCCGACTCGAGACGCTCGACCCGCTCAAATCGACGCTTCTTTGGCACGTGACGCCGTTCGCGCACCAGTTGCTCGTCCTTGAAGAAGGCCAAGTCCGCTTCATCCGTGCCATCGAGACCGACCTCCCGTATCGTGCTGAGACGACGGACGGCCTTGTCACGTATACATATAGCGGCTCCGAGGAGACGTTCGCCAATCAGACGGACGAGTGGCTGAACGAACTCGCCCGTTTCCTTGATTTCTATCGCTACTCGCTTCGGACGGACGGCCGCCCGATTGACGAATTGCTTGTGTCGGGGACGGTCCCGAACCTTGATGACCTCGTCCAGGCAATCGAAAGTGAGGCGCTGGTGCCGGTCAAACGGATCGCCGACCCGCTTCCACTGTCACATGCGACGCCGTTGTCACATCAGATGCTGCCGCTCCTCGGCATGGCGACGCTCGATAAGGAGCATGATGCCAACTTCATCAATTCGACCGATGTGACGTTACGCTGGCCGATCATCGCGAGTCTGCTCGCCCTGTTAATCGGTGGTGGGGCGACCGGCTATTTGTTCTATGAAGTGAACGAGTTGGAACGGAACGAGGCCCAAATCGAAGAGCAGTTGCAGCTCGTCCGCATCTACCAGACCGAGCAAGTGAACTCGAAAGGTCAGCAAGTGTTGTCGCTCGACCAGACGGTGACCGCGCTCACGGCTGAGGAACGATGGGCCGTGCCGGCACTCCGGGCGTTGACCGAACAATTGCCGCCGACGGGTTATGTGTTGACGTATAACTACGCCGACGGATCGCTCATGAGCGTCCGTACCCAGTTCGAGACGCTCGCTGAATTGAACGCGTTCCAACGGTCGCTCTTGAACGACGTGCGCTTTGAGAACGTCAAACTGCTCGGCGTGACGACCGAGACGAAAGCGGAGACCGAGCAGGAAGAAACCGATACCGATGAGCCGCTCAGTCCGGACGTACTTGATTCGACGAACGAACCGCTCCCGCGCTACATCGGCGAGTTCACCTTCACATTCACCGATGTCGAACCGGAGACGCCGGAAGGGGAGACACCTGAAGGCGAGACCGAAGAGACGACCGATGAGGAGGAGGTGAGCGAATGAAGCGCTCGACGATTTATTTGATCTTTACAATCTGTTTGTTCGCGGCCATCGCCGTGCCGTCTTATTTCGGCTACCAGTACTTCATCCATCAAGGCAACGTCAAGGCGCTGGAGCGGGAACTGTCGCTCGAGCAGACGAAACTCGAACTGTTGCGTCAAGAAGGGGAAGTCGTCGACGTCGCCGACTCGCAGCGGCTCCAGACACGCGTCCCGACTGAAGCAGCACTCGACACGGTCGTCGAGACGCTGTCGCAAGCGAGCCAATTGTCGGACGTCCGCGTGACGAGCATCGCTTTCGCTGACGGCATCATCGCCGAATCGGAAGTGCCGGAAGACGTCGATGAGCCAGAACCGAACGACGCGAGCGCGACGGCAGAACCGGCAGAACCGGTCGCAATCACGCCGGTCAACGCCTCGTCGGTCCGCTCGACGGTGTCGCTCCAAGCGGACACGTACGAGTCGCTCGTCTTGTTCCTTGAGTCGGTCGAGTCGATGAACCGGATCCATATCTTGCGCACGGTCCAGTTCACCGGACCGACCGAGACGGGCCCGAACACGACCGAGACGGCCGAACCGCTCGACTTCACGGTCGAACTCGATGCGTTCTATCGCCCGGACCTCGATCAACTCGTTGAGGACCGCTACGTGCCGGCGCAGACGTTCACCCCGAAAGACATCCCGGTGTACGACTATACAACGCCATGATTCGAACGTCCCTTCAAAAGAAGGGGCGTTTTTTTGAGGCGTCGCGCATTGTGTTCGCGTGCCGGTTTGCCTACAATCGACAGTGAAGTGTGATACGGGAAAGAAGGCCGTTACGCACATATGGAAGGAGTCGTTACAATGAAACCAACACAGAAACGTGTCATCCTCGCCTCGATGTCGCCGCGTCGGACCGAGCTGTTGACCCAGGCCGGTATTTTGCATGAAGTCATTCCGTCAAACGTCATCGAAGGAACGAACGGACGGGAACATCCGGACGAATATGTCGGACGCCTCGCCCGCGAGAAAGCGATGGACGTCGCTCGAAACAACCGTGACGCCGTCGTCGTCGGCTCAGATACGGTCGTCGTCTTAGACGGTGCGATTTTAGAGAAGCCGAAAGACCGGGACGACGCACGAGACATGCTGCAACGGCTTTCGGGAGCGATGCATGAAGTACTCACCGGCGTCAGCATCATCGGGCCCGAGCGGCAAGACTTATTCGTCACGACGACGCACGTCACCTTCATCGATATCCCGGACGCATGGCTAGATGGCTATCTCGATTCGACGGAGCCGTACGATAAAGCTGGCGCCTATGGCATCCAAGGGTCGGGCGGTCTGTTCGTCGAACGGCTCGAAGGGGACTTTTATAACGTCGTCGGTCTGCCAATTCGTCCGCTCGTCGAGACGCTCGAGCGACACGGGGTAGCGCCGCGCTTTCTGTGAATGAAGCGAAAGTTGGTGAAGGAATGACCATGGTGCTCGACCGAAGTGTTGAATCCGCGATCGCCCGGCTACTCCAAATCGGGGGCAGGGGTGGCGACCCGTACGAAACGGCCCGACGGCTGTCCGATGTGTATCCTTCGCTTCGGGCGCTGTCGCAGGCGTCCGTGAGCGACCTCTGTCAAATCGAGGGCATGACGAAAAAGAAAGCCGAGCAGTTGCTCGCAGCGTTTGCGATCGGTCTCCGTTACGTCGAGGAACCGAAAGTGGAGACGCCGACGATCCGTTCGCCGCAGGACGCCTATGAACTGCTCCGTGATGAACTCCGGTTGTTGAATCAAGAACATTTCATCTGTCTGTATTTGAACACGAAGAATCAGCTCATCGCCCGGAAGACGCTGTTCGTCGGTGGGCTCAATTCGTCGATCGTCCATCCGCGCGACGTGTTCCGGGAAGCGCTCAAACTGTCGGCGGCGTGCTTCATCGCCGTGCATAACCATCCAAGTGGGGACGCATTAAACATAGTATCCTAAACTAGAGTACTCTAAGTACTCGAAGTTTAGGATTTTTTAATTACAGTGCTTTAACTATTAAATATATAAGGGTATTATTAATAGTAGTTAAAGTATTTAAAGGTGGTGGAAACATGAAGGTTCAGAAAGTAATTGTGGAGGAAAAATCATATCCGTTATACATACTCCTAGATAAAGAATTTGAAGTCATAGAACCGGTTAAGCGATTTATAAAGTACTTGGATAATACAGGCAAAGCTCCAAATACCATTAAAACATATTGTTATCATCTCAAGTTGTTTTATGAATTTATGAGCCAAAGTGGAATCGAATTAGGAGATTTACAATTTGAGGATTTGGCAAACTTTGTAGGATGGTTAAGAAATCCAGCAGGGCATTTAAAGGTAATAGATATACAACCAAAGAAGGCTAAAAGAGAGGAAACATCAGTTAATTCCATACTTAACGCCGTAACTAGTTTTTTAGAGTATTTAAATCGCACAGAAAATTTTAAAGCTATAGATATGTCTAAAGAAGCAAGAGGAAGAAACTTTAAGGGGTTTCTTCACCATATTACTAAAGGTAGATCCTATAAAAAAAATATTTTAAAGCTTAGGGTCAAAAAGAAACTTGTACAAGTATTAGAACATGGACAAGTTAAAGCAATAATTGAGGCATGTCATACCAAAAGAGATAAGTTACTTATTATGCTTATGTATGAAGGGGGACTTCGGATAGGAGAAGCATTATCCCTTCGTATTGAAGATATTTCAACATGGGATAACCAGATTAACATCAGGCCAAGAGATCACAATGAAAATGGAGCTTATATTAAACTTAAAAAAGAAAGAACTATTGATGTAAGTAAGGAATTAATGGCATTATATACCGATTACTTAGTACATGAATATGGTGTGTAGTGCAAAATAGGAGTGCAGAAGTGTGCAACGGAAACGTACACAACTCTGCACTCCTATTTTAGAAAAGAAAAAGGACTTGCCAGCAACCATAATCTCGCCCTAACGTTTAAGTTGCGACACAAGAACGTTAGGAGATGAAAGGAATGCTAGCAATGTCCGATATCAATTGTATCAAATTTCTCAGAAACCACAAATCACATTCAATCAACCGAATCGCTAAAAATCTAGACCTCAATTGGAGGACGGTAAAGAAATATGCAGATTCAGCTCAATTGCCGAGTGAAACCATTCGCCCCAAGAGGGGCATGATGTACGGAACGAAATGGGGCGAGATGGTCGAGGATTGGTTGACCGAAGATCAGATGCTTCAGAAAAAGTTAAGACGAACGAATAAAAAGATTTATGAAACGCTGGTGGCGAACGGATTCGAGGGTTCTTACCGAACGGTCTGCAATTTCATCAAGAGCTGGCATATGACGAGCGAGGAGGAAAACGACACAAGGCACGAACGATTGCAGCACCCTCCGGGTGAGGCGCAGGTGGATTTCGGAACGATGGAAGTCGTCAAAGATAGTCATGCGGTCGATGTAAAGTGCCTCGTCATGAGTTTGCCCTTCAGCAACCGCACGGCAGCCGTCGCCCTCCCCGCAGAAAACCAAGAGTGCTTCCTGACGGGGCTCAAAATGCTTTTTGAAGAAATCGGCGGTGTGCCGCAACAGCTCAGAATCGATAATCTCCCCGCCGCAGTCATCCAACCGCGAACGACGAAAGAAGAGGCAATCTATACAGATGCTTTCCTGCAGTTCATGGCTCATTATGGCTTCCAAGTCCAAAGCTGCAATCCTTATAGCGGAAACGAGAAAGGAAGTGTCGAGAACAAGGTAGGATACGTTCGATACAATTTCCTTGTCCCGGCTCCTGTCATGCATGATTACGATTCGATGAACCGACAGCTCTCAGTTTCCCTACGGGACGATATGGAGAGAGTACACTACGAAAAGCATGTGCTGATCCGTGAGTTGTTCGAAGAAGAGCAGAGACATCTATTGCGATTGCCGCAAGAAGACTTCCCCGTCTTCAAAGAAGAACTGTTCAAGGTGAACAAGTACGGCGAAATAACGATCGATAAGACGAAAGTCTTGGTCCCTTCAGGGTCTCGTCATGGGCAAGTACGCGCCATCTTAAGGTGGGATTCGATGAAGATTCTCTCACTTCACGGAGAAATCCTCTACGAAGAAAAACGGCCCTACATGATGACAAAACGTGCGCTCCCGTGGGAAAACATCATCAGCACTTGGCACAAGAAGCCGAGAAGCTTCGGTCACTCCCGTTATTCCGAATATCTGCCGGGTAGAATCAAAGAGTACCTGGGCGTGCCGAACTTACTCGTTCGGCAGGAAAGACTGGCCTGGATCCGAGCCAAGCTCGCACTGTATCCGATCCTCGAGATCAATGAACGCCTATACGAGCTACTGAGCGAGGACGACGATCCAGCCGTGGTTGAGGACCATCCTTATGATGTGGACTGGAGCAAGTATGATAGCCTGAATCGGCCGTGGGGAGAAGGTGGCACCGCATGAGCTTGAAAGAAATGTGCAAGTCGCTCCGCCTTGCCTACGTCGCCGAAATCTATGAATCGATTCCAACGGAATCTCCTGAAAAATTTCTTATGGAACTTTTCTCTATGGAAATGCGTCTCCGCGAAGAAGCGAAGGCGCAACGATTTATCAAAAAGGCGAAATTTATCAATAACAAGTCACTCGACGACTATCACTGGGGCAATCACATCTACTTCCCGAAGCATTTGGATAAGGACGAACTGACCTCACTGAATTTCGTCGAGCATTCACAGAACGTCGTTCTGACAGGGTCCCCGGGAACAGGAAAGACCCATTTGGCCATCGGACTCGGGAGAGAGGCTTGTCACAAAGGGTATGAGGTGAGGTTCTTCCGGGTCTCCGAGCTCGTAGAGCAACTCAACAAGTCCTGGCGCGATGGGAAGCTGAGCAGCTTCCATTCACGTCTCGAATCGGCAGACCTTATCATTTTGGACGAGATGGGATACATCCCTCTCACAAAAGAATCTGCGGAACTCCTGTTCCATCTGATCACCGACTGGTATGAGCGAAAGAGCCTGATCATCACATCCAACCTTGAGTTCAGCCAGTGGAATCGTATCTTTGGCGACGCGCGCCTAACGGCGGCACTCGTCGATCGTGTCATCCATCACGCACATATACTTAACTTCACAGGTGACAGTTATCGTGTCACGCATGCGTTGTCGAAACATTAAAACTTAGTTGGCAAAGTTCTGTACTTTTCGTTGCATTATTGTGCACATTTGTATTGCAAAATACATATGGGGAAGATTTAGATCATGATTATATATTTATTAATCTTAAAGATTCTTATTTTGGCCACCCTCTAAAATATCAAAGTGTATTAGACCTAATAAGAAGACTAGGAAAACGGACAGGGATTACTTTCAATGCTCATATATTACGTCATACGCATGCCACAGAGCTTATTAGAAGTGGATGGGATGCTGCATATGTACAAAAAAGATTAGGGCATGCCCATGTACAAACAACACTTGATACTTATGTTCATCTTTCTGATCAAGATATGAAGAATGAATATAAAAAGTATCTTCAAGGGAGAGAAACATGACAATGAAATTTCCAAGTGTAGCGACTAATCGAAAGCTTATCGCTAGTACAGAGATTAATAAAAAAATAGCTAATATGACAAGTGTTTTAAAAGGTTATTGGGCAGCAGATAGATGGGATATAAGAATTTGTCCACATCCTAGTGCAATTGAGTTAAGTAAGAATCCGTCACTAAGAAATCGTTGGGTAAATTTCGATAAGGTGGAAAATATCTGGTTGAAAACAGAATTAAAATATTTTTATTACCTTCACTTGAATAATGGAGCTTGGAATGCAAAATCCGTTTGGATTAGAAAGGGAACAGTGATAAGCCGGATGATGGGATTTTTAAATTTAAAATATCCTAATATTACATCGATAACCGAAGTGCCTATAAAAAAAGCTCTGACAGAATACCGGACCTACTTAACAGAACAAAAAGTAAAAACTACGACTACTAATTACAAACTTGATGTAAATCAGCAGAAAGTTACTGTACATGCTAATTCCTATTACGTTACTCATCTTAAACAGTTTATGGAATTCTATGAGGACTTCTATTTTGATGGGGAAGAATGGGAAAAAGATGTTTGGAATCGAAGAAAATTATCATTACCGGAAGATAAGGTAAACCCAACATCCTACGAATATACGATCAACTTTAAGGGTTTTGAGAATAATTATTTTAAAGAAATAGTTAAGCGATATTGTAAACTAATGTTAAACATAGCTAGCTTTTCTCACGTAGTAGATATAGCTTCAAAATTAAAAGAGTTTTTTAATTTCATGAACAAAAATTGTGAAGGTATACAAAGGATTCATCAATTAACTAGAAATGAAATTGAGCAATATTTAAATTATATTAATTTAAAAGGTTTAAAACCCAGTACTGTAACTGGACGAATATCTACTTTAGACGTTTTTTTTACTACAATTCAAAGGTATGACTGGAAGGATACACCTTCTAAGATCCTTATCTTTCAAGAAGATTACCCTAAAGTGCCGAAGGCACTACCACGTTATATTGATGAACATATACTTGAACAACTAAATGGGAAATTAGATAAATTGGAACCTTATATTGCTACAATGGTTATGGTACTTCAAGAATGCGGAATGCGTATCAGTGAACTTTGTACATTGAAAAAAGGGAGCGTCATAACCGATAAAGAAGGGGATTGCTTTTTAAAGTATTATCAGTGGAAAATGAAGAAAGAGCATATCATTCCTATTTCTAAAGAAATTGCTGCATTGATATTAGTTCAAGAGCAAAGGGTGGCTGATGAACTCGATGATGAATGTATATATGTGTTTCCCCGAAAAGATTGCTCACCATTGAAACAAGATACCTTTAGGGTTAAATTAAATGAACTAGCTTATGAAGAAAAGATAACGGACAGCAACGGAGAAATTTTTCGTTTTCATGCTCATGCCTTTCGGCATACAGTTGGCACAAGAATGATAAATAACGGAGTGCCACAACATATTGTCCAGAAGTTCTTGGGTCACGAATCACCGGAAATGACGGCAAGATATGCACATATTTTTGATGAAACCCTAAAGAAGGAATTTACGAAATTTAAGGAAACCTTTGTAACGAATAACGGTAGCATTCTGGATTTAAGTGAGGAAAATACTGAAGCTGACAATACAGATCTTCAATGGTTTAAAAAGAATATCAATGCACAGGCACTTCCTAATGGCTATTGTCGGTTACCAGTAATTGCAGGACCATGTCCTCATGCAAATGCATGTTTAGATTGTACGAATTTCTGTACAAGTAAACAATTTCTTAATGAACATGAAGAGCACTTAGACCGAACTAAAGAAATACTAAATAGGGCTAAACAAAACCAATGGCAGCGTCAGGTTGAAACCAATGAACGTGTTAAAAATAGATTAGAACAGATTATTCATTCGTTAAAGGAGACGAATTAAAATGATTAGAAAAGGTAACACAACTGCCATAGTTCAGCTAGCTAAAGACAAGTCGGAGAAAACAAGAATTAGGGTTGAAAAGACAATTTCAGAGATGGCATTGAAAGAAGAGAAGATTAATTTTAATTCCGTTGCACAAAAAGCAAATGTTTCAAAGTCATGGCTTTACAAACAAAAAGATATTAGAACTAGAGTGGAGACATTAAGAGGGATGCAGATAAGTGAGTTAACCCCCCGTAAACCTAGTAAAAGCCCTCGTTCAGAGGACGTATTAATAAAAACCTTAAAAAGCCGTATAAAGGCGTTAGAAGAAGAGAATGAACGGTTAAAGGATCAAGTTCAAAAATTACATGGCAAGCTGTTTTAGCAGATTTGTGTTTCTTGGAATTTATTGGGTACTTTGAATTGGCTACCTAAAATGAAATCGCTAAAACCTTCAATAACTTCAATAGCCCATTTCCCTAAATGTGTTAAGGGGAAATGGGCTTTCTTCTAGTATTGTTGGCATGATCGCAGAAGTGTTTTATGCTCTTAAATAATACTTTTTAATATATTGCAAATACTCATTAGCACTTTTCTGTATCTCTTCGCCCTTCATATCCGAATTAGCACCGTAAAGTACAAACTCTGGTACATATTCAGCGTGAATGTATGCACATAAAGATTTGAATGGTGTTAACATCTGGGTTAATGTATGCTTGTTTTTACCCATACTTGTAAATTTACCTTTTTTTACGCCAGCTGATATAGCTAATCCTAATTTTCGATTATAAAATATTCTTTTACCCTTTGATCCGTAAGCCCATCCATATATAATCACTTCATCGATCCATTTTTTTAATAATGAAGGAGAGCTATACCAATATAATGGAAATTGAAAAATAATATTATCATGATTTTCAACTAATTCCTGTTCTCTTTTTACATTTATAATAAAATCAGGATACTCTTTATAAAGATCATGAATGGTAATTTCTTTTGGATAGGACGCTGCTTTTTCTACCCAAACTTTATTGATTCGAGAATTTGGCATATCTGGGTGAGAAACGATCACCAATGTTTTCATTGTTTCATCCTTAGCATACTCAACTTTCGCACCAATAAAAAAGTGTACGAAAGTTGAGTTACTTAAAAGTATTCTATTCTAAGAAAGTCAAATTTGCGTGATTCCTAAGCTATTTATTTACAGCTTAAACTATAGAAGATGAACTAAACAATAACTAATCTTTACATAACTAAGTTATTACCCACGCTTTTTTAAACCTAATCCAGCTATTAAGGCAATGAGTATTGCCCCTGTAGCTGCAAGGAACGCATCTGAGTAGGACATAGCTTCCAATATATATAATGGATTTATCGGCTCAGTAGCATCACGTCGAGCGGATAATAATGCTCCAATCATACCTGCTCCAGTTCCTGCTCCAAGGTACAAAGCACCTTGGAAAATCCCCATTCCGACACCAACCTTGTCTGCTTCGAGTGCACTTACTGCGGCGTTATTTGCGGGAGAATTCGTGAATGCAAAAGCAATCCCTACTCCGAGGACCCCCACGGAAACTAACAAAGGTGAAGCACCAGATGCATAGGTGGACAAGAATAAGGTAGACAGCCCCATCAGAGTCATCCCTGTAATTATCAGACGTTTATCCCCAAATCGATCAGAAAGACGGCCAACGAAGGGAGATAAGATTGCAACAGCCACACCACCTGGCAACAATATCATTCCCGCCTGTCCAGAAGAGAGTCCATTCACCTCAACGACTAGCAATGGGACGAACACAAGAACAGCGAAATAAGCAAACATCGAAAAAAATGCAATTATGACCGTATTGACATAATCCTTGTTATTGAACAGGACAGGTGGTACAAATGGATTTTCTGCGGTAACAATTCTCCAAATAAACCCTACCAAAGCTACAACAGAACCAATTAGGCTAGTTAACGATGAGAACGAAGAAAAACCAGAAGTTTCCCCTTGAGTGATACCAAAAAGGAGTAATCCTACTGTGAGGCCGAGCAATAAACCACCAATGAAATCAAAGTTCTTATTGCTTCCTACGGATTCTGCCGGTTTAATTGTCGGTAACGCGTAGTAGGCACCAATAACAAGCATAATGGCTAACAAAAATGTGAACCAAAACAAGGCATTCCACCCTAAATATTGACCAACCACTCCACCAAATATTGGACCAGCAGCAGTTCCAACACCAATACTTCCTGCGATAATTCCCAAAGCTCCCCCACGTTTTCCTTGTGGGAAAACCTTCGAAATTGCAATGACTGATAGAACTGGAATTGCGGACATCCCAGCACCCTGAACCATTCTTCCCAAAACCAACAATGGAAGGTTCGTGGCAATTGCACATAAAAGACTACCACTTGCCAGAATCATAATGGCAAAGATATATAGCTTTCGTAACTCAAAAAAGTCTGAGATTCGACCATAAATCGGAACTCCAATCGCAAGAACAAGTGCAAGACCACTAACTATCCAAATCACTTGAGATTTCGAAGCTTCTAAATCTTTGCTTATTAGTGGAAGTACGGGATTGACAAAATCAGCCGTAATTGCACCTACAAGTACAGATAGGGAGAGTACCATCATTAAGAGCCTAGTAGAACCCCTTTTTTCAGATTGAATCATTTCTTTAGATTTACTATCCTTTTTCATTTTATTTCCTCCTAAAATATATTGTGATTTTAGGAGGCTAAATCCACTGCTTTCACCATAAACCTCACCTCATAATCATTTATATTGTAAAACCCAATCAACTAACTCACCATATTTCTACAGCATGATTAAAGATTCGGTTCTCCAAACTAACTGAACTGATCAAACAAAAAAAGGCACCAGTTTAACAACCGGTGCCTAATCATTCGTATGCATTTTTACAAATGCAATAGATTCATAAATTTTTGCCCATTATATAAAAGGAGGCAAAAATTTTTCCGGTAGTGATTTCCATTTTTTGTTTTTGTAAAAAAGGACATACTGATCCCGTTGTACCTAAATCCCCTGAAACTTTTACATGCTTTCTAAACTCGACATTAATGAAATCAATTCCCATAAATTTTTGCCTCCTTTCTCATATTGTGATAATAACACAATAATAATTGATGAAAAAGAAATAATCAACCCTACTTTTTTGAAAACCAATTTAAAGCTTTACTACTTTTACTTACATAATAAAGGCAGGTGCAGTATAAACTTTTTTAAATATGTCTACTTTAACGAGCAGGTAGCGTCAGTTAAAGATGATAATTTAAGATCGAAATCATATTATAGATATTCCGAAATTGGGCGTGATTGTTGCAGGTCAAAAGCCTAATTCCTCGATAAAATAAAAAGGAGTTACTTTTTTTATTTGTGGTACATTCTTATGACCGTAATCAATTGTCATCTCATAATTACATTGTATTTTTTCTTTTGATTTAATGCGTTAAATATATGTCCTTAAAGTAAAAACATTGATGTTAATGGATTTTTAGTAATTTACTCTTGATAAGACGCAACCCCGAGCCGGGAAGATATCGAGGTGTCAGAACGGCTCGTCGAGGCGGGCCATATCGTCGGTATCGCGTGTCTCGATCACGTGATTATCGGGGAAGACCACTACGTCAGTATGAAGCAGCGGGGCTATAGGAACGGTTGAGACTGGGATTTATTTTCCAAATGACATATCCATTTGCTATACTGATAGACGAGGTGTTCATATGGAAAAACTGATTTGGTTATTAATGCTTGTTGTCGCGATTGTCGCGAGTTTCGTCCCGCTCGAACCACTTGTATTATCACTCGTCGTGTTTGCGTTGTTCGTCTTCATTAGTGTGGCACTGTTTCAACGGTTCCAACGAGAAAGCCATTGGCTCGACCACGTCTCGCCGCTCGTCGGTGTCGGCATCGGGGTTGTCGCATGGATTGTGTATGTCGCTCTATTTGTCGCCTGGTTCAATTCCTCGCTCGATTTACAGGCGTGGCAGGTCATCCCACAACTCATTTTCATGTATATCGGGGTTTATCTGTTCGTTGTGACGACGTCGAGCTTTTTGGCAGGGGCGACCCGACAACAACCGTCGCGGTTCTTTCGACCGGTATTGATCTTTACTGTATTTTTTTACGGGGCGATGCTCTTGCTCCCGCTCCAACCAGGCCTCTAAATATTATGCGAACGAAGCAGGCGCATCCAGACCTGCTTTTTTGTGTTGGAAGGAGTCATCAACGGCTGCGTCGAACACCGAGAGTAGACGTTGGCATACGACCTACGAAGAAGGAAGGTGATCAGATATGAAAGAGGAAATCCTTTATCAAGAACAAGAGTTGAAGTTGATGTTGACGGACATCAAGGACGGGACGGTTCGATTACAAGAGTTAGACGAGGAGCGGGTCATTCGATCGATGCTCCATCACATCGGCTCGACGGACCCTGAACTTCGAGATCAGTTGATTTATACGCTCTTTTACCAGTTCATCATCGAAGACGAGCAACTGACGAACGAACAACTGACTGATCTCTTCAATACGACGCTCAAATACCACTTGTTTCACGGTATCGGAGAAGCGGCATCAGATACCGTCTTCACGCGGGCGTTCTCGACGTTATTGATCGCCTTGATCGTGCATCAAGACCGTCAACAAGGATTTTTATCGGAACCGGATCTCGAGATGTTGAAGGCAAAGCTCCTGGCGTATCTCGATTGTGAAATCGATACGAGAGGGTACGTGCCCACAAAAGGTTGGGCCCATGCGATTGCCCATGTGGCCGATACCTTTGACGAGCTCGTCTTGCATCCATCCTTCGACGAGACGGAGTTCGGTGAGATCCTCGAGGCGTTGTGGGACAAGGTGATGTTTCCGACCGTTTACTTGCACGACGAGGATGAGCGCTTGCTGAATCCCATCTTCTCCCTGCTGCAGCGCGGGATGGACGAGCACAAAATCGTCGTTCTATTAGACGGCCTGCCGGCTCAACTGAGCGCACAAAAACAGCAACTCGATCCCGAGCATTATTGGCACGTCGTCCATAACGTGAAAACGTTTCTAAAGAGCTTCTTCGTGAAATTGTACGATGTAAACCGACCGATGCTTCAAACCGCCGTATTCGAGACGTTAAAGCAGATTTGACGAGAACCCGTAAAAATCTAGGCAGGCGCTTTCACACGCTTGCTTTTTGATTTGCCTTTTTCCCGAAAAGAAGGCACACTAATAAACGGTGAGACTGGACTGAGATTCGCGTTATTGTAAATAACCTGTAATCGAATGAACGTTTTCAAACATGATTTTTCCGTTATAATAAAAAATAGTGTAACCAAGAGAGGAGCAGCACGTATGTTTCGTAGTTTTAACCGAGAAATCGGAATCGACCTTGGAACGGCAAATACGCTCGTTTATGTAAAAGGTCAAGGCATCGTTGTTCGTGAACCGTCCGTAGTGGCGTTCCGTACAGATACAGGTAGAATTGAGGCCGTGGGTAACCAGGCCAAGGATATGATTGGACGTACGCCGGGCAACGTCACGGCACGCCGTCCGATGAAAGATGGGGTAATCGCCGACTTCGAGACGACAGCGACGATGATCAAATACTTTATGGAGCAAGCACAGAAGTCGAAGAGCGGTTTGTTCTCATCGAAGACGAACGTCATGATTTGTGTGCCAAGCGGCATCACGTCAGTCGAAAAACGTGCCGTCGAAGACGCAGCCAAGCAAGCGGGCGCGCGTGAAGCGTACACGATCGAAGAACCGTTCGCGGCAGCAATCGGCGCCGGTCTCCCGGTTTGGGAACCGACAGGCTCGATGGTCGTTGATATCGGTGGCGGTACGACCGAAGTCGCAGTGATCTCACTCGGCGGCATCGTGACGAGCCAATCGATTCGTGTCGGCGGTGACGAAATGGATGACGCCATTATTCGTTACATCAAAAACAAATACAACCTCATGATCGGGGAGCGGACGTCAGAGACGCTCAAGATGGAAGTCGGTTCGGCTCGCATCGACGCTTCGAACGAAGATGAGAAAATGGAAATCCGTGGTCGCGACCTCGTGACAGGTCTTCCAAAACAAATCGAAGTCTCGGCTGCTGAAGTGTGCGAAGCACTCTCGGATACGGTTGAAGCGATCCTCGCGGGCGTAAAACAAACGCTCGAGCAGACGCCACCGGAACTTGCGGCTGACGTTATGGACCGCGGCATCGTCCTCACAGGCGGTGGAGCGCTCCTTAAAAACTTGGATGACGTCATTTCGGATGAGACACACATCCCGACACTCGTCGCGGATGAGCCGCTCGATTGCGTCGCCATCGGGACAGGAAAATCTCTTGAAATGATGGACGTCCTCCGTTCAAAATCAGGCATCTCGTCGCGTCGATGAGTGGTGACACACGATGAGCCGGTTCGTACGCAATAAAAAGCTCATCATCACGCTGATCGGTATCATCTTATTCGTAGTAATCTTAGGGGTTTCGATTCGAGGACGGTCGGAATCCGCCTGGTACCAAGACGTCACGCGTGATGTGGTCGGAACGTTCCAACGGGTGTTCACGGTGCCGATCGGCTGGATGGACAGTACCGTGTCCTCGATTTCGAACGTACGAGATATTTATGAAGAGAATCGTCAATTGAAACAACATTTGACGAAATACGCGGAAGTGTCGGTCGAGGCCGATGACCTTCGCCGTGAGAATGAAGAATTGCGGCAAATGGTCGAGGCGTCCGACACGTCGCTCCGTGACTTCGACTTGATTCCCGCCGAAGTGATCGGGCGTACGCCGAACGACTGGCAGCGCTACGTGACGATCAACGTCGGGGAAGAACGCGGTGTCGAAAAAGGCATGGCCGTCACGGCCGCCGGCGGTATGGTCGGTCGCGTCATCCAGACGAGCGCCTACACGTCGCAAGTGCAACTCCTCTCTGACAACAACCGGACGAACAACGTCTCGGCCGTCGTCAAAGATGAGGACGGCAAGGCGACGTACGGGACGATCGACGGCTTTGACAGCGAGACGAACGAGCTCTTCTTCACGAAGGTCTCGAACAGCGTCAAGTTGAAAGAAGGCGAGATCGTGTCGACGTCAGGTCTTGGTGGACGCTATCCGGCCGGCCTCGTCATCGGTACGGTCGAGTCGATTGAAACCGACGAATATGGCGTGTCTCAAGTCGCCCGCATCAAACCTGAGGCGGACTTCAATGAGTTCTCGCAAATGTTTGTCATCGATCGAACGCTCGACGAACCGTTTTTGTCGGGTCCCGAGGAAG
Organism: Exiguobacterium aurantiacum; assembly: GCF_024362205.1. Classification (GTDB taxonomy): domain Bacteria; phylum Bacillota; class Bacilli; order Exiguobacteriales; family Exiguobacteriaceae; genus Exiguobacterium; species Exiguobacterium aurantiacum_B. The sequence goes on along the minus strand of NZ_CP101462.1, from coordinate 2,075,539 downwards.
GAGGAGCAGCGGGTGAGTAACATGAAAGTGTTCATCGCCCTGTTCCTCCTCTTTCTTATTGAAGGGACATGGGCCGCCATCTTCTCGTGGCACTATGTGACGCCGTTTTTGTATTTGACGTTGATCGGCTTGATGTACGTCAGTTTGTATGGCCGCTGGGAGTCGGCGCTCGGATTCGGTCTCGTCTTCGGGCTATTGTATGACATCGTCTACACCGACTTGCTCGGAATTTACTTATTTACTTTTTCACTCATTCCTCTCTTAGTCAGCTTCGTGTTAAAATATATAGGTGAGAACTTCTTCTCGGTCGTCATCACGTTCACATTCATGATTCTCGTGTTTTCTTTCGGGATCTTCAGTGTCATGACGGCGGTCGGTGGGACGACCATGACCATTCAAACACTATTAGTTGAACAGATTCCAGGGACGCTCGCCGTCAACGCTGTCGCCATCGCACTGTTATACGTGCCGATGACGCGATACGTGGCGCCGCGGCCTATAGCGAAAAGAGGGTAGCCATGATGGAGCGTAAACGACATATTACGATAAAAGGACATCGCAACGGTATTGCAATCCACTTCAATCCACGGAGTGGCATCGATGAGGTGCTCGGAGAGCTTGAGGCCACGTTACAAGAAATGGAGCCGCCCTCTGGGAAGATTGCACTCAAATTGCACGCGGGTACTCGTTACATCGACGAGGAGCTGTCACGTCAAATTCGTGAAGTCGTCGCTCGTCATGGCGTTTTTTATATCGAGGAGCTGTCAAGCGAGGTCATGTTGACCGAAGTGGCGAAAGCGACCTACGGCAAAAAGACGTTCCATTACCATAGTGGGACGATTCGAAGCGGGCAAGTGCTCGATTTCGATGGCTCGGTGCTCATTATCGGAGACATCAACCCGGGGTCCGAGGTTCGGGCGACGGGCAGCATCTATTGTTTAGGGACGATACGAGGAAATGTGCGTGCCGGTGTCGAAGGATGGGAGGAAGCGGTCATCACCGCCAGCCTGCTCCATCCGAAGTTTTTAGCGATCGGTGAACACGTGCTCGCGTCGGACGACGACGAGGAGCTTCCGGAGATCGAGATGGGATGCGCGTATCAGACGAATCAGGGCATTGAAATGACGCGTCTCCGTCAAGTCATGACTGGGCTGAAAGACGCATATGCAATGGAATTACAGAGAGGGTGAGTTTGATGGAGCAAGTAGTAGAGCCTGTACATACAGCTAAAGAAGTGAAGAAAGGTCGGGCCATCGTCGTGACGTCGGGGAAAGGTGGCGTCGGGAAGACGACCACGACCGCGAACCTCGGGACGGGCCTCGCATTGTCTGGCCACTCGGTCTGTCTCGTCGATACGGATATCGGTCTACGGAACTTGGATATCATCTTAGGACTCGACAACCGGAGCATCTATAACCTCGTCGACGTCATCAACGGCCAGTGCAAATTGCATCAGGCGCTCGTCCGTGACAAGCGGTTCGAAGAGATGTACCTCTTGCCTGCGGCCCAGTCGAAAGACAAGACGTCGGTCCAACCGGAGCAAGTGAAAGAGATCATCGACCAGCTGAAGACGGAATACGACTTCGTGTTGATCGACTGCCCGGCCGGCATCGAGCAAGGTTTCATGAACGCCATCGCCGGCGCCGACGAGGCTGTCGTCGTGACGACGCCTGAGAAGGCGGCCGTCCAAGACGCGGACCGCATCATCGGCATGCTCGAGCAAGCGGAACATGTCGCTGCGCCGAAACTGATCGTCAACCGCGTCAAAAACCACCTCGTCGAATCAGGCGACATGCTCGACATCGATGACATCATGCGCATCTTGTCGATCGACCTGCTCGGCGTCGTCGTCGACGATGAAGAAGTCATCGCCGCTGCGAACCGCGGCGTGCCGGTCACGATGAACCCGGACAACAATGCCGGACAAGCGTACCGCAACATCACGCGCCGCATTCTCGGCGAGTCGGTGCCGCTTATGTCGATCCAGACCGAGCAAAAACCGGTCGGCTTCTGGACGCGGCTGATGATGAAATTTGGAATGAAAAAAGCCTAAGGCAACGAAAGTTGCCTTTTTGTGTCGAAAGGAGAGATACGTGTGCGATTGATCTATGAACGGACCCCGTCCATCGAACGGGCCATGCTCGTCGATGGGGAACGCCTCCTCGAGGTCGAGGAACGTTTCATCGACCAACTGTCGGTCGGGACGATTCTCGAGGCCGCAATCGAACGGATTCACCCGTCGCTCGGCGCCGCGTTTTTAACGACCGGCGAGACGACGTTCTTCCTGCCGATCGCCGAGACGCTGAAAGCGCTCGAGGCGTATCCGAACGTGCCGGGCATCGGCCAGGCGGCCGTCGTCGGTGACAAACGCCTCGTCCAAGTGACGAAAGAAGGCATCAACGGCAAACATCATAAAGTGACGGAGAACATCCGCTTCGGCGGACGCTACATCGTCTACTTCCCATACGGACGCCGTCAGCTGTATAGCCGGAAACTCGACCTCGTCACCCAGGACCGGTTATCGAAAGTGTTCGAGCTCGAAGAGACAGAAGGCGTCTTGTTCCGGACGGAGTCGGGGCAGGCGAGCCCAGACGTCCTTCAAGAAGAACTCGCCTTGCTACGGAGTCGCGCCGCGGACGTCATGATGGCACGCCGCGGGCAGGATGAGCTGTTGTGTGAACAGTTTGTGCGTCGTCATGCGGTCGAGTCGGTCATGTTGAACGACAAGGAAGCGCAAGAGCGATTGACGCGGCTCGAGGTCAATGTCGAACGCCACGTCGGCAAAGGCCGGATGAAAGAAGCAGTCCGGCTCGATGGAGCGATCGAGAAGCTCGGACAGCGCGTCGTCTGGCTCGAAGGTGGCTCGTACGTCTTGATTGAACAAGTCGAGACGATGACCGTCATCGACGTCAACAGCGGCAAGAACGTCGCCGTCAAGGACAAGGGACGGGCGGCCGACACGATCAACGAGGCCGCGCTCTATGCGGTCATGGAGCAGCTCCGGCTGCGCAATATCGGCGGCATGGTCGTCATCGACTTCCTGCGCGGTTCAAAAGACGGACAGGCCCGACTCTTGAAGAAGATGAAAGAGCTCGGGGCCCGCGACCCGCGCCGCATCGAAGTGTACGGTTTCACTCGCATGGGCTTGTTCGAGCTGTCTCGGGAACGCACGGGCCGCTCGATGCAAGACCGGATGACGTATAACGGTAGCCCATCCAAGCTCGCCATCTTTTCCCGGCTCGAACGTGCCTTGATGGAATTGGCACCAGAAGTCGACGCGGTCGTCTTGACGCTCCCAAGCAAGTGGCACGACGCGTCGTGGGACGGTTTTGACTGTACGGTCCTCCTCGTTGACGGGGAACCGGATGTGGCGTTCTACGGGACGCTCGAGGAATGTCAGAATTTCGTATCTCGTCATTGACAACGATTGAACGAGAGTGGTATTATCTATAACGTTAGTTCGTTTGGAAGCACCCAAATGGCTACAACCGCACAGAACGGGTTGAAATGGTTTCGCCCTGCCCTGGATGGCGAGTCTGAGTTTAATAAGGAGGTGCACGTATATGTACGCAATCATCAAAACTGGTGGTAAGCAAATCAAAGTTGAAGCAGGTCAAGAGATCTACATCGAAAAACTCGATGCTGATGTCGAGGGTACTGTAGAATTCGGTGAAGTTCTTTTCGTTGGTGGTGACGATGTTAAAGTCGGAGCTCCACTCGTAGAGGGCGCTAAAGTTGTCGGTACTGTGGTAAAACACGGCCGCGCTAAGAAGATCACTGTCTTCAAAATGAAAGCTAAGAAAAACTACCGTCGTAAGCAAGGTCACCGTCAGCCTTACACGAAAGTTCGCATCGAGAAAATCGAAGCGTAAGCTATGATTCGAGTAACGGTCAGACGAGACGAGACGAAGTCGATTCGTTCCGTCGAAGTGACAGGTCACGCCAACTTTGCTGAACCCGGTTCTGACTTGGTATGTGCCGGCGTTTCTGCCATCATCTTTGGGGCATACAACGCTGTCGAGGTACTCGCCGGTCAGTCGCTTCTTGTAGAAATGGCAGACAAAACAGAGGGTGGCTACTTTTATGTCGAGACGTATCCTGACCTATCACCGGAGGATATGACTCGCACCCAATTGTTATTAGAAGGGATGCTCGTGCAACTAGACACGATCGCCCATAGTTACGGTGATTATATCCAAATTGAACAATAGGAGGTGGACCTCATGTTACAATTGAACCTTCAGTTCTTCGCATCGAAAAAGGGAGTAGGATCGACTAAAAACGGTCGTGACTCGATTTCGAAACGCCTCGGCGCTAAACGCGCTGACGGACAAACGGTTTCAGCTGGATCGATTCTCTACCGTCAACGCGGTACGAAAATTCACCCAGGTGAAAACGTAGGCCGTGGTGGCGACGACACATTGTTTGCTAAAGTTGACGGCGTAGTACGCTTCGAGCGTCTTGGTCGCGACAAGAAACAAGTGAGCGTTTACCCAGTTGCGTAAGTAGAACCACGCAGAAGACTCTAGCCACTTATTTGGTTAGAGTCTTTTTTACTAGTTTTACCTAGGAGAGGATTGCATGAACTCACAGGCAGCACTGAAACTATTATCGACCGTCCGTCACGAATGGATGAATCGGCTTCAGATGATCTCCTTGTACGCGGCGCTCGAGCCTGATAGACTCGAGGAGCTGTACGAGCGATATCGTCAGCACGCCGACGAGGAGAGTGCGCTCATTCGCTTGGATTTGCCGACGACGAGTCTCGTCATCATGCAAGCGAACTGGGAAGGGCGGTTGACCTATAAGGTATCAGCCGACCGCGTGTCGCTCGACGACGCGCGCGTGGCGGACAAGCTTGTCCGTCTTCTGTCAGGAACGGATGGACCGATTCATGTGACGTTCACGGACGGACTGATGGTCCGAGTCTTCGGTCATGTGCCGGACGACGTGTTCACGTCAGACGAAGTGTACGAGCAGACAGTAGAATGTTCTACGTTCGTTATAAAGGAGGGGAATTAAATGTTTGTCGATCAGGTTAATATTTTTGTGAAAGCTGGAGACGGCGGTAAAGGGATGGTTGCGTTCCGCCGCGAGAAGTATGTTCCAGACGGTGGACCAGCAGGAGGAGACGGCGGTCACGGTGGTGACGTCGTATTCGAAGTAGAAGAAGGATTGCGCACGCTCGTAGATTTCCGCTTCTCGAAAAAGTTTATCGCCCATGATGGTGAAAAAGGGATGTCGAAAGGCATGCACGGACGAAAAGCGAAGCCGCTCGTCGTCAAAGTCCCACCAGGCACAATCGTGTTCGATGCATCGACCGATACGGTCATCGCCGACCTTACCGAGCACGGCCAACGGGCCACGATCGCCAAAGGCGGACGTGGTGGCCGCGGGAACTGTCGTTTCGCGACGCCAGCCAACCCGGCACCAGAGATCGCCGAGAACGGAGAGCCAGGTCAAGAGCGAGAATTGCGTCTTGAGTTGAAATTGCTCGCTGACGTCGGTCTCGTCGGATTCCCGTCAGTCGGGAAATCGACACTCTTGTCAGTCGTCTCGTCGGCACGTCCGAAAATCGGCGCGTACCACTTCACGACAATCACACCTAACCTCGGTGTCGTCAAGACGGCGGACGACCGTGACTTCGTCATGGCCGACTTGCCAGGACTCATCGAAGGGGCGAGCCAAGGCGTCGGTCTCGGTCACCAATTCTTACGTCACATCGAACGGACGAAAGTCATCGTCCATATGATCGATATGAGCGGCATGGAAGGGCGCGACCCGTTCGAAGACTACACGACGATAAACCGCGAGCTCGAGTCGTATAACTTACGCCTCCTCGAGCGTCCGCAAATCGTTGTCGCCAACAAGATGGATATGCCGGATGCGCCGGAATTACTTGAAGAGTTCCAGAAGAAAATCGGAGACGACGTCAAAGTCTTCCCGATCTCGGCACTCGCCAAAGAAGGACTTCGCAACCTGCTCATCGAAGTAGCTAATCTCGTGGACTCGACACCTGAGTTCCCACTCGAAGAGCTCGAAGAGAAGACGGCTACACCACGTGTCGTTTATCGTTACGAGAAGGAAGAGAAAGGGTATCAGATTCATGTCGATGAATACGAACGCTTCGTGATCACGGGGCCGCGCATCGAGAAGCTCTTCAAGATGACGAACTTCGATCACGATGAGTCGATCAAACGCTTCGCGCGTCAAATGCGTCAAATGGGCGTCGATGACGACCTTCGCAAGTTGGGTGCCGAAGACGGCAGCGTCGTCGCCATCCTAGACTTTGAATTCGAATTTGTCGAATAATCTTTTATTAATGAAATGGAGTGTGAAGTAAACGTGGACCCTGTGCCCTCGTCTAGTTTAATTCTTTATGCAGTTTTAATTATATTGTCAGCTTTCTTCTCTTCAGCCGAGACCGCGCTCTCAAGTGTGAACCGTGTCCGGATGATTCGTATGTCGGAGGATGGGGATAAGGGCGCCAAACGCGTCCTCCACCTCGTCGACCGGTTCGACGACACGCTCTCGACAATCCTCGTCGGGAACAACATCGTCAACATCGGTGCTGCGACAGTATCGACGGCTATCGCCACGAGTATTTACTCGGGCGGGACTGGTCTCGTCATCTCGACGTTCGCGACGACCGTCGTCATCTTGATTTTCGGTGAGATTTTACCGAAGTCGCTCGCGAAAGAGTTCGCGGAGAAGTATTCGCTTCTCATCAGCGGAATCTTGTTGTTCCTCGTCAAAGTCTTGAAACCGGTGACGATGATCTTTACCGGTTTGAAGAAGTTGGTGCTCCGTATGATCGGGATGAACGACAAAGAACCGTCGGTGACCGAAGAAGAGTTGAAAGTGCTCGTCGACATGGGAGAAGAAGAAGGGGTGCTCGGCGAGACCGAAGCGGAACTCGTGCATAGCGCCTTCGCCTTCAACGACATCACCGTCGACGATGTGTTGACGCCGCGGATCGACATCCTCGCCGTCGACATCGACGATACGCTTGAAGAAATCAAAGACACGATCTTTAGCGGTGGACATTCTCGTCTGCCGGTGTATAAAGACTCGATCGACAACGTCATCGGGGTGTTGTCAGAGCGTGATTTCCTTCGTTCGATGATGCGTGATGAAGTGACGGACGTTCGTTCGCTCATTCGTCCGCTCACGTACGTATCGCCGCAGACAAAATTGATTGAGCTGCTTCCTGTGCTCCAGCAAAAACAATCGCACATGGCCGTCGTCCTCGACGAATTCGGAGGGACGGCTGGCCTGATCACACTCGAAGATATGCTCGAGGAGCTCGTCGGAGACATTTGGGACGAGCACGACGAATCGATCGTCTATTTGAGACGACTTCGTGACGGGGTCTATGAGTGTATGGCCGACATGGATGTCGATGAGTTCGCTGATGAGATGGGAATTAAAGAACCCGAAGTAGATGCCAACACGATGGGTGGTTGGATCGTCGAACTATTAGGAGACATTCCAGAGAAAGGTGCGCGTGTCACGTATGATGACATGACGTTCACCGTTCTCCACGTCGAAAAACGTCGGATTCGCAAATTGCTCGTCGAGACGGGTCAATCCGAACCGGCTGAACAAGCATAAACGAACTGAAGGAGGGACCGCCGGTTGGCGGTCCCTCCTTTTTTGTTGGAGCGTATAGTTGCTCGTTCTTCCGGTGTCTCCGCTTTCCTAGGGGCGAGCTATGAAAGCCTTGGTCTGGGGTAATTATTTGACTCCATCCATGTCATTCAAACGGTATGATGGCGCTCGACACGTTCGAGCAGCTCGTAAGGGCGTACTTTATAGATGGCATGCGGCATATACGTCGGGTCGATTGCATCAACGAGCCGCATCTGGAAGTGATCGCGTTTGATATAGTCGCCGACGTTCGAGGCGTCTACCTTGAAGAAGCCGACTTCTTGCGTCTCACCTTCCTGCGGTTGCAGGTCGCCCGAGACGTAGCGGGCGCGGAATGTGACGCAGAGCACGCGGGAGGACACGTTTTGATAGATGCCGGTGATGCCTTCGACTTCAATATCAACACCGGTTTCTTCTTTCACTTCGCGGTGCACGGCGTCGACGATCGACTCATGCTCCTCGACTTGACCGCCCGGCATCTCGTACGTGTCGCTCCGGTGCGTGTTCTGAACGAGCAACACTTCGCCGGCCTCATTCGTGACGTAAGCGGTCACGGAGACGATGGTGCGCGGCGGCGTATAGTGACCGGTCGGCATCATGAACTCCTCGCTCGACTTGATATATAAATCTTTTCCGAGACGGGCCCGTTTTTTCATCGCCTCGCGACGTAGGCCGCTCGAGCGGTAATCGCGTTCGACTTGTTCGTAGTGCTCGCGGTCACGGTATTCCCAGAGGGCCATGACCTCGCTCTTGTCTTCGGTCACCCAACGACCGACGAGACGGGCGCCGTGCGATACCTGAATCGGATACAGGTATGTATGGAAAAACTCGGTGAATTCATCTAAGCGTTCAGGACGGATGGTGTACGTTTTTCGACGATGGAACATGGTAATTCCTCCTTTGAAGGTGGCTGTCTCTATATCGAGAAAAAAACGCTTTCCTCATGTCTCTATATTCGTCATCACGATCCGTTTTCCCTCTATTCAAAAAAAGTCAGCTCGAGCAAATCTGCTCAGGCTGACTTTTTAAATAGACGCGGATTCGCGCGGACGTAGCGGACGAGGAAGAACAGTCCGATACCGATGCCGACATATGGCATGAACCCGTGCGTGACTTCCCCGATGTGACGCCAATTACTGCCGAGCATCATCCCGAGCTTGACGAACACGAATGACCAGACGGCGAAGATGACGACGGTGACCGTCAAAAACTTCCGGAACGATAAGCGCATGACCCCGGCGCTGACAGCGAACAGTTGGCGCCAAATGACGCTCAGACAGACAATCCAGGCACCATACGTCTCGAACCAGACTTCAGCCCGGCGTTGCTGCGCCTCACTGATGCGAAATGACTTGTAGAGCCGAAGGGCGACGGGACGGCCCCCGTAGCGACCAATCCAATATAAGATGACTTGACTGAGAACGAACGCCGACCAGGCAAGCAGGAAGACGAACAGGAACGACGTATCAAGGGAACCGATCAAGTGGCCCCCGTAAGCGAGCACGAGCTCGTTCGGGATGAATTGGATGAAGATACCGAGCGGGACGCTGAAAACGCCGCATCCGAGCAACAGTTGCTCGAGGAAGTGCCACATGACCGTTCCCTCCTTTCCAAATTTTGTACAGGATGCATTCCATCCATCAGTATAACGAACATGGGCCGAAAGCAAAAGAAAAGATGTCACGTATTTGTGACATCTTAGTCGAGCTCGGAGACGAGGACGCCGAGCCGCTCTAGTTCCGAGACGGCGGCATCGATGGCATCTTCGCTATCGGCCTCGAGCGTGTGGATATGCAAACCGCCCGTCAAATGCGACAACGGGGCGGCTTGGTTCGCCTCGACCCGCTCGAGGAAAGCACGGACGTCGCGGCGGCTCTTCACCATTAATTGCCCGGTCAATGAACCGTAGACAGGATGGTCGATGATGACGTCGCGAATCGTGACGCCTTCGTCAACGATGGCGTTCATCTCCGCCTCCATGTCCTCGGCCTCGTGGCGACAGACGATTTTACGCGTGTAGGCGGACGGGGACGCCTCGCCCGGTAGATAGACGTACCCACGGGCGGTCGCGACGATTTGATGACCCTTCGCCTTCAAGAGCGACAAGTCTTGGACGACGACTTGTCGACTGACGGCGACGCGGCGGGCGAGCTCGGAGCCGGTAATCGGCTCGGTGCTCTGTTCAATCATTTCTAGTAACGTACGCCGGCGTTCTTCACCGGCTAAGCGTTTGTTCATAGGATCCTACTCTCCTTGCTAAAGTGACGATGGCTTCGGCGAGTGCCAACGTGTCTTCGATGGTCGTATCTTCGCCGAAGGAAATGCGGACGAGGCCGTGGCAGGCGCTCGTTTCATAGCCGAGCGATTCGAGCATCCGGTTCGGTCCGTTCTGGCCGGCCCGACAGGCCGAGCCTGCCGACACTTGGAAGCCGAACCCGTCGAGTTCGGTCATCCACCACTGCCCGTCCCGCTGATTCGAGACGAACGAAAAGATGGCGGGACTCTGTTGGTCGAACTCGAGCCAATCCACGTATGACGATGTCTTCTCTTTCAAGATAGCACGAAACGCCAAGAAATTTCTTTCATGACGTGTCCGCGCCTCATGCCGGTCGGTGAACGCTTTGACGAACGCGCAGATGCCGGGGACGTCAATCGTGCCGGGGCGGATGCCGTACTGGTGGTGTCCCGGATAATAGGGCGGGGGCAATAGCCGTTCCATATAGAGGCCGCCGACGCCTTTTGGCCCGCCGACCTTATGGGCGCTGAACGAGTAGGCATCGATCCCATCGACCGAGACGGGGATTTTGCCGAGCGCCTGGACGCCGTCGACGTGGAACAACACTTTCTTATATTTCAATTGGCAGAGGATATTGTGGAGCGGGAGCGTCCAGCCGGTGTCGGAGTTGACGTGTTGGAACGTCACGAGCCCGATATCCCGGTCGAGCAGATGCGTGAACGTCTCGTGGTCGAAGCGACCGTCCTTCAGTTTCAAACGGTGGACGGTGACCCCTTCGGCCTCCCACTCGTCAAGCAGAAGCGCGACCGAGTCGTGCTCTTGCCACGACGTGATGACTTCACTGCCTTTCATGCGTTTGCGGAGACTCGTGAGGGCGATATAGTTGCTCTCGGAGCCGCTCCCGGTGAAGAGCAGTTTGCCGCGGAGCATGTCGAGTCCGAGCGCCTGCTTCAACAGACGACGGGACTCGGTCAAGTAATCTTCGGCCATGTAGCCGTGCGTATGAAGGGAAGACGGGTTACCGTATACGTTTCGCGCCATCGCCACGTAATGGTCGAGTGCGGATTTTGTCATCGGGTGCGTCGCCGCATAATCAAAGTAACGGTTCATCGTAAGTTCCCCTTTTCTCATGTTGTCTTCTTCACAAAATTATGCGAAACTAGTTTACAAGTCAACATTACATATGAAAAACAGGTGATATACAGATGTCTTTACAGTTTGAAAAGGTCGATGTGTTGATTGTCGGGGCCGGCTTGGCCGCGGTGACGGTCGCGCTCCATCTGCCTCACACGTTGAACGTCCTACTCGTCTCCAAGCATGAAGTGACGAGTGCGAACTCGGACCTGGCCCAAGGCGGGATCGCGAGCTCGTATTTGGAATCGTCGAGCGTCGACCATGAGCGGGATACGCTCGTCGCCTCGAAACTCGCAGCCATGCCCGACCGTGTCTATACACTCGTCGAAGAAGGACGGAGCGCGATTCGCGACTTGGAGCGTTTCGGGGTCGTCTTCGACCGCGACGAGACAGGATACGCCGTCGGTCGTGAAGGGGCGCATGGCATGAATCGAATCTTTCATGTCGGTGGCGATGAGACAGGTCGTCACGTGATGGCGACACTGCGACGTCAACTTCCAGATAACGTGACCGTCATGGAGCACGTGTTGATTGATTCACTGTTGAAGTCGGACGGCCGCGTGAGCGGGGCGACCGGTTACAACGGTGAGACGCGTCTGCACGTCCAGGCCGGTGCCGTCGTCTTGGCGACCGGGGGGATCGGTGGGCTCATCGATTGGACGTCGAACTGTCGCTCGGTCACAGGCGACGGGCTTGTGTTGGCGCACGAGGTCGGGGCTGTGCTCACGAACTTGTCCCGTATCCAATTCCATCCGACGTTACTCGCGGTCGAGTCGCCCCACCTCGTGACGGAGGCGCTACGCGGAGCAGGGGCGACACTCGTCGACGCGTCAGGACGTCACGTAATGGCCTACCACCCGCTCGGGAGTCTCGCCCCTAGGGATGAGGTCGCCCGGACGCTCACACGCCATGACGGCGTCGTGTACTTGGATACGAGCCGCGTCGAGCGAATTGCTGAACGGTTTCCGAAACTGGTGGCGACATGCGACGCGCACGGAATTGACGTCTGCCAAATCCCAGTCCGGCCCGGGCTGCATTTTCACATGGGTGGTGTCGATGTCGATGCCGACGGTCGCACGGCCGTCGCTGGATTGTATGCGGTTGGTGAGGTTGCCGATTCGGGCGTCCATGGGAAAAATCGACTGGCGTCAAACTCGTTACTTGAATGCTGGGTTTTCGGGAAGCGGGTGGCGGCAACGGTGACGGTGGAGGAGAAGCCGCTCACGGTGAACGAGACGACCGTATATGAGGTTTCGCTTGATCTGTTCAGCCGCTATCGGCAACAGATTGGGGAATGGTTGACAATCTCGCCTCAGATTGGCGAAATCGCAAGTTTCTTAGAAAATACCCAACAACTGGTACAGACGAAACACATGTCAAGACAATTAAGTGAACAGACGTTGAGTCTGAAAGCGGCACGCCTATTGGCCCGTGCCATGATAGAGACGGAGGATGGTTATGAACAAGATCGCTTTGCGCGAACAGCTGACGGCATTTCTAAATGAGGACATCGGGTTCGGGGACGCCTCGAGTGTGTTGATTGACCACCGCGAGACGTCGCTCGCAACGGTCAGCGCGAAAGTGGACGGCGTCTTCTGCGGCATGGATGTCGTCCTCGAGATGGCCCAGATGCAACGGCTCGTCGTCGAGTCATGTCAACCGGACGGCGCGGTCGTCTCGGCAGGTGACACCCTCTTTATTTTGCGCGGCAAGACGCGGACGCTACTCGAGACGGAACGGGTGCTGTTGAACCTTGTCCAACATTTGAGCGGGATCGCGACGATGACCCGGCGCTGCGTCGAACGCCTCGACGACCCGACGATCGCCGTCACGGACACACGGAAGACGACACCCGGGCTTCGTATGCTCGAGAAGCACGCCGTCCGTTCGGGTGGGGGAAAGAACCATCGGCTCCGGCTCGATGATGCCATCATGATCAAAGACAATCACATCACGGCACTCGGCGGCATCACGAATGCGGTCGCCCGGGCCCGGATGCTGGCGGGCCATACGACGCCTGTCGAAGTCGAGGTCGAGACGCTCGAACAGTTACACGAGGCGATCGCGGCGAACGCTGACATCATCATGCTCGACAACCGGACGCCGGAAGAGTTGAAGGCGTGGCGCGCGCTCGTCCCACCACATATTAAAACGGAGGCGTCGGGCGGCATCACCGTCGAGACGATCGCGGCGTATCGCGATACGGGCGTCGACGTCATCTCAATCGGGCAGTTGACCCATTCGGTGACGGCGCTCGATTGTAGTCTAAACCTAGTAGGGGGAATCAAACATGCAGTTACTCGGAACGATGCCAACACAATACGCTAACTTGACGATTGAACAGATGGAACAACGGATCGAAGCCATCAAGGCACGGCTCGGAAGCCGACTGTTTTTACCAGCCCACCATTACCAAAAGGACGAGGTCGTCCAATTCGCGGATGCGACCGGAGATTCGCTCCAGCTCGCACGGCTCGCCGAACAGATGAGTGAGGCGGAGTTCATCGTCTTCTGCGGCGTTCACTTCATGGCCGAGACGGCCGACATGCTGACGCGTGACGACCAAATCGTCATTTTGCCGGACATGCGAGCCGGATGCTCGATGGCGGACATGGCCGATATCGATCAAACGGAGATCGCGTGGGAAGAACTGACCGATACGTTCGGTGACGGCATCATCCCGATTACGTACGTCAACTCGACGGCGGCCATCAAGGCGTTCGTCGGCAAGAACGGGGGCGCGACGGTCACGTCGTCGAACGCCCATGACATCGTCCGTTGGGCGCTCGAGGCGGGCGAACGGATCCTATTCTTACCGGACCAGCATCTCGGGCGCAACACGGCGTTTGATTTAGGGGTGCCCCTCGAGGCGATGGCCGTTTGGGACCCGCTCCGGGAACGACTCGTCTATGAAGGTGACATCGAGGACGTCCGCGTGATTCTGTGGAAAGGGCACTGCTCGGTCCACGAGAAGTTCAACGTCGCCCAAATCGAGGCGTTACGCAAAGCTGACCCGGAGCGACGCATCATCGTCCATCCGGAGTGCACGTTCGATGTCGTGCAGGCGGCGGACGAGGGCGGGTCTACGTCATACATCATCGACCAGATTGAGGCGAGTCCGCCGGGGACGAAGTGGGCCGTCGGCACCGAGATGAATTTGGTCAATCGGCTCGCGGCGACGCACCCCGAGCAGGACATCATTTCGCTCAACCCATATATGTGTCCGTGCTTGACGATGAACCGCATCGATTTGCCGCATCTGCTTTGGGCGCTCGAGTCGCTCGAGACGGATCCCGTCAATATTATTTGCGTCGACGAAGAGACGACAAAATGGGCGACACTCGCCCTTGAGCGGATGCTCGCACACTGAGGACAGGCAATCGCCTGTCCTTTTTTCGTGGCGGTGGTTATGGTACAATGAATGCAGTTTTCCCATGAAGAGGAGATATGACCGTGATTGAATTCGTAAAAGGCTCCGTCGCCTATGTGTGCGCGGAATATATAACGTTGGATGTTTCGGGCGTCGGCTACAAAGTACATGTGCCTAACCCGTTTTTTTATCGTGAACAAGACGAACATGTAATCGTGTTTACGCATCATTACGTGCGTGAAGACCAACAGACGCTGTATGGTTTCCGCTCACGCCGGGAACGCGAACTGTTCAATAAACTGCTCGGCGTCAACGGGATCGGACCGAAAGGCGCACTCGCCATCGTCGCCTCGGGAGATATGGACGCGCTCATCGACGCGATCGAGACCGAGAACGAGAAGTATTTGATGAAATTCCCGGGTGTCGGCAAGAAGACGGCCAAACAAATGGCGCTCGACTTGAAAGGCAAGCTGTCCGAGCTCGCCCCGGATTACGTTCCGAACACGGGACTGTTCGCCCAAGGCGCGTCCGAACTCGACGAGGCGTGCGAGGCGCTCGTCGCACTCGGCTACTCGGAGCGTGAGATCACCCGTGTCCGCAAAGAACTGAACTCAGAAATATTGACGACAGACGCTTACATAAAGCGCGCGCTGCAATTGCTATTGAAATAAGGAGGAGACCATGGACGAACGATTGTTGTCACAATCCCATCAACAATATGAAGACTCAGAAGAGTGGAGCTTGCGTCCGCAAAAGTTCGAGCAGTATATCGGACAGGAGAAGGCGAAAGGCAACTTGTCGATCTTCATCCAAGCCGCGAAGCTGCGTAGCGAGACGCTCGACCACGTCCTCCTCTACGGTCCCCCGGGACTCGGAAAGACGACGCTCGCCCAAATCATCGCTAACGAGATGGGCGTCGGCATCAAGACGACGGCCGGCCCGGCCATCGAACGACCTGGTGACCTGGCCGCGATCCTATCGACGCTCGAACCGGGCGACGTCCTGTTCATCGATGAGATTCATCGCTTGAGCCGCACGATCGAAGAGATTCTCTATCCTGCGATGGAAGACTACTGTCTCGACATCGTCTACGGACAAGGCGAGATGGCACGAAGCGTCCGCATCGACTTGCCACCGTTCACGCTCGTCGGCGCGACGACGCGGGCCGGTATGTTGTCGGCACCGCTCCGTGATCGCTTTGGTGTGACGCTCAAACTCGAATATTACGAGACGCATGAACTCGCCGCCATCGTTAGCCGGACGGCCCAACTGTTCCGCCTGTCCATCTCACCAGAGGCGAGCGGCGCCATCGCCAAACGTTCCCGTGGCACGCCGCGAATCGCCAACCGACTATTGCGCCGTGTCCGTGACTTCGCCCAAGTGGCGGGGACGAAAGAAATCGATCCGGCCATGGCTTCAAGCGCGCTCGACCGATTGCACGTCGATGCCCTCGGGCTCGATGAAGTCGACCACCGGCTGTTACGGGCCATGGTCGAACGGTTCGGCGGTGGCCCGGTCGGACTTGAGACGCTCGCCGCGACGATCGGGGAAGATGCCCAGACGATCGAGGACGTGTATGAGCCGTACTTGTTGCAGCAAGGTTTCCTGCAACGGACGCCGCGTGGCCGCATGATCACCCAGTACGCAAAGACGCATTTTGGCTATGAAGAGGAGTAAACGATATGCAAGACATTCAATTGAACGTTAATGACTATGATTTCGACTTACCGGAAGAACTGATCGCCCAAGTACCGCTTCTCGACCGGACGAGCTCACGACTGCTCGTCCTCGACCGCGACACGGGCGACATCGAGCACCGTCACTTCCGCGACGTGCTCGACTATTTGCAGGCAGGCGACGCCCTCGTCGTCAACGACTCGCGCGTGCTCCCGGCCCGATTGTTTGGGGCGAAGCAAGAGACGGGCGGGAAAGTCGAACTGCTTTTATTGAAACAGACGGAAGATGATGTCTGGGAAGCACTCGTCAAACCGGCGAAGAAAGTGCGCGTCGGCGCCATCGTCGAGTTCGGCAACGGATTGCTCCGGGCCGAATGTGTCGAAGAACTCCCGGAAGGCGGCCGCCGCTTCAAATTCGATTACGACGGCATCTTCTATGAGATTTTAGATGAGCTCGGCACGATGCCGCTCCCGCCATACATCCGTGAACAGCTCGACGACCAAGACCGTTACCAGACGGTGTACGCCCGTGAACGCGGGAGTGCGGCCGCACCGACGGCAGGTCTCCACTTCACGGAAGAACTGCTCGCAGCGGCTGAGGCGAAGGGCGTCAAGCTGATCCCACTCACGCTCCACGTCGGGCTCGGCACGTTCCGTCCGGTCACGGCCGATACGATTGAAGAGCACACGATGCACAGTGAGTATTTCGAGTTGTCGGCGACTTCGGCTGAAGCACTCCGCGACGTCCGTGCAAACGGCGGGCGTGTCTTCGCGGTCGGGACGACATCGACCCGGACGCTCGAGACGATCGTGCGCGACCATGGGAATTTCGTCGAGTCATCGGGCTGGACGGACATCTTTATCTACCCAGGCGTCGAGTTGAAGGCGATCGATGGACTGATCACGAACTTCCATCTGCCGAAGTCGACGCTCGTCATGCTCGTCTCGGCGTTCGCGTCGCGCGACATCATCTTGAATGCGTACCGCACGGCGGTACAAGAACGTTACCGCTTCTTCAGCTTTGGAGACGCGATGCTCATCACGAGGAAGGAAGAGAACAAATGACCAAACACGCAGTCACATATGAACACATCCACACATGTAAACAGACGGGAGCGCGGCACGGAATCGTCCATACGCCGCACGGTTCGTTCGAGACGCCTGTCTTCATGCCAGTCGGCACGCAGGCGACTGTCAAGACGATGGCCCCGGAACAAGTCAAGGCGATGGGAGCGAACATCATCTTGTCGAACACGTATCACCTCTGGATTCGTCCAGGACACGAAGTCGTCAAACAAGCCGGCGGCCTTCATAAGTTCATGAACTGGGACGGCGCGATCTTGACGGACTCGGGCGGGTTCCAAGTCTTCTCGCTCGCTGACCTTCGCAACATCCAAGAAGAAGGCGTCCATTTCCGCAACCACTTGAACGGCGACAAGTTGTTCTTGTCACCGGAGAAAGCGATGGAGATTCAAAACGCGCTCGGTTCGGATATCATGATGGCGTTCGACGAGTGCCCGCCATTCCCGGCGACATATGAATACATGAAGAAATCGGTCGAGCGGACGAGCCGTTGGGCAGAGCGTTGCCTCGCGGCGCACGAGCGTCCGGAAGACCAGGCGTTGTTCGGCATCATCCAAGGCGGAGAGTACGAAGATCTTCGTCGTCAAAGTGCGGCCGACCTCGTCTCACTTGATTTCCCAGGTTATGCCGTCGGTGGATTATCGGTCGGCGAACCGAAAGACGTCATGTACCGCGCGCTCGAGTTCACGACGCCGTTCATGCCGGAGAACAAACCCCGCTATTTGATGGGCGTCGGTTCACCGGATGCGTTGATTGAAGGCTCGATTCGCGGCATCGACATGTTCGACTGCGTCTTGCCGACACGGATCGCCCGCAACGGGACGCTCATGACATCGAAAGGCCGTGTCACGATCAAACATGCGAAACATAAGACGGACTTCGGCCCGATCGACGAGAAGTGCGACTGCTACACGTGTAAGAACTATTCACGCGCGTACGTGCACCACTTAATTCGTGCCGATGAGATGTTCGGGCTTCACCTCTGCTCGACACACAACCTTCACTTCCTCGTGAACTTGATGAGTCAAGTACGCCAAGCCATCCGCGAAGACCGTCTTTTGGACTTCAAAGAAGAGTTTTTCGAAGAATATGGGTATAATAAACCAAACGCCAAGAATTTCTAATTGTTCTGACAGCGATTATGTGACAACGTTTCAGTTTCACGGTATAATGAACCTGATATTGAAGGAAAGGGTGAATTTTACGCATGGAAACTCTCGTAGCACTATTACCGATGATCCTTATTTTCGTCGTGTTCTACTTCTTGTTGATCCGTCCGCAGACGAAACGTCAGAAGGAAGTACAATCGATGCAAAACGCGCTTGAGCGTGGGGATCACGTCGTAACAATCGGCGGCCTTCACGGCGTCGTCCACCAAATCGAAGACACACAAGTCACATTGAAATGTGACCAGTCACTCCTCAAGTTCAATCGCAGTGCGATTGCTGAAGTGACGAAAAAAGGCAACTCATCATTCGCTGAGTAACCAAACAACGCCTGACCATCATTGGTCAGGCGTATTTTTGTGTGGAAAATAATCGGGGGACAATCCGCCGAGCCGCTTCTTGTCCGCCATAGATGGCGCGAGCGAACGGTCCGACGATGAGGTCGGCATAGGCGCCGGTCATATAAAAGTCGTCGGTCCAAGCGAGCGTCTCATCGAGGACTGGCGTGCCACATGGGGTGAGGGGCAAGTCGAGTTGCTCGAGGAGCGGTCGTAGAAACGACTGGGTGACATCGAGCGGACGGATGCCCGTACAACAGACGATCTCGGTCGACGGGAGTGCCTGTCCGTCGACATACAATTGCTCGTCACACCGGACCGCCTCACCAATCACGTGATTGATCACGCCTTGGCGAATGAGTCGTTTCACTTTGAGGACGAGGTCGTTCGGGGATGTCCCGGGCCGACGCTCGGCTTTGACGAAGGAGCGCTTCTCGATCCAATCGTCTTCAAGCTGATGGAACGCCCGCAAGCCTTTCGGTCCCATGAAGCTACGGTCGGCGTCGAACTGGCTCACCTCGAGCGGGCGTTTCGTGACGAGCGTGACGTGATGCCCTTTCTGATATCGGGCCAAGACGTAATGGAGCGCCGTGATTCCACCACCGACGACGGTGACATGATCTTGCTCGTGGACCTCCTCAGTGGAGAAGATGTGACGGCAACTTGGAAGTCCAGCCCAGTCCGGAAGATGGACGGCGCTCGACTGTCCCGTCGCGACGATGACCACGTCGGCCGTGATGCGGCGCTGATTCGTCTCGATGACGTACATATTCTTTTCACGTGTCACGCGGGCGACAGGTTCGTTTCCAATAAAGCGGGACGATAGCTGCCAATCATCAATCGTCTGGTCACAATGGTCGTTGAACAGAGCGAGTGAGGGCCGACCGAATGTGTCTTTGAAATGATGCGAGCCGTAATCGTAACAAGCGGCGAACTGTTTCAAAGCGTGCGGGTTAGACGACAGGTGATGCACCCGCGTCGAGCGTAAGTGCGACATGGAAATCCGTGCCGTCTGCGTCTTCCAGTTGGCGAGCGGGGAATCGTTCGCGTCAAGAATCATTAAGTCGTCGAGCGACCCGCCTTGTTCTAAGTAGGAGACGGCGAGCGTCATGCCATGGACGCCACCGCCGATAATCAAAATCCGTGTATGTAAAGAAACCATCGTTTCACCTCTTAAATAGTAATCATTACGATTCGTATCATAGCGGAAATGGCAGCTTTTTGTCAAACTTCGTCAATCCGACGAATCATCCACCTTATTTCTAAAAATCAAATTGAATCGTGAAAACGTTTGCATTATCGTCAAGTTGAGAAGAATTGGAAAGAAGGAGAAGAAGACATGGATGTGAAACGATTGCTACGCTCGCTAAACAAATGGAAGGTACGACGTCGCCCTGACCGCGTAAAAGGCCGCTCGTCGATGCGCCGTAAGATGGCGATGGCGCTCGTGCCGACACTGATCGCCTTATTAATCGTCGGGGCGCTCGGCTCGTATCAATTACAGAATGCGACGTCCGAGTATGACCGCGTCTTAAACGAGCGGCTCCAAGATATGCTCGTCGCCGAAGATCTGGCGCTAACCGTGACCGATGCCGAGCGTTATTTGAACTACTACCTGCTCGTCTCGAACCCGAAGACGCTGATCAGTCTTGATGCTTCCCAGACGAAACGGGACGAGTTGATGAATACGCTCCAACAGTCGACGGAAGACCCTAAAGTGCTCGCCTGGCTTGATGATCTCGAGAAGTTTAATCAACATCTCGACACGGAGATGGCGCGCGTCATCGACCTTCGACAGCAACAAGACGAGATCGGCTATAAGACGGTGCTCAATACGAGCGTGACACCGACGACGGACCGCGTCCGGATGACGGTGACCGACCTCGTCACGTATCAAGGCGAAGCGCTCGCCGCTGAGTCGGAAGCGGTCCAGGCGAGTGCCGGGCAATCGATTATCTGGATGGTCGTCATCAGCATCATCGGCGTCGTTGTCGGCCTGCTCTCGCTACTGGCCCTCCAGAAACTGTTCTTAAAACCGATCAATCGACTCGTCAGCGAAGCGCGCGTCGTTGCCGAAGGGGACTTGACCGGAGGCGATATCGAAGTCGGTTCGAACGATGAACTCGGCGATCTCGTCACAGCGTTCAACGACATGAAGCGCAACCTTGTCGGCCTGATTCGCCAAGTCGGAGCGGCCTCGGATAAAGTGACGGCCTATTCGGAAGAATTGTACGCCAGCACGGACCATGTCGCCACGACGACGCAAGGTGTAGCCGGTCTGTTCGAACAGATGAACCTCGCCGCCCAAGCCTCGGCGAAACGGGCCGAGGAAGGGACGTCCGGCGTCAATCAAGCCGTCGTCGGCTTGAGCCAAATTGCTGCGGCCTCGCAAGGCGTGAATGAACAGACGATTCATACACTCGAAGCGGCAAGTGGAGGACTCGAGACGATCCAGTTGGCGGAACGGCAAATGCGTGAGATTCAGCAAGCGAATGATTTGACCCAACAAATGGTCGAGCGCTTGTCGAATCAGTCGCTCGAGATTGAGAAGATCACCCGCTCTATCACCGCCATCACGGAACAGACGAACTTGCTCGCCTTGAATGCTGCGATTGAGGCGGCCCGGGCCGGGGAACATGGGAAAGGGTTTGCCGTCGTCGCGGCCGAGGTCCGAAAACTGGCCGAAGAGTCGAAACAGTCGGCGAAACAAATCCAAGCGGTCGTCGCCGATATCCAGCGCGATACGTCCGAAGTCGAATCCGCGTTTGACGTCACGAGTCAACACGTGACGAGCGGTGTCACCCAAATGGGAGAAGTCGCGGGTGCATTCCGCGAAATCGTATCGGTCATTCAAGAGACGTCCCGCCAAATGAGTGAGATCGCGGCGGCGACAGAAGAAGTGAGTGCGAACACGACCGAGGTCGCGGTCTCGGTCGAAGACATGTCGACGAATGCTGTTTCGACGCAACGAAGCGTCGAAGAGGCTGGGGCGAACGTCGAAGAACAACTCGCGGCCATTCAAGAAATCAACGGCATCGCTGAGACGATGAGTCATATGTCCGTTGAACTGAAAGATCTCGTCCATTTGTTTAAAACATCTAATCCGTCATCTAACGATCGCTAAAGATGGATCATACGAATGAATTGATTAAAATATTGCTCGATAAAACAACGAGTGATGCGGAGCGGGATGACGCTGCAATGGATTTAGGGTTTATTTTGAATGACGAGACAGTGGAAGTCGCTTTGCTGAATGTTGCGAATGACAAGAAGACGGATGAAATGATCCGAGCTAGTTGCGGAGAATCGTTGGCCCAAATCTGGATTGGACATAACCAGGTAAGTCGTGAAAAATTGGCGTTACTTACTGGAATCGCTATGGATGAAGCAATAAAGTTAATCAAGAAGGAAAACATGGAATATACGCTAGAGTAGACAACTGTTACGCATGTTTAGTGCAAACAAAAAGAGGCCGTGGAAACGAATTGTTCGTGTCCACGGCCTCTTCCTATTTACGATCATACAAGCGTTCGGTTCATTACATTAATAAAATTAGACTTGCGGCCATGACCATCATACCGGCGACCATACCGTACACCGCATGGTGGGCCCGACCGTATTCACGGGCGGCTGGGAGCAACTCGTCGAGCGAGATGAACACCATGATGCCACCGACGGCCGCGAACAAGAGACCGAATACCGTGTCGCTCAAGAACGGCATCAACAGAAGGAAACCGACGACCGCGCCGAGCGGTTCGGCGAGTCCGGACAAGAAGGACAGTTTCAACGCCTTCTTCCGAGATCCGGTCGCATAGTAAATCGGAACCGATACGGCGATCCCTTCCGGAATGTTGTGTAACGCGATGGCGATCGCGATGGCAAGACCGACGGCCGGGTCATCGAGGGCCGAGATGAACGTGGCCAAACCTTCCGGGAAGTTATGGATCGTGATGGCGAGGGCCATAAACAGACCCATTTTATGAAGCCGTTGTTTCGTCGCTTGGTTCAATGGGACGCTTTCGGTCGCCGTCGTCGCGAGTTCCTGGGACGACGGGTCGTTCTGCATCGTCTCGACAAATTTGACTTCGTGCGGGTTTTCTGGCGACGGGATGAATTTGTCGATCAAGGCGATCAACAACATCCCGCCGAAGAACGCGAGGACGGTGTAGAGCGTCCCAGCCTGCTCGCCATGTGCCCCGACGAGTTCATCGAGCGCTTTCGGGAAAATCTCGATAAAGGATACGTAAATCATGACCCCACCTGAGAAGCCAAGGGACACCGACAAGAAGGCCGTATTGGTCCGTTTGGCGAAGAAGGCGATCATACTTCCAATCCCCGTCGCGAGTCCAGCGAACAGCGTCAGTAAAAAGGCATAGAGTATCGTACTATCCATTGGAAAGGACTCCTTTACTTGTAGTGTGTAAGTTGATAACCACATCATAGCTCAAGTTTTGCCCTAATGCAACTTTTAGTCGCAAGTGCAAAAAAACGTAAGAAATCAACTTGTGGGTGTTACAATTTTAGGAAAACGATTGATAAATGTTTAGAATATTTGTAATGTTAACGAGAGAAGTTTTTTAACAGAACAGGTGTTTAGAAAGGAAATAGTCGTATGTACAAAAAAGGGAATATTGCGATCTTTGCGGTCATCATGATCGCAACGATCTTGCTCGCCGCCTTGACGACGCCATGGGTCGTGAAAAACACGAACCTCGGTCTCGACCTCAAAGGCGGATTTGAAGTGTTGTACGAAGTCCAGCCGCTCGAAGACGGCGATGTCATCGATCAATCAGCGATGAATGCAACCGTTCGCGCCATCAACAACCGGGTCAACGTCCTCGGCGTCTCGGAACCGGACATCCGGATTGAAGACGAGAATCGCATCCGCGTCCAACTCGCAGGTGTAGAGAACCAAAACGATGCCCGCGAAGTGCTCTCGTCGACAGCCCAGCTCACATTCCGTGACATTGATGACAATGTTCTTCTCGACGGAAAGGACCTAGCGCCTCGTGGGGCTGCTCTTGGTTTCGATCCGAATAATGGGAGTCCAGTTGTGGAATTGACCCTGCAATCAGCAGAAAAATTCGGTGAAGTCACGTCGCAGGTCGCCCAGCGTCAGGCTCCGGAAAACCGTCTTGTCATCTGGCTAGATTTTGAAGAAGGCGATTCATATGAACAAGAAATTCAAAAAGAGAACTCGAAAATCGTGTCAGACGCGACAGTCAGTGGACCGATTGTTTCAGATAAAGCCATCATCTCGGGTGGCGATATTACTGCTGACAGCGCTAAACAGCTGGCTGACATCTTGAACGCCGGTGCGCTCCCGGTCAAACTCGAAGAAATCTATTCGACGTCGGTCTCGGCCCAGTTCGGTCAAGACGCACTCGACAAGACCGTGTTCGCGTCACTCATCGGGATCGCGGCAATCTTCTTGTTCATGTTGTTCTTCTATCGTTTACCTGGTCTCGTCTCGATCATCACGCTCATTTTGTATATCAATTTGATCATGTTGTTCTTTAACGGGATTAACGCCGTCTTGACGCTTCCTGGGATTGCCGCCCTCGTCCTCGGTGTAGGGATGGCGGTCGATGCGAACATCATCACGGCCGAGCGCATCAAGGATGAACTCCGGTCAGGAAAGTCGGTCCTCTCAGCATTCCGTGCCGGGAACCGACGCTCGCTCAGTACGATCATTGATGCTAACTTGACGACACTCATCTCGGCAGCGGTCTTGTTCTATTTCGGGACGAGCTCGGTCCGTGGGTTCGCCATCATGCTCATGATCTCGATTGCGATGACGTTCATCTCGAACGTCTTCATCTCGCGTTATTTGATGCACCTCCTCGTCTCGAGTCGTCTGTTCGACAAACGAAAAGGCTGGTTTGGTGTGAAGGAGAGTGAAATCCGTGAACTTTAAGCTCACTGAATTGAATTATGTGAAACATATGCGCACGATGTTCATCATCTCGTGTGCCATCGTCATCATCGGTCTCGGTATCTTGTTCTTCCGTGGGTTGAACCTCGGGATCGACTTTGCGTCGGGTACCCGGGTCGAGGTCTTGACCGAATCACAAGTGTCTCAAGAAGAGTTAGCAGCCGCGTTTGAAGAAGCGGGTGTCGATGAGGACATCTCGTCGGTCCAATATGCGGAAGGCGGAACACTCGCCAACGTGACGTTCGTCGGTCAGCTCGCTCAAGACGAAGTCGCGTCAGTGAAGACCGTGTTCACGGAAACGTTTGGGAACGACCCGAACATCAGCACCGTGTCGGCCGAAGTCGGTCGTGATATCGCTCGGAATGCCATTTATGCGGTCGCGCTCGCGTCGCTCGGGATCATCCTCTATATCACGTTCCGCTTCCAATTCTCGTATGCAGTCGCAACGGTCGTCGCGATGCTCCACGATGCGTTCTTCATGATCGTGGCCTTCTCGATTTTCGGCATCGAGGTCAACTTGTACTTCGTCGCCGCCATCTTGACGATCATCGGTTACTCGGTCAACGATACGATCGTGACGTTCGACCGGGTCCGAGAGAACATTCAGGCGTATGAGAAAGAACGGAAAATCAAATCGATGGACGTGTACCGTGACATCGTCAACACGTCGATTCAAGAGACGATCGTCCGCTCGGTCAACACGGTCATCACTGTGCTCTTGACGGTCATCGCCTTGTATGTGTTCGGTGCTGAGTCGATTCGCGGTTTCTCGATCGCGTTGCTCATCGGTCTTGTCATGGGGATGTACTCATCGATTTTCATCGCCTCGTACTTGTGGATGCTTCTCAAAGGCATGTCGCTCAACAAAAAGAAAGAAACCGCCCCAGAGGTGTAACCGCAGGTCTCCCGCATCGTTCGGGGGACCTTTTTTGAATGTCAAGACGGCACTTCAGTCGCTCGTTCTGCTATAATCAACAATTGATTGGAGTGAAGGACTATGTATCATGCAAAGAAACGATGGGTGTATCCGGAGACGGATACGACCGCGGTTGAACGGCTACAGACAGAACTGAATATATCGGAGCAGCTCGCGACGCTCCTCATACAACGGGGACACCGTGACGTCGAGGCGGCGAAGGCGTTCCTGCACGTCGAGGACGAGCTGACGTTCCACGATCCTTACTTATTTGAACAGATGAACAAAGTCGTCGACCGTTTGAAACGTGCGGCCGATGACGGGGAGATGGTACTCATCTACGGCGACTATGACGTCGATGGTGTCAGCGCCTCGGCCGTCATGTGGCACGCCTTGACCGAGATCGGTGTCATGGCGGAGTGTTACATCCCGAACCGGTTCACGGAAGGCTACGGGCCGAACAAAGAGGCGTTCAGCTGGGCGGCGGGTGAAGGGTTCACGCTCATCATCACGGTCGACTGTGGGATCTCCGGGATCGAAGAAGCGACGCTCTTAAAAGAGCTCGGTGTCGATTTGATCATCACCGACCACCACGAGCCGAAAGAGACGCTCCCAGACGCGTTCGCCATCATCCATCCTCACATCGATCCGTCGTATCCGTATGACAAACTCGCCGGGGCAGGCGTCGCGCTCAAAGTGGCCCACGCCGTGCTCGGCCGGATGCCGGAAGAGTTGCTCGACTTGGCCGTGCTCGGTACGATTGCCGACCTCGTCCCGCTCGACGGGGAGAATCGTTTGCTCGCGAAGCTTGGACTGAAGGCGCTCGACGATTCGAAACGACCGGGTATTCTCGCACTCCGCGAAGTATGCGCCTTGACGGACGGGACGTTGAACGAGGAGTCGGTCGGTTTTGCGTTCGGACCACGGATCAACGCCGCCGGTCGTCTTGATTCGGCGATGCCAGCACTCCAGATGTTGCTCGCTGAGAGTGTCGAGGAGGCACTCGAATTGGCCCAGAAGCTCGACAAACAGAACAAAGAACGTCAAGACATCGTCAAGACGATCGCCAAGGAAGCGACAGAACTTGTCGAGGCCTCGATGACGGACGACCGTGTCCTTGTCGTCGCCAGCGAACGCTGGAATCCAGGCGTTGTCGGGATTGTCGCGTCACGACTCGTCGAGGCGTACTATCGCCCGGTCATCCTATTGTGTCATGACCCGAAAACGGGGAAGGCGAAAGGTTCGGGCCGTTCGATCGACGGTTTCGACTTGTTCAAAGAACTATCACAAAATGAAGACATCTTGCCGCACTTCGGTGGACACCCGGCCGCAGCCGGAATGACACTGTTATCGGAGAACGTCGCCGAACTGCGCCGACGTCTGAACGAACAAGCCGAATCGATTCCAGACGAGACGTTCGTCGCTCGTGTCAATGTCGACTTGAAGCTCGACGTGAACGACGTATCGCTCGATTTGATTGCAGAGATCGGGAAGCTCGCCCCGTTCGGGATGGGCAATCCGTCACCGCGCGTCGTCGTGGCGGACGCAAGACTTCGTGATATCCGTCAAATCGGACGTGACAACACCCATTTGAAAGTTCAACTCGCCGGGGACAAGAGAGAACTCGACGGCATCGGCTTCGGCTACGGTCACGTCGTGTCCGAGATTTCGAAGATGGCCAACGTTTCGGTCATGGGCAGTCTGCAAGTGAATGAATGGAACGGGATGCGCAAGCCGCAGCTCATGATTCAAGATATCCGTGTCGACGGATTCCAAGTGTTCGACTACCGGGGCAAGAAAAATTCGCTCGACGAATTGAAACAGCTTCCGGGCGACACGACGTCGTTCATTTCGTTCCAAGGACGGGACGATTTCCCGCTCCACGACCTCGATACGCCGCTCAAGCCGTTTGTCGTCTTGCTCGATCTACCGGACGAGGAAGAGGTGCTCGCGGACATGTTGACCGAGGATGTCGAACGCATCTACTGTGCGTTCGGACAAGGCGGTTCGTTCTTCGAGAAGTTGCCGACGCGGGAAGATTTCCGAACATATTACGTCCATATGGCGACGTGCGAACGGAAAAACCTCCGCGAAAACTTGATTCGTTTGTCAATCGAGCGAAAATGGTCAAAAAATACGATTCAATTTATGCATCAAGTATTCTCTGAACTCGAATTTCTTGTTACAATGGAAGACGGACTGCCTGGAGTGAATCCAGAAGCGCCGAAACGCGATTTGACCGAAGCGCCGTGTTACAAGCGCCGGGTCGGACGAGTCCAACTCGAGGAGCGTTTCATTTATGCGTCGTTGGCAGAACTGAAAGAGCGGTTACAATCATTGCGATCGAACAAGATGCAGGAGGCTTACACATAAAATGGATTTCAAACAGCATATTAAAGAAGTAGCGGATTATCCGAAAGAAGGAATCAGCTTTAAAGACATCACGTCACTCATGCAAGACGGCCCGGCCTACAAAAAAGCGGTCGACGAGCTCATCGCTTACGCACAAGAGCGTGGCGCCGAACTCATCGCTGGTCCTGAGGCACGCGGCTTCGTCGTCGGTTGCCCGGCAGCATACGCACTTGAACTCGGGTTCGTCCCGGTCCGTAAAGAAGGCAAGTTGCCACGTGAGACGGTTCGCGTCTCTTACGGACTCGAATACGGCACAGACATTTTGACGATGCACAAAGATTCAATCAAACCGGGCCAACAAGTCGTCATCTTGGATGACTTGCTCGCGACAGGCGGCACGATTGAAGCGACGATCAAAATGATCGAACAACTCGGCGGCGTCGTCGCCGGAATCGGATTCTTAATCGAACTTGATGGACTTGGTGGACGCGAGCGTCTCGAAGGATACGACGTGTTCTCACTCATCCGTTACGAAGATTAATCAAAGGGAAGCGATGGCTTCCCTTTTTTGAATAGTTTTTGAGTAAAATAACCCACAACCTTTGACAGGTCGTCAGATTTTTTCGATAATAGTAAGTAAAATTAGAACAACCATGAACGTTAACTACTACCATGCTTCGACTTGTCCGAGTCGTTTGGAGCGGTAAGAAAAAGGGTGTCGAATGTTATGACCAAAAAACAAATCGTAAGTATTGAGGACCTTCTCGACGCGCTCGGGGAGTATATGGGTGAAGACGAGATTGCCGAAGTAAGACGCGCTTACGAATACGCCAAACTGCATCATACCGGTCAGTTCCGACGTTCCGGCGAACCCTACATTCTGCATCCGGTCCAAGTGGCCGGTATTCTCGTTGATATCGGGTTAGACGCGACGACCATCATCGGTGCCCTCTTGCACGACGTCGTCGAGGACACGGACGTCACGCTCAAACAACTCGCCGACGAGTTTGGGGTCGATGTGGCTATGCTCGTCGATGGGGTGACAAAGCTCGGTAAAATCAAATATAAATCGAAAAAAGAAGAGCTCGCCGAGAATCACCGCAAGATGATTATCGCGATGGCCGAAGACGTGCGTGTCATCTTGATTAAGCTCGCCGACCGTCTGCACAACATGCGGACGCTTCAACATATGCCGAAAGAGAAACAAGTTCAAAAGGCGGAAGAGACGCTCGAGATTTTCGCGCCGCTCGCCCACCGGATGGGGATCTCGACGATCAAATGGGAGCTCGAAGATATTTCGCTCCGTTATATCAACCCGCAGCAATACTATAAGATCGTCTCGATGATGAAACAGAAGCGGACCGAGCGGGAAGCGCTCGTCACGTCTGTCATCACAGAAGTGAATACCGTTCTCGAGGACGTGAGCATCGAAGCCGACGTCAATGGCCGTCCGAAGCACATCTACTCGATTTACAACAAGATGGTGAAACATAAGAAAGAGTTCAATGAGATTTATGACTTGATGGCCGTTCGAATCATCGTTGATTCGATTCGCGACTGTTACGCCGTCCTCGGTATCATTCACACACAATATAAGCCGATGCCAGGCCGGTTCAAGGACTATATCGCCATGCCGAAGCCGAACATGTATCAGTCGCTCCACACGACGGTGATCGGACCGAAGGGTGAGCCACTCGAAGTGCAAATCCGGACGAAGGACATGCACTTCATCGCCGAGTTCGGGATTGCCGCGCACTGGGCGTATAAAGAAGGAAAGAACGTCGCGACGAACGGGTTCGATGAGAAAATCGCCCATCTGCGCGAGATTTTAGAGTTACAAAAAGATACGACCGACGCCGAGGAGTTCATGGAGTCGCTCAAAGTCGATTTCTTCAGCGACATGCTCTACGTCTTCACACCGAAAGGCGACGTCTTCGAGTTGCCGAAAGGCTCGGTCCCAATCGATTACGCCTACCGCATCCATACCGAGATCGGTCACCGGATGACGGGCGCGAAAGTGAACGGACGGATGGTGCCGCTCGACCATAAACTCGAGACGGGTGACATCATCGAAATCATCACATCGAAACATAGTTATGGGCCGAGCAAGGACTGGCTCAAACTGGCCGTCTCGAGCCAGGCGAAGAACAAGATTCGCCAATGGTTCAAGCGCCAGCAGCGTGAAGAGAACGTCGAGAAAGGCAAAGAGCTCGTCGACGTCGAGATTAAGAAGCTAGGCTTCGAACCGAAAGAAGTGATCGATGACCAGTCGCTCGCCGTCGTCGTCGAGAAGTTTAACTTCGGGAACGAGGAAGAGATGTACGCCGCGGTCGGTTATCATGGCATCACGGCGGCCCAAGTCGCCCATAAGTTGACGGAGAAGCAGCGTAAAGAGCCGAAACTCGAGCTGTCGGACGCAATCAACGAACTGAAAGTCAGTCAGTCACCGAAGAAGAAGACGGCCGAGGCCGGTGTCTCGGTGAAAGGAATCGACAACATGCTCATCCGCATGAGCCGCTGCTGTAACCCGGTGCCGGGCGACGAAATCGTCGGGTATATCACGCGCGGACGCGGCGTGTCGATTCACCGGAAGGATTGCTTGAACATCATCAATGAGCAGCATCCGGAGCGGCTCCTCACGGTCGAGTGGGAAGCCGGGCAAGCGAAAGAGAAGAACTATAACGTCGATATCGAGATCACGGGATACGACCGCTCAGGGCTTTTGAATGACGTGCTTCAAGCCGTATCAGCGACGAACACGAACATCGTGGCCGTTAGCGGACGCGGGGACCAGAACAAACAGGCCCGCATCTCGATGACGATCTCGATCCCGAACGTGAACCATTTGCAAAAAGTCGTCGACCGGATTAAGCAAATCTCGGACGTTTACTCGGTCAGCCGAGTCATGATGACGTGACGAAAGGAAGATTTCTGTGCGTGTATTGTTGCAACGGGTAAAAGAAGCATCCGTGACCGTTGAGGAGGAGACGATCGGTCAAATCGAAGCCGGTTATCTGCTCCTCGTCGGGGTGACCCACGAGGACACCGAGACGGAAGTGAATTGGCTCGCCGACAAGGTGGCCGGGCTCCGTGTCTTTGAGGACGCGGACGAGAAGATGAACTTATCGATTCAAGACGTCGACGGCAAAGTGTTGTCCGTGTCGCAGTTCACGCTATACGGGGACACGCTCAAAGGCCGTCGTCCCGCGTTCACACAAGCAGCGAAACCGGATATCGCCGAACGCCTTTACGAGAAGTTCAACGAGCGTTTGCGGACGCACGGACTTGTCGTCGAGACCGGGAAGTTCGGAGCGATGATGGATGTCGCGCTCGTCAATGACGGACCGGTCACGCTCATGCTCGAAAAAAACGCTTGACAGAAGCGGGCGTGATTCGGCATCATGAACCATATAACCTAACACCTACGATAAAGAAGAGTACGGTCACCCCACCAGCAAAGAGAGCGATGCCTAGGCTGAAAGCATCGACTGGATGATGACCCGAACGACACTTTGGAGGTGCTTCCTTGAACGCTTAGTAGGGGAAGCCGTTTCATCGGGCGTTAACCGATTTCGAGTGGCAGAGTATCGATTATGGCTCTGCAACGAGGGTGGTACCACGGGAAACTTTAACAGGCTCTCGTCCCTTTGCGGACGAGGGCCTTTTTGTATTCTAAGGAGGGAAATTGGATGAAAGCACCACGCGGCACACAAGACCTGCTTCCGGGCACGGTCGAGACGTGGCAGTATGTCGAAGAGAAGTTACGCGACATCAGCGCCCGTTACAACTATAAAGAGATTCGTACCCCGATTTTTGAAACGACCGACCTGTTCACACGCAGTGTCGGCGAGACGACGGACATCGTCCAAAAGGAGATGTTCACGCTCGTCAAGAAAGGCAAGGACGAGTATACGCTCCGTCCGGAAGGGACGGCCTCGGTCGTCCGCGCCTTCGTCACGAACAAGCTGTTCGGCAGCCCTGACCAGCCGACGAAACTGTATTACATGGGACCGATGTTCCGCTACGAACGTCCACAAAAAGGACGTTTCCGCCAACTGCACCAATACGGTGTCGAGGCGATCGGCAGCAGCGACCCGGCCGTCGACGCGGAAGTGATCAGCCTCGCCTACACGATTTACAAATCGTTCGGTCTCAAAAAAATCAAAGTCGTCGTCAACTCGCTCGGTGACGCTGAGAGCCGCAACGCCCACCGCGAAGCGCTCATCCGTCACTTTGAGCCGGTTCAAGACGAGTTGTGCCAAGATTGCCAGACACGGCTTCATCAGAACCCTCTTCGCGTCCTCGACTGTAAAGTCGATCGCGACCACCCGTCGATGAAATCGGCGCCGTCGATTCTCGACTTCTTGAACGAAGAGTCGAAGACGTACTTCGAAAAAGTACTCGCGCACTTGGATGCGCTCGGTGTTGCCTACGTCGTCGACCCGACGCTCGTCCGCGGTCTCGACTATTATACGCACACGGCGTTCGAGATCATGTCCGAGGCAGAAGGCTTCGGTGCCATCACGACGCTATGCGGCGGTGGACGCTATAACGGTCTCGTCCAAGACATCGGTGGACCGGACATGCCGGGCATCGGTTTCGGGATCGGGCTCGAGCGTCTCATCCTCGCTCTCGAGAATGAAGGGGTGCTCCCAGCGCTCGAGACGGGACTTGACGTCTTCGTCGTCGCCCAAGGCGGATCAGAAGTCGAAGTGACGGCGACACGCCTGTTGCAACTGCTTCGCATCGAAGGCTTCAAGGCGGACCGTGACTATCTCGGCCGCAAGTTCAAAGGACAATTCAAACAAGCCGACCGCTTGAACGCGAAGTTCACCGTCATCCTCGGAGACGATGAAGTCGAGCGCGGTTCGGCCTCCCTCAAGGTCATGGCGACCGGGGAACAAGTCGACGTGCCGCTCTCGGCCGTCGCAGACAAAATTCGTGAACTATCGGAAGGAGCAGGACAATGATCGGACGCACACATATGAACGGCCGCGTGACAGAGTCACTCATCGGCCAAGACGTACAATTGAAAGGATGGGTCCAAAAACGTCGCGACCTCGGAGGCCTCATCTTTATCGACCTTCGTGACCGCACAGGCATCGTCCAAGTCGTCGTTCGCCCAGAAAACGAAGCGGTGCACAAGCTCGCCGAATCGATCCGCAGCGAATACGTACTCGACATCAAAGGGACCGTCCTCGAGCGTGAGAACAAGAACCCGAACATGCCGACGGGGAACATCGAAGTCATCGCCTCTGAAATCAACATCTTGAACGCGGCGAAGATGACACCGATCCCAATCGGTGACGAGGCCGAGAACGTATCGGAAGACCTCCGTCTCAAATACCGTTACCTCGACCTCCGTCGTCCGGCGCTCCAAGAGACGTTCCGTCTCCGTTCAAAGGCGTCGAACACGATTCGTAACTTCTTGACGGAAGAGGAATTCCTCGAAGTCGAAACACCGATTTTGACGAAGTCGACACCGGAAGGCGCGCGTGACTATCTCGTCCCAAGCCGTGTCCACGGCGGCGAATTCTATGCGCTCCCGCAATCACCGCAGTTGTTCAAGCAGCTCCTCATGGTGGCCGGATTCGACCGTTACTTCCAAATCGCACGCTGCTTCCGTGACGAAGACCTTCGGGCCGACCGTCAGCCGGAATTCACGCAAGTCGATATTGAGACGAGCTTCATGGACGTCGAAGACTTGATGGCGATGATGGAATCAATGATGGCACAAGTCATGGAAACAACGCTCGGTCGCACCGACACGCCGGCCAAGTTCGAGCGCATGACGCACGAAGAGGCGATGCGCCGTTTCGGTTCAGACAAACCGGATACACGTTTTGGTCTCGAACTCATCGACGTCGCGGACGCCGTCACAGGTGCCGGCTTCAAAGTGTTCGACATGGCGCTCGAGTCAAACGGACAAGTGAAAGCGATCAACGTCAAAGGCGAGGCGGACAAGTTTTCGCGTAAAGACATCGACAAGCTTCAAGAGTTCACGGCCGTTTACGGCGCCAAAGGCCTCGCTTGGCTCAAAGTGACACCGGAAGGCTTGAACGGACCGATCGCCAAGTTCTTCGACGAGACGTACGCCCAGAAGTTGATGGAAGCGACGAACGCGGAAGCGGGCGACCTGCTCCTCTTCGTGGCGTCAAAACCGACTGTCGTCGCCGACAGCCTCGGCGCGCTTCGCGTCAAACTCGGGCATGAGCTCGGACTCATCGACGAGTCGAAGTTCAACTTCCTTTGGGTGACGGACTTCCCGCTCGTCACGTTCGAAGAAGAAGACGGCCGTTTCTACGCCAACCACCACCCGTTCACGATGCCTAACCGTGAAGACCTCCATCTTCTCGAGACAGACCCGGCGAGCGTACGCGCCCTCGCCTATGACCTCGTCTTGAACGGCTATGAGCTCGGTGGCGGCTCGCAACGGATTTATGAGCGTGACATTCAAGAGCGCATGTTCAAATTGCTCGGCTTCACAGAACAAGAAGCAGTCGACCAGTTCGGCTTCTTGCTCGAAGCGTTCGAGTATGGCACACCGCCACACGCGGGTATCGCGCTCGGTCTCGACCGCCTCGTTATGATTCTTGCGGGTCGTTCGAACCTCCGTGACACGATCGCCTTCCCGAAAACGGCGTCGGCGAGCGACTTGCTCACACAAGCACCAAGCCCGGTCGCGGATGCACAACTCGAGGAGTTGTCGATTCGGACAGCGGTGAAAGAGAAAAAATAATAGTTAGTCACAAGGACCCGTCACTTGGCGGGTCTTTTTGCGTATGTGTTAATAAGTGGGAAGGTGATATAATTATGGAATAAATTGTATGATGAAGATGGGGGAACTGGGGAATTATGAAATTAACAAAATCTATGAAAGTGATGGGAATCACGTTCGGACTCAGTGTCATGTTAGCAGGCTGTAATCAAGAAACGGAAGCGACGTCGAAAGTTAATGAGACCGTCGAGGAGGCTAAATCGGAAGAATCGGAAATGGTTAGATTGCGTCCCGTCGCCGAGGACGCCTCAATCGGGGCAGTGAAGGACTATGACCTATCATCGTTCTTCCAACATAAAGTCGCAATGATCGGACCGGAGCATATGGTCGATGAGCAAATTATCTATACGGATTCTGTCGGTGAGGTCGGCCATGAAATCTACGTGTATGATACGGAACAAGCAACTAATTGGTCGTTACATGAGACATCAAGAACAATCGGTAATCTTGTCGGCATCAAAGATGAAATATATTGGATCGAATACGAACTGACTGAAGACAACGGATATGCTTGGTCCATTTTTCGGATGAAGCTCGACGCATCGGAACTGACTGAACTTTATAACGGGGTCAGTATGTTCGAGACGCCCGTTCCTCATTTGAATGCATCGGATGATCGCGTCACATGGGTTGATTATGAGGCATCAGAAACGATGACGACGTCGGCGGTGATGCAGTATTTGTATGATACGGCCACGGTGGAAACGATTCAAACGTATACGCTCAAAGAAGGGGAGAAACGAGATGGCGACTACGTGTTCGATTACAGAGTTAGTGAGGACGGTGTCATCGTCCATCGAAGCTCATTCGCTGATGGGGAAAAGACGACAAAGTTAACCACGCTCGATGGAACGTTTGACGAAGACATGGGCGCATTGGTCGACTTTGAAACAGGTGCGGACTATGTTGCTCTTGGAAAAGAAGGACGTGCCGATTTTGTAAGGCTGACAGGGGGAGCGAAACAGTTCCAACATAAAAGCACACAGTCAAAGATTACATTTGACTCGTTTCGCTTCTTGCCGGGTCAGCGAATCCTATTCCGCGAAGGCATGAATCGCTTATTGGTTGCGGATTTGAACGAATCGACGGTCTCGTATTTGCCGAGTCGAGGCGGCACGACGTCCAAACCGATTTATCGGGATGGTCAAATCGCCTACGCCGAACTTGGGGATGGCGGGTTGATTACGTTCTACACCATCGATGTGAACTGACAGCGAAATCAAAAATCGTCACTTCCGGTTATGGAAGTGACGATTTTTGATTTCATCTACTCGTTTTATGATTCGTCCGGCTTCTAGATTTGATTGACCGGAGGATCACCGTGGCGAGAAGAAGCAAAGCTAACATAAAGCCGATATACGTCAGATTCACGAAAAGCGAAGATAAAGTATCTTCAAATCGCATGCTGAACCAAACCCATAGGCCTGTAATGAACACGCCCCAGAGCGCTGTCGGATAGTTAAGCATTTTGTTTTTAAACCACATGAGATATCCCCCTTTCTAGGAATTATACCATGTGGATTGGAATGAAAAAGCCTTACAACTCCTAATTATCCATTTGTTTACTAGTCTGCTGAAGCGCAAATCCGAAGGCGAACAGTGACGCAATCACGGCCGTCATCGTATAGACGGAGTCGGTGAAAGCGAGATAGATGCCGAACAAGCCGAGCCCGAAGCTGAGGATGAACCATAGCCAGAGGCTTGGATGATCTCGTAACGCCTGCTTCATCGGCTAGGGACGTTCAACTGGCAACCGGTCCCATCGGTCACGAGCAAGTTCGAGTTGAACACTTGGCCGTTGCTCTTCAAGACGAGCGTCCGTTTATCGTCACGATAGTCGATGATCATATCCTCGTCCAAAAAGATTTTCGTCCAGTTCTTGATGAGGATCGGACCGACGTTCGAATCAATCTCGACGTCCTCCGATGTCGTCTCGGTCACGTAGCGAATCTCGAAGATGCCGCTATTGCCACAGCCGCAACCTTCCGTCTCATAAAACAAGTGCATCTGTCCGTCACGGTCGCCTTTCAAGGCATCAATCCGCGCCTGAGCGGGTTCTGTAATGTGTACGTTCATATCTATCACTCCTTACCTCTATTATACCTCGCTGGAAAAAAGATTGAAAAAGACGTGCTTCCCGTTTTCCACTTCCTGCAAAAAGGCGTAAACTATTTGTTTAGAAGGGGGAAACGACATGATCTCACGTTTTTTTAGTTATTACCGTCCACATAAGAAGTTATTTATCCTCGATTTCTCGTTCGCCATCCTCGTCGGCCTGCTCGAGCTCGGCTTTCCGCTCGCCGTGCAATGGTTCATCGACGATTTGTTGCCAGGTGGGGAATGGAACTGGATTATCATCATCAGCATCGGCTTGCTCATCCTTTACATACTCGCCATGATGATGCAGTACGTCGTCAACTATTGGGGGCACAAGCTCGGCATCAACATCGAGACCGATATGCGGGAAGAGCTGTTCACCCATATCCATAAACAATCGTTCCGGTTCTTCGATAACCATAAGACCGGCCATCTGATGAGCCGGGTGACGAACGACTTGTTCGATATCGGCGAAGTGGCGCACCACGGGCCTGAAGATTTCTTCATCGCCATCATGACGCTCCTCGGTGCGTTCGGGATCATGTTCTCCATCGACCCACAACTCGCACTCGTGACGGTCGTCGCCGTGCCGTTCCTCGTCATCATGATCACGTACGCCAACAAAAACATGAACAAGGCGTGGCAAAAGATGTATACGAATATCGGCGAAGTGAACGCTCGCGTCGAGGACAGCGTATCCGGCGCACGTGTCGTCCAATCGTTCACGAACGAGACGTTCGAAATCAAGCGGTTCCAGAAAGACAATAACTTCTACCGCGGCTCGAAAATCGAGGCGTATCGAGTCATGAGTAAATCGCTCGCAGGTATTTATATCACGACGCGGCTCATGACGCTGCTAGTACTCGTCTATGGTGCCTATTTGACGTATCAAGGGCAACTGTCTTACGGACAGCTCGTCGGATTCATCCTCTACATGAACTTGCTCATCAAGCCAATCGAGAAAATCACGGCGCTCCTTGAGATGTATCCGAAAGGAATGGCCGGCTTCAAACGCTTCACGCAACTGTTAGACGAGGCACCGGACATCGAGAACCGTCCGGACGCCGTCGACGTCACGACGCTGAAAGGCGATATCGCTTTTCATGACGTCTCGTTCGGCTACTCGGACTATCGCCAAGTATTGACCGATATCGACCTCGACATCAAGTCGGGTACGACGGTCGCCCTCGTCGGGACGAGCGGAGCCGGGAAGACGACGATTTGTTCACTCATCCCGCGCTTCTATGACGTGACGAACGGTGCCATCACAATCGATGGCATGGATATCCGTGATATGACGAAAGAGAGCCTGCGTCGCCAAATCGGAATCGTGCAACAAGATGTGTTCTTGTTCGCGGGAACGCTCCGTGAGAATATCGCTTACGGGAAACTGGACGCGACCGACGAAGAAATCATGCATGCGGTCGAGAAAGCCCATTTGAATTCGCTCGTCGAGGAGTTGCAGTACGGACTTGATACACAAATCGGGGAGCGGGGCTTGAAACTGTCGGGAGGACAGAAACAACGGATTGCCATCGCCCGGATGTTCCTCAAAAATCCACCGATTTTGATTTTGGACGAGGCGACGTCCGCGCTCGACACGGAGACGGAAGCGATTATTCAAGACTCGCTCAATGAGCTCGCGGCCGACCGGACGACGCTCATCATCGCCCACCGTTTGGCGACGGTGAAAAATGCCGACCGCATCCTCGTCGTCAACGCCGACGGCATCGTTGAGGACGGAACGCATGATGAACTGAGTGCGAAAGGCGGCGTTTTCGCCGGATTACTCAGAAGGCAACAATTATAAAAATGAGCAGCCACCAGATTTTTTGGTGGCTGTCGTGCGTGATAGGGTATAGATAGGAATATAGTTGTGATGAGGAGGAAAACAAGTGATGAAAGCTGTACAGGTCATCGGTTACGGGGACGTCGATCAATTACAAGTCGTCGATATCCCGATTCCGAGCCTAAAACAAGGAGAAGTGCTCGTGCGCGTGAAGGCGTGCGGGATTAACAATACCGAGATTTGGATGCGCGAAGGAGCGTACGGGACGGACAAAGAGTCCGGCTGGCGACCAGAAGGGGTCCAGTTCCCACGAATCCCAGGTTCTGATATCACGGGTGAAGTCGTGGAAGTCGGCAGTGGGGTTGAGGAATCGATGGTGGGCCGTCGTGTCATCCTGTTTCCGTTCACGTCGAGCGGGCCAGACGGGACTGAACATATCGCAGATGATATGTCGTTCATCGGTTCAGAGTACGATGGTGGGTATGCCGAATATGTCGCTTGGCCGGCCGCCCTCTGTTACGATATGCCGCTCGACAGTTTCGTCGATAGCGCCGTCTTCACGGTGAGCGGATTGACGGCGTGGCATATGAATGAACAGATTGAGATTCAGCCGGGGCAGACGATCGTCGTCACCGGTGCGAGCGGTGGGGTCGGTTCGTTCAACGTCCAAATCGCGGCAAACGTGCATGGTGCGAACGTGTTCGCCATCGTTGGTGACTTGAAAGATGAAGCGAAGCTGAAAGAACTTGGCGCGAGCCGTGTTTTTTCATACCGCTCCGAGACGCTCGCCGACGAGATTCTCGAGGCGAACGGCGGGCCGGTCGATGCCGTCCTTGATGTCGTCGGTGACGCCTTGTTCGCGACGTCGCTCGAGGTGTTGAAAAATGGCGGTAAGTTCTGTATTTCCGGTTCGGCCGGGGGACAACAGACGAACCTCGACTTCCGGAAGCTGTATTTGAAACATATCACCATGTACGGCTCCGTACTCGGCACGCGGGCAGAGTTCCAAGCGATGCTCGAGGCGATTGAGGCTGGTAAGATTCGGCCACTCGTCGATCGGACGTTCCCGCTCGCTGAGGCGCGGGACGCCCAAACGTATTTCAAGCAACGGGGCAAGTTTGGGAAAATCGTTCTCGTCCCATAACGAAAAGAGAGGAAACCGGACAACGATGTCCGATTTCCTCTCTTTTTATGCTGCTACTTTCGCCCGGTCGATGACCGAGACGAGACGCCGGAACTGTTCGAGCCAAAACTGGAAGAACGGGCCAATCAGGAAAATCGACAACACCGTCCCGAAAAAGACTGGTCCGCCGAGCACCCAACCGATGAGACAAGCCGTCAGTTCCATCCACGTCCGCATCATGCGGACCGACGTGTTGAACCGGTCGGCCAAGGCGAGTGTCAACCCGTCACGTGGGCCGGCCCCGTAGCCGATGGCGACGTACAAGCCGGCACCCATCCCGATGACGAAGATGCCGAGAATGAGCCAGGCGATGTTGAGTGCGATGCCGTCAAGTTGCGGCAACCAATGATGGTCGAGAATCAAGTTCATGAACACGCCGACGAAGACGGCGTTGACGAGCGTCCCGAACTGGGGCCGAATCCGGTCCAATATGTACTTGCAGAGGACGAGCAAGAGACCGACGAGCAAGATGATCGTCCCGACGGAAATCGGGGTGTGCCGGGCGAGCCCGAGATGGAGCACGTCCCATGTCGATACGCCGAGGTCGGCCGTGATCATCATCGAAGACCCGAGGGCGAGCAAGAACAGACCACCCATGAATAACGCCCACTTCAAACTGATTCGTAAAGATTGTACCCATACCGCGTGCATGATGGTCGCCTCGATTCCCTAAAATGTTCCATCATCATAACATATCTGGTTTCAACACAAGAAAAAAACGCCTCGGACAAGGTCCGAAACGCTTGGCTTACTTTTTAGGTGTTGATGTTTTTTTTGCTTTGTTCTTTTTATAGTAATCGTAGACGAACGGTGCGACCGCCGTCGCGACTTTAATGAGTGTACCAAATTTACCTTTTCTAGCCATGTTGCTGCACCCCTTTCTGTTCTAATGATGTATATTCCACCGGTTCCAGAAATGAAAACATATTTCATACAGTTTCGTCTAATGTAACACCGGTAGCCATGTCCCATAATGGGGGGAGGAGGCGAAAAAGATGAAGACGATAATCTGGTATCAAAACGATTTACGGGTCGATGACCATCGCCCGCTCGAGGAGGCGCTCCGTCATGATGATCCGATTGAAGGCCACTACCTCATTCCGCAAGAAGAGCTGATTGAAAACCGGTTCGGCCATATTCCGCTTGGACCGCGGCGACTTCACTTTTTGAACGAGGCACTCGACGACTTGGCCGGTTCGCTCGCAGCGCTCAACATCCCGCTCTTCGTGCATGTCGGTCATCCGCTCGACATGTTCGACCCAACCGACCGCTTGTTGTTCCAACGAGCGATCGGCTATAACGAACGGAGACGTGGACGTGAGGTCATGACCGCATGGCAAGGCGAGTGTCAGGTGTTTGACGGGTTCACCCTCTATCCACGGGACGAGATTCCGTTCGAGAAATTGCCATTCCTCTTCACCGAGTTTCGGAAGGCAGTAGAGGCTGATGCGAGACCAGACCGCTTGATTGAGCGCTCGCCTGCGAAGGAACTGCGCTCCGTCGATTTTCCAATCGCTTATGAACAGCCGGAACGTGACGCACGGACTGCGTTCCCGTTTCGAGGCGGGGAACGGGCGGGGCGAGAGCGGCTCGCCGCCTATTTGGACGGTCCGGTCCGGACGTATAAAGAGACAAGGAACGGCTTCGGGGTCGACGACTCATCGAAGCTGTCGGCGTATCTAGCCAACGGCTCGTTGTCACCGCGCCGGGTGCTGCATGAGCTCGAGCAACATGAGCGGTCACACGGGGCGAACGAGTCGACGTATTGGCTCTATTTCGAACTGCTTTGGCGCGAGTTCTTCCAATGGGTTGCCCTCGAGCATGGGAAACGACTGTTTCGCGCGCAAGGCATCCGTTCGAAACAGAAGACATGGGGTGTGGACGATGACGTCATCGCGCGTTGGCAAGTGGGCGAGACGGGCGTCGATTTTGTCGATGCGTTCATGCGCGAATTGAACACGACGGGATGGATGTCGAACCGGGGCCGTCAAATCGTCGCGAGCTACTTTGCGAAAGAGCTTGGGCAGGACTGGCGCATCGGTGCGTCGTATTTCGAATCGATGCTGATTGACTATGATGTCGCCAGCAATACCGGCAATTGGGCGTATCAGGCCGGCGTCGGCAACGACTCGCGGGATCGCCGTTTCAACATCACGCGGCAACAAGATACGTACGACCCGACCAGTGCGTTTCGTAACAGTTGGTTGTGACGAAACTGTCATGAGAAGTCATCGTTTCTGATTGACTTCTTTTTACAGACAGTGCTATAGTAAGGACAACAGATGGGATACCTGAGGTGTACGAGAGCCGCCTTCGTTATTTTGAGCCAACACTTTGAATACGGGAGACCGAACTGCCATCCAGATCAACTGCCTCATCACGTGCAGGAGGACTTGTGAAGGGGACGCTAGGTCACCCACCTGCTTAAGCAGGTTCAAAAGCAGGGCATCGTCACGGCACTCCGGGTCCCATCGATTTTATTGTAAAACGTCGCTAGACGTCTTTTTTTTGATTATAATTCCGAGTAAAATAGTGTGAGAAAATAGAATTAATTTGGAGGAAGAGTATGTTACACCAGTTTTCACGAAATGAGTTGGCCATCGGTCAAGAAGGTTTAGAAGCATTAAAAGGTAAGACGGTCGCCATCCTCGGTGTCGGCGGTGTCGGGTCGTTCGCGGCCGAGGCACTCGCCCGGAGCGGTGTCGGACGCATCGTCCTCGTCGATAAGGACGACATCGACATCACGAACGTCAACCGTCAAATCCACGCGCTCTTGTCGACGGTCGGGCAACCGAAAGTCGAAGCGATGGGAACACGTCTCCTCGACATCAA
The DNA here is from genome assembly GCF_024362205.1 of Exiguobacterium aurantiacum. GTDB lineage: Bacteria > Bacillota > Bacilli > Exiguobacteriales > Exiguobacteriaceae > Exiguobacterium > Exiguobacterium aurantiacum_B. The sequence goes on along the minus strand of NZ_CP101462.1, from coordinate 2,033,004 downwards.
CCCGGAGCTCGAGCTCGTCAAATTGAAAATGTTTTATACGGAAGAGACGTTCGAAGAGTTCTTCGCCCAAGACCTCGATTTCGTCATCGACGCCTCAGACACGATCATCTATAAGATTCATTTGATTGTCGAGTGCAAACGTCGTGGCATCCCGGTCATCTCGAGCATGGGCATGGCCAACAAGATGGACCCGACGCGCATCAAAGTCGTCGACATCAAGGATACGACATACGACCCGATCGCCAAAATGGTCCGGACGCGTCTCCGTAAAGAGCGCATCCATAAAGGCGTCCCGGTCGTCTTTTCAGACGAGTCGCCGATCGTGACACGCGAAGACGTGAACGAGGTCGTCGGGAAGAAAGATGCCCCGATCCGTAAAGCGAAGATGCCGCCGAGTTCGAACGCGTTCGTCCCATCGGTCGCCGGCCTCGTCGCAGCAGGGTATGTCATCAACCAAATGCTTGAGACAGCTGGTGTCGAGATCAACCGCATCCAGAAATGAAAAAACGACGCGGCTCAAAAGAGTCAGCGTCGTTTTTCCCAATAATCGAGTCGTTTTTGCAGCTGTTGCTCGAAGCCACGGCTCGTCGGTGTATAATATTTAGGACGTTTTCGGGCCAAGTTCTCCGGCCAGTAGTTTTGCGCGACGTAGCCGTCTTTCTCGTCGTGCGGGTATTTGTATCCGGCACCGTTGCCGAGCTCGCGGGCGCCTGGGCTGTGCGCGTCACGGAGATGGACCGGTACCGGACCGCCTTCGACCGTGCGGACGTGGTGAATCGCCTTATCGATGGCGGTGATGACCGCGTTCGATTTCGGTGCCGTCGCGAGATATAGGACGGCCTGTGCCATCGGGATCCGTGCCTCCGGGAAACCGACGTGTTCGCTCGCGCGAGCGGCCGCATCGACGATGACGAGCGCGTTCGGGTCACTGAGCCCGATATCTTCGGCCGCATGCACATAGAGCCTGCGCATGATGAAGCGCGGTGATTCGCCGGCCTCGATCATGACGGCGAGCCAGTACAGTGCCGCGTCCGGGTCCGAGCCGCGAATCGACTTAATCAACGCCGAGATGACGTCATAGTGCCGGTCACCCGTCTTGTCGTACTTGATGGCTTTTTGTTGAATCGACTCCTCGGCGACGTCGAGTGTGATTTGAATCTTGCCATCGACCTCGGGCGTCGTCAATACGGCCAGCTCGAGGGCGTTCAACAGGACACGGTAGTCACCGTCCGCCATTTTGATATAATGGTCCACGGCGGCTTCCTCGATTTGGACGAGATAGTTGCCGAGTCCCTTTTTGTCAGCGAGAGCCCGCTCCAAGACGACACGAAGTTCGTCTGGTCCAGGCGGTTCGAGCCGAAACACGGTCGCGCGCGACAGCAACGCCGCGTTGACCTCAAAACTCGGGTTTTCGGTCGTCGCCCCGATCAAGATGAGCTTCCCGGCCTCTAGTGCCGGGAGCAGGGCGTCTTGTTGCAGTTTATTGAAACGATGAATCTCGTCTAAAAATAAAATCGTTCGTTCTTGCTCGAAATCAAACCGGGACTCGGCCTCGCGGATGACGCTCCGGAGTTCATCGAGTTTGGCCGTGACGGCGTTCAATTGCACGAACGTCGCTTTCGTATAATTCGAGATGACGCGGGCGAGCGTCGTCTTGCCCGTTCCCGGCGGTCCATACAAGATAATCGTGCCGAGGCGGTCGGCCTCGATGGCCCGCCGCAGCAATTTGCCTTCGCCGATGATGTGGCGTTGACCGATGACTTCGTCTAACGTTTCAGGCCGCATCCGATTGGCGAGCGGGCCGCTATTCGATTGCTGAAATAAATCACTCATACGTACACATTCCTTTCGACAAACGTTTGTTCGATTAGTATAGCAGAAGGAGACATGAAGATGAAAATATCTACAAAAGGTCGTTATGGATTGACGATCATGATCGCACTGGCCCGGGAAACGGACAATAAACCGCTCAGCTTGAAAAAGATTGCGGCCCGGCATGACTTGCCGGAACATTACTTAGAGCAATTGATCGGTCCGCTCCGCAACGGCGGGCTCGTCAAGAGCGTCCGCGGGGCGTACGGAGGCTATCAGCTCGTCAAACCGGCGACGGACATCACGGCTGGAGAGATTATCCGCCTGCTCGAAGGCCCGCTCACAATCGTCGAAGACTCAGAAGCGGACGATGCCGTGAAACGGAAGCTATGGGATAAAATCAAAGCCGCAATCGAGAAAGTACTCGAAGAGACGACACTTGCAGATCTCGCTGAAGAGGATTCAGACGGCTATATGTTTTATATTTAAAGGTGAGGTGAACGAACATGAATTACTTTGATCATGCCGCAACGACGCCGATGCGTCCGGAAGTGCTCGAAGCGATGACGCCCTATTTGCTCGAGCAATACGGCAACCCGTCGAGCATCCACGGCATCGGACGGACGGCGCGCGCCGCACTGGATACTTCGCGCCGGACGCTCGCCACGTGGATCGGGGCGACCCCGAACGAGATCGTCTTTACATCAGGCGGCACCGAGTCGGACAACTATGCGCTGTTCGGTACGGCTTATGCGAATCAACATAAAGGCAAACATGTGATTACGACGAAAGTCGAACACCACGCCGTCTTGCACGCGATGGAGCAACTCGAGCGGGAAGGCTTTGACGTGACGTATCTCGATGTCGACGCGACGGGTGCGGTGACGCTTGACTCCGTTCGTGCTGCACTTCGGGACGACACGATTCTCGTCTCGGTCATGTACGGCAACAACGAGGTCGGCACACTTCAACCGATTGCGGAAATCGGGGCGCTCCTCGCCGACCATCAGGCCTATTTCCATACGGACGCGGTCCAAGCGCTCGGCACGGAAACGATTGACGTCAAGGCGCTCGGTGTCGATTTATTGTCGGCCTCGGCCCATAAAATCAATGGCCCGAAAGGTATCGGTTTTCTTTTTATGAAAACAGGTGTAAAATTAGCGACGCGTTCTTTTGGAGGACAACAAGAACGGAAACGTCGAGCCGGCACGGAAAACGTTCCGGGTGCCGTCGGGTTCCAACAAGCAGCCGAACTGGCTAAAATCGAACAGGCCGAACGGGTGAACGCCTATCATCAAATGGCTAAGGCGCTCTTCAAGCGACTCGATGAACTCGGAGTCGAGTATGACGTGAACGGGGCGAATCGCTTACCGCACATCGTCAACTTGTATCTCCCGGGCATCGAACTTGAACCGTTCCTCATCATGATGGACATGCGCGGCTTTGCCATCTCGAGCGGCAGTGCTTGCACGGCCGGGTCGATTGAACCGTCACACGTATTGACGGCGATGTTCGGGACGTCGGATCGGACGAAACAGTCCATCCGCATCAGCTTTGGACATGGCAACTCGGTCGCAGACGTGGAGCGGCTCGCCGAACGACTCTCTGAGGTCGTCTCGACATTCACGAACGGAGTGAGATAAATCATGAACTTACGCACAAAAGCCCCTGCCGAGACGACGGTCGTCGTCGGGATGTCAGGCGGCGTCGATTCATCGGTGACGGCCCATTTGCTGAAAGAGCAAGGCTATAACGTCATCGGAATCTTTATGAAAAACTGGGATGATACGGACGAGAACGGTGTTTGTACGGCGACCGAAGACTATGAAGACGTCATCGCGGTCGCCAACCAAATCGGGATCCCTTACTACGCGGTTAACTTCGAAAAAGAATATTGGGACCGCGTGTTCGAATACTTCTTGGCCGAGTACCGTCTCGGACGGACGCCGAACCCGGACGTCATGTGTAACAAGGAAATCAAGTTCAAAGCGTTCCTTGAACATGCGCTACGCCTCGGAGCCGATTTCGTCGCGACCGGGCACTACGCACGGGTCGAGTATGTCGACGGTGAGCATCGACTTCTTCGTGGGAAAGATGACAATAAAGACCAAACGTACTTCTTGAACCAGTTGTCGCAAGACCAACTCGCGCGGACGATGTTCCCAATCGGTCATATGGACAAGAAAGATGTCCGTGTCATCGCCGAGGAAGCGGGACTCGCGACAGCGAAGAAAAAAGATTCGACGGGCATCTGCTTCATCGGAGAGCGCAACTTCAAAGAGTTCCTCTCGGAGTACTTGCCGTCACAACCAGGCATCATGCAGACGCTCGATGGGGAACAAAAAGGAAACCATGACGGGCTCATGTATTACACGCTCGGTCAACGCCACGGCCTCGGCATCGGCGGCGACGGGGACCCATGGTTCGTCGTCGGCAAAAACGTCGAAGAAAACATCCTCTACGTCGGCCAAGGGTTCCATCATGACGCGCTCTATTCGGATGCGCTGCTCGCATCGAAGTTATCTTGGACAGGTGTCGTACCAACAGGTGAGTTCCGGGCGACGGCGAAATTCCGCTACCGTCAACAAGACGTGCCGGTGACAATCGCGCCACTTGAAAATGGCGAAGTGCTCGTCAAATTTGATGAGCCGCAACGCGCCATCACGCCAGGCCAAGCGGTCGTCTTCTATGACGGCGACATCTGCCTCGGCGGTGCGACGATTGACGAAGCGTATCGAAACGGAAAACGACTCGACTATATCGGATGAGGTGATGAGGATGAACGCAAACGAATTAGGCATCCAAGCGATGCAACAAGGTGAGTTCGAACAGGCGGCCAAGCAGTTCAACGCTGCCATCGAAGCGGACTCAACCGACCCGACTGGTTACGTCAATATGGGTACGCTCCTGCAAGCAATCGGTGACCATGAACGGGCCGTCGTCTTTTACGATAAGGCGCTCGAACTCGACAACGCGTTCGGCGCGGCGCATTATGCGAAGGGAGCACTCGCCTATGAGCTCGAACAGCTCGACTTGGCCGAGGCTTCGCTTCGTCAGGCGCTCCTTGCCGGGATGGACGACGCCGACCTTCATTTCATGCTCGGCTTGACGTACAAGGCGATGGGCGATTTCGTCCGGGCGTTGCCACGTCTTCGCGAAGCGATGAAGCAGGCGCCGGAAGACGTCGAGATCTCGTTCCAGTACGGGCTCGCGCTCGCTCAGAACGAACAGCTCGATATGGCCGTTGAAGCGCTCGAGCATACGCTCGACCTCGACGCGAGCCATACTGACGCCCGCTACAACTTGGCGATTGCCTACGCCTTCCTCGGTGAACAAGACAAGACGTACGCCGAGCTTGAGCGTGTGCTCGAGTTGCAACCGGACCACGCGCTCGCCTTTGACGCGAAAGCGAAAATGGATGAGCTGCTCGGTAACTAAATCAATAAAGCGCTTCTCGCAGTTTTTGCGAGAAGCGCTTTTTGTTAGTCCCAATAATGGAAGATGACGTTACCAATTGTTTCTGGTTCCCAATATTCGATTTCTCCGCGTTCCGCCTTGTTCAGAAACGGCTGTAGCGACAAATCGAACCGCTCATTCAACTCTGCCGCTGACGGAATTTGATATGGATCAGGAAACAAGTCGGTCAATTCAGGTACATCGATGTACTCGTATTGAAACGGTTCGAGTTTGGAGATGCCGATGACGGGATAGTTTCTGCTGAGCAACACATAGATGTTGCGCCCGTGGACGGTGATCGTCGCTTGGTGATAGTTTGGGGTGACCGAATCGCCGAGGATGATACTACACGTCCCACCTTCCAGACGGGCGTAATCGAAACAAATCGTTTTGAACATCCTCACGTCGGATCCGGGAGCGGAACAGTCGCCGTATGAAAATCCGGTGATACATTCAGGAAGGATGAGCGTCATGTGGACACCTCCCCGATGATCCAAATCAAAAAATTACAAGTCGTCAATAACAGCGTGCCGGCGAGCGCGATATAACTCCAAGCGATACTCTTACCTGATTTAGCCCGACGTACACCGTCGATCAAGATGAGAAAAATTGCAGCGCAAGAGACGAACGCCAATGCTGCAAAAGAAGTCGGGCGGTCGAGCGTGGGAAACGCATCGATCATGAAATACAATATAAACGTGAGCAAGCCGAGACACGTCGTGATAAGAAGCGGGAAAAAACGCATGTGGCACAACCTTTACCATTTTTTCTCATCTTATCATGTGGTTCATCGAGTGCATATGCATTTCAGAGTTGCTTCGTCGTGATCTTCACCGGCTCGCCAGCGAACTCACCGTAGGCCTCATCCATGTTTTTCGTGTATAGCTCGATTACGTTCTTGCTCGGGTCTTTGAAGTAGGCCGAGCGCTCTTTACCGTTGACCGTCTCGTCTTCGTCCCATGTCCGCAGTTTTGTAGGAATGTTCGACGTCTCTAACACTTCAAGCGCCTGATCGAACGACTCCATCGGGACGAAGAACGCGCAGTGGACGTGGGCGCCGCCCTCGTCATAGAGTGTCTCCCACTCGGTCACATCCTCTTGACGATTCGACTCTTCTTCTGACGTGAAATCACGCTTCAGCCAAAGACCGAGGCGTGTGTTTCCGCCGACATAAAGCCACGTCGCCCAAGGTTCGTCCGCCTGTTCTTGCGCCTCGCTCGGTTCGGCGTCGTCCCCGACCCACTGCTCGACGACAGGAAGCCCTAACTTGCCGTGCCAAAAGTCGACGGCCTCCGCCATGTCAGTCACTTCTAATACAAGTTCACACAGACCACTGATTGGTATCCGCTTCGTCATACATAATCCCTCCTTCATAGGTTCACTCGAACAGTTCCCGCTTTGATTCGACGAAAAACGTGCATAGCCGTCCAAGTGTTCGGGAAATGGATTAGCAATGTGAGAGGGGAGAAATCATATGCGGATGATTAGTTTGGTCAGTGTCGTTATATTTTTCATCATCGAATGGTTCATGCTCGGTCGGCTGTTCTCTGCCGTCGACGAACGTCTCGCGATGGGCGAGTGGACGAATAATCTGTTGTTTCGTGTCGTCGTCGAGTCGGAGCGGGCGACGACCGTGCTGTTAGTCTTGTTCGCGACGTTCTTCGTGCTCGGCATCATCATGCACTGGGTGTTGTCGGCCAATCGGTCCTGGTCCGTGACATTTAGTGCGGTCGGGATGGCCTGGGTCGTTCCGGCCCTGCTCGCGATTGTAGCTTGGTTCATCCCGAATCCGTATATTCAGTTAGTCATCATCGTGTTACAGCTGTCGTTTATCCCGCTCATCCCGTTCGTCGGACAGACGGTGCGGCTCGGTCACGTCGTCCTGAACTGGGGTGTCCATGTCGTCGCCGCAGGTCTCGTACTGTTACTGCAACGCCCATCACTCGAGCAATTGTTTCGTGTCGAGCGGACCGAACTGTTCGAGCGGCTCGAAGGTTATGTCAATTCGGGCGAGTTAGAAAGGTTCGAACGATTGCTTGAAACCGTGGACTTGGAGCAACTCGAGCGCATCTTGAATCGAATCGATGTCGACCAATTGATTCGAATTCTCGAACGTGTCGATCTCGACCAGCTCGAGCGTATCCTCAACCTGTTCAGTTAGGTGATTTGTCCTATCGTTTCCACTCGGGCTATAATGGGGGATGGAAAACTAGCTGGAGGTGGCTCGAATGATGGCAGCACCTTACGAGTTGACAGGAAAAGTCATCCGCGTCCTGTTTCAATCGGAAGAAGAAGCGCACACGATCGCGCTCGTACGTATAAAAGAAAAGAATTTTGAGACAGACGAGACCGAGATGGTCATCGCCGGCGTCGGCGTCGGCATCGAGAAAGGCGAGACGTACAAAGCGCACGGGCGACTCGTCGACCATCCTCGGTTCGGGAAACAAATGAAGGCCGAGTGGATTCGCCGGGTCGTCCCGATGACGAAGCGCGCCGCTGTCCGTTTTTTGACGAACGGTTCGTTCCCGGGCATCGGACAAAAGACGGCTCAAAAAATTGCCGATGCGCTCGGAGACGACTGCATCGACCAAATCGTCAAGCATCCGAGTATCTTGTCGAACGTCGACGGTTTGAAAGAGAAACAGGCCCGCGTCATCACCGAACGGTTGAACATCTTATATGGGGTCGACCAGTTGCTCTTGTTTTTGGCGCCGTTCGACGTGACACCGCGACTCGCCTCGAAGATTCATAAAGAATATGAGGGAAGGGCCATGGAGACGATTGAAAAGAATCCATACGCTCTCATGTATGACGTCCCTGGAATCGGCTTCAAGACGGCCGATGCCATCGCCGCCCATTTCGGGATCCAAGGGATTCACCCGGAGCGGATCGCAGCGGCTGTGTTGTACGTGCTCGAGCTCGAGCAAGGGAACGGGCATTTGTTCGTCACGGCCGACCAGCTCGCCAGTGAGATGCCGCGCATCATCGGCGGCGACCCGGGTGAGGCGCTCGTCTCGGCACTTGAGACGCTCGCGAACGATGAGCGTGTCATCGTCGAAGACGGGGTCGTCTATCATCCACGAGTGTACCGGGCCGAACAAAAAGCGGCCGAAGAACTCGCGCGCATCATGTCGACCTCGACGACGGAAGATGTCGATATGACGACGATCTTTGACGCGGTCGGACGCGTCGAAGAGATGTTTTCAATCGAGTATGCGAAACAACAGCGGGAAGCGATTGAGCTCGCCTTGAAGTCGCCGCTCATGGTACTGACCGGGGGACCGGGTACCGGGAAGACGACCGTCGTCCGCGGCATCATCCACGCGCTCAGCGACGTGTTCGACTGGAAGCTCGAACCGGTACAGAACCAACCGTTCCCGTTCGTGCTCGCCGCACCGACCGGCCGGGCCGCGAAACGGCTCAGTGAGTCGACGGGCTTACCGGCCTCGACGATTCACCGTCTTTTGAAGTTCGACGGCAGCTCGTTCCAAGTCGATGACACAAATCCGCTCGTCGGAAAAGTGCTCATCGTCGACGAGGCGTCGATGATCGATATCTTCTTGTTCCGCAGTCTGCTGCGGGCCGTACCGAACGGGATGAAGATTCTCTTCGTCGGGGACCGAGATCAATTGCCTTCGGTCGGACCGGGCCAAGTGCTCGCCGATTTGATGGCGACCGATGGCATCCCCGTCGTCCGTCTCGATGTCGTCCATCGACAGGCGTCCGAATCGAGCATCCTGCGCTTAGCGCACGCGCTCAACGCGAAACAGATGCCGGACGATTTGCTGGCGGCACTGCCGGACCGTCGCTTCTATACAGCCAACCAAGAGACGGCACTCCAGGCAATCTGTCAAATGGCCGGGGCCGCGCTGCGGAAAGGTTATTCACCGTTCGATATCCAAGTGCTCGCGCCGACGTATCGCGGGGTTTGTGGCATCGACGGGTTGAACGAGGCGCTCCAAAACGTGTTCAATCCGAAGTCGGCGGCCCGTGAAGTGAAACACGGCAACCGGACGTACCGAAACGGGGACAAGGTGCTCCAACTCGTCAATAACGCCGAGGAAAACGTCTATAACGGCGATATCGGAGAGATCACGAATATCTTCTACGCGAAAGAGAACGTCGACAAGGTCGACAAGATCTATATCCGCTTCGATCAGACCGAGGTCGAATATAACCGGAGCGAGTGGGACCAGTTCACCCACGCCTATGCGATCACGATCCATAAGTCGCAAGGGTCCGAATTTCCAATTGTGCTCATGCCCGTCTTCTTCAACGGCGGCTTCCGCTCGTCGCGCAACTTGATCTATACGGCCGTCACCCGGGCGAAGAAGAGCCTACTCTTGTTCGGGGACGTGCGTGCGCTCGAGGCGGCGACACGGGAAGAGGAGCCGGTGCGCCGGACGAAACTCGTCGAACGGCTAGGCGGCAAGTCTTGACGTCTCCCGATTGACGTGTGATAATGACGAATAGAAAACTGAAACGATTAAAGACGATGAAGGAAATGAGTACGTCGTAACCGCCTCACCAGAGACATCTTCCTAGGCTGTGAGAAGATGGGGGTCCGGTCGACCGAAGCTAGTCTGGAGTCCCCACTCACCCTGGGCGCCTCATCCGCGTTATCGGATGTTCGAGGCACGGCTTTGCCGTGCGAACGAGGGTGGTACCACGAAGCGATGCTTTCGTCCCTTTCCACAGGGATGAGCAGCGCTTTTTTTCGTTTCGTTTAAACTGAAGGAGGAATTGTTGATGAAACCGCTCAAACCATTAACTGGCGCACAGATTCGCCAAATGTATTTAGATTTCTTCAAATCAAAAGGACACAGTGTCGAGCCGAGTGCCTCACTCGTACCGGTCGAGGATCCGACGCTTCTTTGGATCAACTCAGGTGTCGCGACGCTTAAAAAATACTTTGATGGTCGCGTCATTCCAGCCAACCCACGCATCGTCAACGCCCAGAAGTCGATTCGGACGAACGACATCGAGAACGTTGGGAAGACGGCTCGTCACCATACGTTCTTCGAGATGCTCGGAAACTTCTCGGTCGGTGACTACTTCCGCGAAGATGCGATCAAATGGGGCTGGGAACTCCTCACGAGCGACGAGTGGTACGGACTCGACCCGGACCGCTTGTCCGTGACGATTCACCCAGAAGATGAAGAAGCCAAACAACTTTGGCTCGCACTCGGCGTGCCGGCTGACCGTATCATCCCGCTCGAAGAAAACTTCTGGGAAATCGGGGAAGGTCCGTCTGGCCCGAACACGGAAATCTTCTTCGACCGCGGACCGGCTTTCGGGGACGACCCGACCGATCCGGAACTGTACCCGGGCGGCGAGAACGAACGCTACCTGGAGATCTGGAACATCGTCTTCAGTCAGTTCAACCATGACGGGCACGGCAACTACACCGAGCTCCCACGCAAAAACATTGATACAGGGATGGGTCTCGAGCGGATGGCGAGCGTCATGCAAGACGTGCCGACGAACTTCGACACGGACTTGTTCATGCCGATCATCCACGAGACAGAGAAAATCAGCGGTGAGACGTATCGCACCGACAGCAGTAAAGACGTGGCGTTCAAAGTCATCGCCGACCATATCCGCACCGTCTCGTTCGCGATCGGTGACGGGGCACTCCCATCGAACGAAGGACGCGGCTACGTGCTTCGTCGTCTGCTCCGCCGTGCCGTTCGTTATGCGAAGATGCTAGGCATCGAGCGTCCGTTCATGTATGAGCTCGTCGACGTCGTCGGTGACATCATGGTTGATTTCTATCCAGAAGTCCGTGAGAAAAAAGACTTCATCAAAAAAGTCGTCAAAAACGAAGAAGAACGTTTCCACGAGACGCTTCATGACGGTCTTGCTATCTTGAACGAAGTCGCGAAAGCGCAAAAAGCGGCCGGTTCGAACGTCATCAGCGGCGAAGACGCGTTCCGTCTTTACGACACGTACGGATTCCCGCTCGAATTGACGATTGAATACGCCGAAGATCACAAGTTGACGGTCGACGAGGACGGGTTCAAACAAGCGATGAACGCCCAGCGTGAACGCGCTCGGACAGCCCGTGCCGACGTCGAGTCGATGCAAATCCAGTCAGGTGTTCTTGCTGAAATCACGCTCCCATCGTCATTCGTCGGCTACACGAACCTCGGGACCGAAGCAAAAATCATCAGTTTGATTCACAATGGCGAGCTCGTCGATGTCGTCGCGGCTGGCGAAGAAGCACAAGTCATCCTTGACCAGACACCATTTTACGCCGAGAGCGGCGGACAAATCGGTGACAAGGGACAAATCGTCGGGTCGGACTTCGTCCTGCACGTGAAAGACGTCTCGAAAGCGCCGAACGGCCAGAACTTGCATACGGTCACGGTCACATCAGGTGTCGCTAAGGCGGAAGTCGCGGTGACGGCGACGGTCGACAAAGACTCACGTCAAGCGATCATCAAAAACCACACAGCGACGCACTTGTTGCATCGCGCGTTGAAAGACACGCTCGGCGAGCACGTCAACCAAGCGGGTTCCCTCGTGACACCAGACCGTCTTCGCTTCGACTTCTCGCACTTCGGTCAAGTGACGGCTGAAGAACTTCAGTCGATCGAGCGTCAAGTGAACGAACGCATTTGGGCGTCGATTGCTGTCGATATCGAAGAGATGAACATTGCCGACGCGAAAGCAAAAGGTGCGATGGCACTCTTCGGTGAGAAGTATGGGGATGTCGTCCGCGTCGTCGCGGCCGGTGACTCGGTCGAGCTTTGCGGTGGTTGCCACGTCGGCAACACGGCTGAAATCGGACTCTTCAAAATCTTGTCGGAGTCAGGGATTGGAGCCGGCACACGTCGCATCGAGGCAGTCACGGGAGCTGGGGCTTACGAAGTGATGAACCAGCACATCGAGACGCTTGAGACAGCAGCAAAATTGCTCAAGACAAAACCGCTCGAAGTGCCGACTCGTGTCCAAGCGCTTCAAGCTGAAATGAAAGAACTCGAGCGTGAGAGCGAATCGCTCAAAGCGAAACTCGCCAACATCGAGGCGTCGTCACTCACGGATGCGATTGAGACGTTCGGAGATGTTCAGTTGATCGCTAAGCGCGTCGACGGACAAGATATGGATGCGCTCCGCGGCATGGTCGACGAATTGAAAGGCAAGCTCGGTTCAGCCGTCATCTTGCTCGGGTCGGCGAACGGCGACAAGGTCAATCTCGTCGCAGGTGTGACGAAAGACTTGAACGACCGCGGCTTCCATGCCGGGAAATTGATCAAAGAAGTGGCGACACGTTGCGGCGGTGGCGGTGGCGGCCGTCCTGATATGGCGCAAGCCGGAGGCCGTGATGCGACAAAACTGGATGAAGCATTGAAGTTTGCTTCACATTACGTTCAATCACTGGCATAATAGAGTGTGAAGTGCAAACGGAAAGAGGTGGATTCTTGTGAGCCAAATGGATCGCACGATGCAATTCAATTTTCCAGAAGATGATAATCGAGCCAACACTCGGGAGACGCTGATCACGGTGTATCAAGCACTCGAGGAGAAAGGCTACCAACCGATCAATCAAATCGTCGGATACTTGTTGTCAGGTGACCCTGCCTACATCCCGCGTCATAACGATGCGCGAAACTTGATTCGCAAAATCGAACGAGATGAACTGCTCGAAGAGTTGGTCAAATCGTATTTGAACGATCGTAGAGAGGATTAATATGAAGCGAGTCATGGGGCTCGATGTCGGTTCGAAGACGATTGGGGTCGCCGTGAGCGACCTCATGGGATGGACGGCGCAAGGTGTGGAGACGGTCTACTGGACCGAGCCGGACTTTGACGAAGCCGTCCGTCTGCTCCGACCGATCATTGAGCAGTACGATGTGAAAGAAGTCGTCGTCGGTCTCCCGAAGAATATGAACGGGACGATCGGGCCACGAGGTGAGGCATCAGAGGCGTTTGCAGCTGCCCTTACCGAGGCGACGGGCTTGCCGACGGTTCTCGTCGATGAGCGCCTGACGACTATGCAAGCGGAGCGGATGCTCATTTCAGCAGACGTCAGCCGAAAAAAGAGAAAAGCCGTCATCGATAAGATGGCAGCCGTCATGATTTTACAAAATTACCTGGATCGTGCAGGCAAATAAGGAGGAATTACTCATGGCAGAAATCCGTCGTGAAGAAGAAATGTACCGTATTCCAGACGAAAATGGAGACGAGCATTTATTTGCAGAAATTTTCCGGATGACGAGCGACCGCTCGAAGAAGACGTTTGTCGTTCTTGAGCCGGTCGGCAATCCAGAGACTGAAGATGAGGATGACGACACAATTGAAGTGTACGCGTTCGAAATCGAAGAGCTCGAAGAAGGCGAGTTCATCTTGAAGCTCGTCGAAGACGATGCTGACTTCGAAGAAGTCATGGAAGCGTTCGATATCGTCAATGACGAAGTTGGTTTAGACTAATACGTGGACGGGCGACTAGGGGAAACCCTCGTCGCCCATCTTCATAACAGAAGAACAGGGGAGAAATGCGCATGAACCATCCATCGATGTTTGATGAGAAGCGTGCACGTAACCGGATCGTTCGGCGAATTACGGTCATCATCCTTGCTGTCTTTCTTCTAGTGATCGCCACAGGTGCCGCGGTGTCGTATGCGTTCGTGAAACGATCGCTCGAACCCGTCGACCCGTCTTCGACCGAAACGGTCGAGGTCGAGGTTCCGCTCGGTGCAGGTTCTGGGTACATTGGTGAACTACTCGAAGAGAATGGGCTCGTGAGGAATAGCACGATTTTCCGTTTTTACACACGGTTTAAAAATGAATCATCGTTCCAAGCGGGGACGTATACGTTGTCTCCGTCACAGTCGCTTGACGAGTTGATTTCCACGCTGAAGACAGGGAAAGTCATTGTCGTTCCGGACATCAAATTGGTGATCCCGGAAGGATTTACGATCGATCAGGTCATCGCGCGTCTCGCAAAACAAGCGGATATTCCGAAAGAAGAAATCTCGGACCAACTGAGTGATGAAGAGTATATCCGCTCGCTCGTCAATGAGCATGAGATGTTGACGGACGAAGTGCTCGCCGACGGGATTTATCACCCGCTCGAAGGGTATTTATTCCCGGCGACGTATGAGTTCGACAAAGGTGTCACGCTCACTCAGATCATCGATGAGATGCTCAAGCCGACCGAACAACTTTATCTCGAATACGGGGATGCGGTCGAAGCTTCGGGACGTACGTTCCATGAGACGCTCTCGCTCGCCTCGGTCGTCGAGAAAGAAGCGGTCTCGACGGAAGACCGGCAAGAGATTGCCGGCGTCTTTGAGAATCGTTTGGCCGATGGCATGAAGTTGCAGTCTGACCCAACCGTCTGGTACGGTACCGGGGAGACATCGATTTTCACATCGTTCAACGACCTTCAAAACGATTCGCTGTATAACACTTACCGTTATGAGGGAATCCCGATTGGACCGATTGCTGCGGTCAGTCGTGACGCGTTTGTCGCCACGCTCAACCCGAACGATACGGATAACGTTTATTTCTACGCCCGCCCACCGCGTGAAGGGTTCCCGAATGGGGAAGTCTTGTTCGAAGTGGAGTATGAGGCGCATCAACAGAACGTCAACAAGTATCGCCCGGAATGGGAAGCGTTCGAAGAAGCAAACAACAATTGACGGATATGCGACCGGAAGCCTTGGCTTCCGGTCGTTTGAATGATTAGAGAGTAAGAGGTGTACGACGTGGAACATTCATCCTATGAAGGTTACGTGGAGAACTTGGTCACGCCCCGGTCGCCGCTATTGGCGGAGATGGAGGCGTTCGCGCGAGAACATCACGTGCCGATCATGGACTTGACCGGATCAGAAGTGTTGCTCTCGCTCCTCGCGATGCAACGCCCGAAACGCATCCTCGAGGTCGGGACGGCGATCGGATACAGCGCGATCCGAATGGCTGAACTGTTGCCGGACGCGGAAATCGTTACAATCGAGCGGAACGCACGACGTCATGAAGAAGCGCTCGGCTTTATCGGACGCTCGGACGTTTCGGACCGGATCACTGTCATTCATGGTGACGCGGTGGAACTCATCGGGACGGTCGAAGGACAATTCGATGCGGTCTTTATCGACGCCGCCAAAGGTCAGTATCAAAAATTCTTTGATGGGTATGGCGCTTTAGTACCAATTGGTGGTACGATTTACAGCGATAATTTATTTTTACGAGGGGACGTCCTGCTCGAAGACGTGTCAGTGCTTGATCGTCGGCGCCGCCGGCTCGTCCGTCTCGTGAAAGAGTTTACTGAGCAATTGATGGCACGGACCGATTATCATACTGCAATTTTGCCCCTTGGTGATGGCCTAGCAATCAGTCGTAAATTACGATGAGGAGGATTCAACTTTGATGCAACATAAACCCGTCATAATCGGCGTGGCCGGGGGGACCGGATCAGGCAAGACGACCGTGGCCCGCGCGCTCGTGGATGCGTTCAAAGGACAATCGGTCGTCATGATCGAGCAAGACGCGTATTATAAAGACCAGTCAGAGATGACGATGGAAGAGCGGTATAAGACGAACTATGACCATCCGTTCGCGTTCGATAACGATTTATTGATCGAGCATATCAAACAGTTACAAGAGCATAAGGCCATCGAGAAACCGGTATATGACTATGCGGCGCACACGCGCTCGGACAAGACGATTTTGATCGAGCCGGTCGACGTCGTCATCGTCGAAGGGATCTTGGCGCTCGAGGATGACCGTCTTCGTGACTTGATGGATATTAAAGTGTTCGTCGACACGGATGCGGACGTCCGCATCTTGCGCCGGATGCAGCGCGATCTCAATGAGCGGGGCCGCTCGATCGATTCGGTCGTCGCCCAATATACGAACGTCGTCCGACCGATGCATCTTCAATTTTGTGAGCCGACGAAACGCTATGCGGACATCATCGTGCCTGAAGGCGGAGAAAACTTCGTCGCGATCGATTTGCTCGTGACGAAGATTCGCTGGGTGCTCACCGAACGCAATCGGGCATAAGGAAATAAATCGTTTTCAATTTAATCGAGCTGTAATATACTAGGAGACAATGAAGGAGTGACAGAAATGGCTGAAAAACAACATTACATGACGTTAGACGGAAAAGCTAAGATCGAAAATGAATTGAACGAACTGAAGACGGTGCGCCGTAAAGAAGTCGTTGAGAATATTAAGATCGCCCGCGATTTCGGAGACTTGTCTGAGAACGCTGAATATGATGCAGCGAAAGAAGAGCAGGCAATGGTCGAAGGACGTATCGCCCAACTTGAAGAGATGCTTCGTAACGCCGTCATCATCCAAGATGACGTAGCCGACAACTCGATGGTCGCCATCGGGAAAACGGTAACGTTCTTCATTCAAGAAGATAACGAAGACGAGACATACACGATCGTCGGTGGCGCCGAGGCCGACCCGTTCACAGGGAAAATCTCAAACGAATCACCGATCGCGAAAGCACTTCTCGGCCGTACGGTCGGAGACGTGGTCAACGTTCAAACGCCAGGCGGCGACATGGTCGTCGAAATTAAAGAAATCAAGTAACACAAACGAGCGACATCCACATGGAGGTCGCTCTCTTTCTGAGGAGGCATACACCATGAAAATCGGAATCATCGGCGCAATGGAAGAAGAAGTGAACTTGCTCCGCAACGAATTGACAGAACGGACAGACACGGAAATCGCCAACTATCATTTCTATGAAGGGTATCTCGGCAACGTCGAAGTCGTCATTTTAAAGTCAGGCATCGGCAAAGTGAACGCGGCCATCGGCACGACGCTCTTGATCGACAAGTTCAAACCTGACGTCGTCATCAACACCGGTTCAGCCGGCGGCTTCAAGAAAGGGATGAAAGTCGGCGACGTCGTCGTCTCGACCGAAGTCCGACACCATGACGTCGACGTGACGGCGTTCGGCTACGAATATGGGCAAGTTCCAGGGATGCCGGCGGCTTATACGGCTGACGCGCACTTGATGGACGTCTGTAAAGAAGTAATCGAGAGCCTCCATGACGTGAACGTCCATACCGGACTCATCGTGACAGGTGACTCGTTCATCAACGACTCGAAACGTGTCGCCGAAATCCTCGGGCATTTCGATGGCGTCGCTGCTGTCGAGATGGAAGCTGCACCGATCGCGCAGACGTGCTACCAGTTCGGGGTACCGTTCGTCGTGACTCGTTCGATCTCGGACAGTGCCGATGAGGAAGCGAACTTGTCGTTCGACGAATTTTTGGAGACGGCATCGATCAACTCGGCGAAAATGGTCATGGCCGTCACGAAACGACTCGGCCAAAGTGAATAATCGAGAGGGATGCGTTGACATCCCTTTTTTATTCCCTTATATTAGTACCAGATACTAAGAATAGGGGTCATCAATATGAACATTGGAATCATTGGCATCGGTTCGTTCCTTCCGGACAACCGGATCACGAACATCGATTTGGAAAAACGAATGGATACGAGCGACGAATGGATTCGGACCCGGACCGGGATTGAGGCGCGACATTTGGCCGACGCCGATCTTTCGGTCGCCGATATGGCCACACAAGCTGGCGAGCGGGCGCTCCAAAGTGCGGGTGTCTCGATTGAAGACATCGACGCGATCATCTGCGCGACGGCAACGGCACCGTCATTCCCGGCGACAGCGTGTCTCGTACAGGCCAACCTTGGAGCTAAGCGAGCGGTCGCTTTTGACGTCAGTGCCGCCTGTAGCGGCTTCATCTTCGCGATGGATACGGCGAAGAGCATGATGCAGGCGAAAGGCTTGAAACGGACACTCGTCATCGGAGCCGAGAAGATGGGCAACCTCATCGATTGGGACGATCGCTCGACCGCCGTCTTGTTCGGTGATGGGGCAGGTGCCGTCGTCCTCGGTGAAGACAGCGTCGCCGCCATCGATTCAATCGTGCTCGGCAGCGACGGGACCGGCGGAAAGTTCTTATATGAGAACGAAGAAGGTAAAATTGTTATGAACGGCCGTGAAGTGTTTAAATTCGCGGTCCGGAAAATGCCCGATATCGTCTTAGAGGCGTTACAAGGGGCTGGGAAGACAATCGAGGATTTGGACGTCCTCGTGCCGCACCAGGCCAACCGTCGCATCATCGACGCGGCGATTGAACGGTTAGGGATTGATGAAGAGAAAGTTGTCGTGACGATTCAAGACCATGCGAACACGTCAGCCGCTTCAATTCCACTCGCTTTGGCCGAAGCGGTCAAGCAAGGGAAAATCTCAAAAGGCCAGACGGTCGTCGTCGCCGGATTCGGCGCCGGGCTCACATGGGGAGCGAGTTGTCTAACATGGAATAACGCTAACATCACGGAGGAGATTAACGCATGAAACGAGTAGTCATCACAGGATTAGGAGTCGTTTCCCCACTCGGGAACGACGTTACGGCAATGTGGGAGCGACTGTTGAACGGGGAAAATGCAGTCGATACGTTAACGAAGATTGATATTAGCCAATATCCGGCGAAAGTCGGGGCAGAAGTAAAGGAATGGAACATCGATCATTTGGTCGAGCCAAAGGAAGCGCGCAAGATGGACTCGTTCATTCAATATTCGATTCTTGCGGCTGACGCAGCGCATCGGGATAGCGGTCTAGATGTGAAAGCAATCGCGGACGACGTCGGGATTTGGATTGGAAGCGGGATCGGCGGCGTCGAGACGATCGACAAACAAGCGAGCATCTTGCATGAACGGGGACCACGCCGCATCAGCCCGTTCTTCATCCCGATGATGATTCCGAACATGGCAAGCGGTCAAGTCTCGATTTACCTCGGGGCGAAAGGGCCGAGCAACTGCTCGGTCACAGCTTGTGCCTCTGGGACGAACTCAATCGGGGAAGCGTTCAAAGTCATCCAACGTGGTGATGCCCTCGCGATGTTCGCAGGTGGGGCCGAAGCACCAATCACGCCGCTCTCGTTCTCAGGGTTCTGTGCCAACAAGGCGCTATCGACGAATCCGGATCCGAACACGGCATGTCGCCCGTTCGATAAGAACCGTGACGGCTTCATCATGGGTGAAGGCGCGGGCGTGCTCGTTCTCGAGGAATATGAGCATGCGAAAGCGCGCGGAGCCAAAATGTATGCGGAAGTCGTCGGGTATGGCATGAGTTCGGACGCTTACCACATCACGGCACCGTCACCGGAAGCGGAAGGCGGATCGAAAGCGATGAACGAGGCGCTTCGTGACGCGGGAATTCGTCCAGAAGACGTTCAATACATCAACGCACACGGAACGAGCACACCACTCAACGACATGCTCGAGACGAAAGCCATCCACAACGTCTTCGGTGACCACGCGCACAACTTGGCCGTCAACTCATCGAAGTCGATGATCGGGCACTTGCTCGGCGCAGCCGGCGGAGTCGAGGCCGTCATCACCGCGTTGTCGATTCATGAGGGCCGGATTCATCCGACAATCAACTGTGAGACACCGGCAGACGATTGCGATTTAGACTATGTCCGCGACAGAAATCGGGAACTTGATATCCAGTACGCACTGAGCAACTCGCTTGGCTTCGGGGGCCACAACGCGACGCTCGCCTTCGCGAAAGTAAACGACTAATAGTAGAAAAAAGTGACAAAAACGGGTAGGGTATAAGGGTTGGTCTAACAGAGAGGAGAATGCCAGATGAAACGATTTTTCATCGGTGCCGCCTTGTTGGGTTCAGTCCTTATCCTTTTTTTCGTTATTTGGTACGGACAACGAGAGCAGGCACGAGAATTACTACCACCCGAAGAACAGATTGTGACAATCCATGGGGAAACGTTACCGGAGCAACCGAATGCGCTGCTCGCCATCGATCCGAGTTCGCAAACCGTGTTATCGCATATTTATGAAGGATTATATCGCTTTGGAGCGGACGGCGAGATTGAACCGGGACTCGTCGAGTCGATGACGCGTTCTGAGGACGGCGCGACGTATACGTTCAACTTGAAAGCAAGTGAAACCGTGAACGGGAACGCCATCACGGCGGAAACGTTCGTCAATCATTTTCGGATGCTCGCCGATGATGATACGAATTCTCCGTTCAGTTTCTTGATTGAAGACGTATTGAATGCGAAAGCGATCAGTCTCGGGACGAAACAACCAGAGGAGCTCGGCGCAAAAGCGATCGACGAGCAGACATTCGAACTGACGCTCGAGCGGCCAATGGAAGGATTCGAGCAAATCTTGGCGATGCCGGCCTTTTTGCCGCAGCCGATGATCGGGGAATGGCGAGAGCTCGATGCCAACGGACCGTTCCAAGTCGAGTCGATTGACGCAGTCCAAGTGACGTTAATCAAAAATGAGACGTATTATGATGCCGAACGTGTCACCCTTGAGAAGATCACCATCTTAGCGGACGAAGGACTCGATTCGGAACCTGATGGTATCCACCCGATTCCATATGGTACGGATGAGGCGACGATTGAAGCACTCGAAGGGAAGCTCGTCGACGTCCCGCGCAGCGGCGTCTTCTATTTAAAACCAAATGTCGATGAATATCCGTTCGACGACGCCGACTTCCGCCGGGCGCTCGCCCTCGTCCTAGACCGGGAAGCCGTAACCGGGTCGCTCGCTCGGTCGGAACGGACGACAGAACGATTGCTCGTCACGGATCAAACGGAAGTGGAGCCATCGCTTGATGGGGACGCGGTCAAGCTATTCGAGGAAGTGCTCGGACGGCTCGAGGAAGAGGAAATCGAGATTGAGTTGCTCAGTTTTGTCGATGAGGAAGCGCGGCAGATTGCCCAAACGATTGAAACGGAGCTTGAACAACTTCCGGGTCTTCAAGTGAACGTGGTCGAGTTGCCGCTCGGTGACAAAGTTAGGAAAGAAGTCGCAGGCGACTATGCGTTGTCACTTTCAGGCTGGCAACCGGACTATCCAGCATTCAGTGCCTATTTGACCCAATTCGAGACAAATAACTATTTGAATTCGAGTGGCTACACGGACGAAACGTTCGATCGGTTGATGGATGAGGCTCGCTCGACCGAAGTGCTCGCGGATCGAAATGAGACGTATCGACAAGCGGAAAAACGGCTGTTGGAAGAAGCTGTCGTTATCCCAATCTACCAAGCTGGAAGATCTTACACAGTCGATTCCAAATATGCGGTCATCGGTTTTCCGGTCATCGGTCCTTCGTACGTCCTAGCTTTTTCTAAAGTTTATGAAAAATGAGCTAAAAGCCCGTCTCCCAAGGCGGGCTTTTAGCCTATAATAAAAATTTTTTAGAAAAATCAAAATAAACACTTTGCAAAATTATCAGAATATTGTATTATTGCTTCAACGGGATTGTGGTAGCAAATTTTGTAAAGTGAGATATCTGAATTTTCTACCATCGTTCATTTCGTTAAACCGAAAAAAATCAGGGGGTCATCGCAATGAATAAGAAAAAAGGTTTTGCTTTAGCAACGTCGGTAACGCTTCTATCTAGCGCATTCCTAGCAGCTTGCTCGGGTGGGGAAGAAGAGACAACATCAAATAATCAAGGTTCTGAAGGCGGCGCAGACGAGGAGCAAGTCCTCAACTTGCTCGATAGTTCTGACATCCCTTCACTTAACCCTACACTCGCGACTGACGCGGTTTCGTTCAACGTGTTGAACAATGTTAACGAAGGTCTCTATCGTATGGACGACGAAGATAACCCAACACCGGGGATCGCGGAAGATCACGACGTCTCTGAAGACGGTAAAACGTACACGTTCAAAATCCGTGAAGGCGCAACTTGGTCTAACGGTGAGCCTGTAACAGCTAACGACTTCGAATACGCTTGGAAAGAAGTCCTTAATCCGGACAACGCTTCACAATATGCTTACGTAATGTCAATCATCGAAGGTGCTGAAGCCTACAACACTGGCGAAGGCGAGCGCGACGCTGTCGGCGTCACTGCGACTGATGATCAGACACTTGA